>JACADU010000364.1 GCA_013388415.1 Bryobacteraceae bacterium
CGGCGCGCCGGGTCCGCCGGAGCGCACCAGGAACGGCGGATCGCCGATCCATTCGCCTTCGGGGACTCCCGGGATCTTCGGGCTTTCCTTGAGGCCGTCGTACCAGAAGATCTTCAGCGCCGGCATGTTGCCGTAGGCGGCGAAGTCGTAACGCGTCACCGACGCCTTCGGGAACATGAACGGGCTGGTTCCTTCCTTCTTGATGCACTCGACGCCGACGATCTTGCGTTTCGACAGGTGGAGAGCCATGTTCGGGGCGCCGAGGATATGGCAGGCCATGTCGCCGAGAGCGCCGCAGCCGAAATCGTAGAAGCCGCGCCAGTTGAACGGCTGGTAGAAGAAGCCGCCCCAGCGGTCGGGTTCGGTCTTGCCGCCGGCGGTGTAGGGCCGCTTCTCGGCTACGCCGAGCCAGCAATCCCAGTCGAGGGTTTCGGGGATGGGATCTTCCTTCGGGATCTCGGTCAGCCCTTGCGGCCAGAGGGGGCGGTCGCTCCAGGCGTGAACTTCGGTGACGTTCCCGATTTCCCCGCTCCAGATGATCTCCGCGGCTTGCCGCGTGCCCTCGTTGGAGTAACCCTGGTTGCCCATCTGCGTGGCCACGCCGTACTGCGCGGCGGCGGCGCGGAGTTGCCGCGCCTCCCAAATGGTGCGCACCAGCGGCTTCTGGACGTAGACGTGTTTCTTCCGCTCCATGCACCACATGGCCGCCATGCCGTGCATGTGGTCGGGCGTGGCGATGATCACGGCATCGATGTTCTTCTCTTCCTTGTCGAGCATCTTTCGGAAGTCGCGGTAGCGGGGCGCATCCGGAAAGCGCTTATAGGTGGCCGCCGCGCGGCGGTCGTCGACGTCGCACAAGGCGACCACGTTCTCGGTCGGCGCCGCCGCGCCCAAATTGGAGGCGCCCTGCCCGCCGGAACCGATGGCGGCGAAGTTCAGCTTTTCGTTGGGGGATTTGTAGCCTGCGAATTTGAGATTGGCCACGCTGCCGAAGCCGGCAGATGGAACCGCGCCGGCCAGTAGTGGGACGTAAAAGAAGTGTCTTCTCGATAAGGCCATGTCTCAGATCTCCAATCTCAACACCCGGTCGAATTATACATTGAGCGCCCGGGCCGGAGCACTTCAGAGCACTTTGGGCTCGCCTGCGGAGCCTCGGCCATGTCGAGCATGGCGTCCTCCACGCCGCGCAGCCGCCACTCCATTTCGAAGACCCACGGCGAGGCGCCGCATCCGGCGAAGAAACCGGCTCGCGATGCAATCACGGGCTTCATCCTGCCGCGCAGGAACTCAGCGCGGGACTCAGGGAATCTGTCGGAGAGCGCCTGCTGGCGCGTCCCGCCTGCCGGCGGATAGCGTTCGATCCGGTTGAATGAAAACCGTTTGACCCAACCGATGCCCTGCTCGTCGCCGCGCCGGCGGCGGCGCCCGGGATTCCGCGCAGGCTGGCCAGGCTCTTCACGGTTTCAGGATGAAACTACATCAGAATCGGGACCGCAGACGGCAGGCTGCCGGCGGAGGGCCGCCGGATCAGGCGCGCAATGCATTCTCAAGCCGCACCACCGCCGAGCGTTTCAGTTGAGGGATCCGCAGCACCCCGTTTGGCCTTTCCAGCGCCTGCCAGCGGCCGGCCCAGGGATCGAACAGCCGGGCGGACCGGGCATCGCCGAATCCGCGGATCTCGAGCCCCCGCAGCGTCGAGGGGCTGCGCTCCTGCTCGAGTTCGCTGCGCCAGGTGTTTTCGCGGTCCCGGCACCAGAGGAGCGTTGTGTTGTTGCCCGCCAGAGAATAGATCCGCAGCGCGTCGTGCTCGAGCATGGACGGCTGGAACCGCTCGGCAGGCGGGTCGAGATCTTCCACGACGGCGGAGAACCGGCCGAAGTGCCACCACAGGTCGTTCGCATCGACGTAGGAATCCCAGTGCCAGATCTGCCCGGGACCCGCCGCTCCGGCGAAGAACGGCGCGAACAGCACATCGTGCAGGATGATGCCCTCTTTGTCCTTCGCGTACAACCTGAATGGCCCGGTGTGCTTCGGTTCCACCGCGCCCGATTCGGCCAGCAGCACGGGGCGCTGCGGCTTGTAGGACAGCAGTTCACGCACAGCCTCGGCGGCGAGCACGTCCACGGGACCATGACAGACTTCCCACTCGGCGCCGAGGTCGAGATAGCGGTGCACTTGCGCGAGGTCGTTGCCGGGCAGGAGGCTGTGCCGCCGGTAGATGTTGCGCGTCCGTTCGCGGTCGAAACTGCCGAGGCTCTGCACGGCGAGATTCCGGGGAAACCTCGCATGGAGCTCCTTGAGCATGACTTCGGTCCATGCCAGGACGTCGCCGCCGCGGACGGCGTTGACTTCATTCCAAAGTTCCCAGGCGAAAACGGCAGGATCGTCCCCGAATCGTTTTGCGAACCAGCCAAGTTTCTTCTTGAACTGAGCGCGGGGGGCCTCGCCGTCGAAGAAGTCGGCGGTCGAGAGGGCCGAGCCGCCGTTCGTTTTGTTGTGGAGCGGCTTGTCCGCCCATGGCTGTTTGGTTGGCTCGCCGATGGTTCGAAAGTGCTCCAGCGTCATCTTCACCTTGATCGAGCGCTTGCGGCAGAGGTCGAGCACGCGTTCGATCCGTTTCGCGCGCGACTCGTCGTACAGGCCCTCCCTTTCGTGTTCCACGGCCCAGAATGGATTGCTGAGCCACAGCCGGATGTAGTTGCCCGAGTTTTCGTACAGCCGCCCGAGCCAGCGTTCAAACGCCGCCCATACTTCGGCCTCGTTTTGCGCGCGGGGCGGGGCGATTAAGTTCAGCCCGATCGGGATGTAGGGCTTGCCCGCGCCGGTCTCGAGGTACCGAGCGTCGCGCCGGCTGACCCGGATGAAATCGTCCCCACCGGCAGAAGCCTGAGCGGCGGCAAGCAGAAACTCCCGTCGGCGCATCACGGAAGATCCTCCCCGCCCTATATGAACTTGTACTTGCCCGGTTCCGGGAGGGCGGGAGGATCCATCTGGAGCTTGTAGTCAAAGGCCTTGGGCATGAGATCGAGCTGCGAGTTCATGATCATGTCCCAGGTGATGGCAATGCCCGAGTAGGCGCTTTCCCGTCCCATGATGGCGGTCATTGTGGCCTCCGCGACCGGCATGCCCTGATTCAGGTACGGTCCGGTTCCACGGATCGACTTCAGGAGATCGATGTGCTCCTGCACGTAAGGGTTGATGCCCTTCGAAGTAGCCAGATCGAGCCCGTTGGAGACGCCTTTGGCGCCGACGATGAGATCCGAGACGTCGTTGGTGCAGCCGCGCGGATACTGCCGGCAGTGCGACGAATAACGGATGCCGCCAGGATACTCAAAGTCGGAAGCCATGTGGTCGTAAATGTTGCCGTAGAGCTCATTGCCCTTGCGCCAGGAGATGCCGCCGGTGGCCACAACCTTGACAGGGTGCGTGCCCATGACCCAGTTGATGAAGTCGATGTTGTGATAGTGCTGCTCGACGATCTGGTCGCCGCAGATCCATACGAACGAATACCAGTTGCGGTGCTGCCATTCCATGTCCGCCCACTTGGGGTCGCGGGCCTGTGCATGGAAAACCGGGCCGGAAAAGTAGTGCGAATAGAGCGAGCGAATTTCGCCGATGGCGCCGTTCTTGATCTTGTCGACGGTCTCGATATACTCCTGATGCGCATGGCGCTGGGCTCCCGAGACCACCGAGAGTTTCTTCTCCGCCGCCTTCTTGGCCGCCGCCATGAACCGGCGGCAGCCCACCGGGTCGGTTGCGACCGGCTTCTCGGTGAAGACATGCTTGCCGGCTTCGATGGCCGCCTCGAAGTGCATGGGCCTGTAGCCAGGAGGCGTGCAGAGCATGACGATGTCCACGCCCGAGTTCACGAGTTTCTTGAAGGCCTCGAAGCCGACGAAGTGGTTCTCCGGCGCGACTTGAATCCGCGGAGGGATGTCTTTGGCGAGGTCCTCCAGGGTCATGGTTTTCGGCTTCCCGCCGCGCTGAACGGTGATGTTCTCGTAGCGGCGCAGACCGGAGCCTTCGCGCAGCCGGCGGAGTGAGCCTTCAAGCTTGTCCTCGAAGATGTCGGCCATGGCGACGAGTTCGACGTTTTCGTTGCCGGTCAGCAGGTCGGTGACAGCCTGCGTGCCTCGGCCGCCGCAGCCGACGAGGCCGGCGCGGAGTTTGCCGTCGGACGCCGCGCGCGCCCCGGGCAAGGCAAGCGCAGCGGCCGCCGTGGAGGCGAGGACGCTTCTGCGGGTAGGTAAGTCAGACATCGCTGTTGCTCCTTCAGTAATAACTACTGCTTGATGATGGTGCCGTCGCGGCGGCGGATTTCGCCCCAGCCGCCGTTGTAGAGCTTGCGCTCGCCGCTCTCGCCGTAACCGAACGGATACTTCTTGGCGGCGGCTTCGTTGACCTCGATGCCCCAGCCGGGCGCTTCATTGGCGTAGAAGTAGCCGCCCTTCAGTTCGGGGCAGCCGGAGAAGACCTCGCGGACGCGCTCGTTGAAGCGCGAGGATTCCTGGATGCCGAAATTGTAGCAGGCAAGGTCGAGCGCGATGTTGGCGGCATGGCCGATGGGGCTGACGTCGCCGGGACCGTGCCAGGCGGTCTTGACGCCGTAGAGTTCGCCGAAGGCGGCGATTTTGCGGCAGGGAGTGAGTCCGCCGGCTTGCGAGACGTGGATGCGGATGTAGTCGATGAGGCGCTCGCCGATGAGCGGGGTCCACTCGTGCGGGCTGTTGAAGAGTTCGCCCATGGCGATGGGCGTGGTGCACTGCTGCCGGATGTGGCGGAACCAGGCGATATCCTCGGGCGAGAGCGGGTCTTCGAGGAAGAAGAGGCGGAAGCGCTCGGATTCTTTCGCGATGCGGACGCCTTGAATGGGGCTGACGCGCTCGTGGACGTCGTGGAGGAGCTCGATTTCGTCGCCGAGCTCCTTGCGGCAGGCTTCGAAAAGCTGGATGACGCGCTTCAGATAGGCTTCGGGCTCATAGACGGGCGAGTTGTGCAGCTTCTCCACCTTGACCTCCGAGCGCCCGGCGCCGTAGCCGGACATGCCGGGCACGCCCACCTGAACGCGGATGTGGCGGAAGCCTTCGGCGATAAAGCGTTTGGCGCTTTCGATGACCTGCGGAATCTCGCCGCCGGAGGCGTGGGCGTAACAATCGGCGGCTTCGCGGCACTTGCCGCCGAGAAGCTGGTAGACGGGCATGTTGGCCATGCGGCCCTTGATGTCCCAGAGGGCCTGGTCGACGCCGCTGATGGCGTTATTGAGCACGGGACCGTTGCGCCAGTAGCTGGAGTTGTACATGGCCTGCCAGGTGTCGTCGATGCGATCGGCGGGCTTGCCCATGAGGAAGGGCTTGAGGTAGCGCTCGACGGCGGCGACAACGAGATCGGCGCGCTGCGTGAAGGTGGCGCAGCCGTAGCCGTAGAGCCCGTCCTGGTCGGTCGTGACCTTGACGACCACGAGCCGCAGCCCGGCCGGCGCGGTGGCGATCGCGCGCACGTCCGTGATCTTCGGCGAGGGCAGGCCGCGGAGCGCCCGCTCCGCCCGGGCGTCTGCCGCCGCCGCCCGCTCCCCCAGGAGGCCCGCCGTCCCTCCGCCCGCGACGAGCCAGAACGCCTCGGGTCTCCTCATGCGCCCCTCCCCCGGCCCGTGCCGGATTCCGGGCGAGATGCTACACCCGGGCGCTCACGCCTCGGCGCGGCGGCGCAGGTAGGGGAGGTGGGCCAGGAAGACGTACCGGGCGGGGCGCTCGGAGTTGCCC
>JACADU010000434.1 GCA_013388415.1 Bryobacteraceae bacterium
GCGCGGGCGCGCCGGCGGTTCTGATCTCCTTGGAGGCGACGACCTTGCCGGCGTTGTAAGCGACCGCCTTGATCGAGCCGGGCTGGTAGGGGACCTGCCAAAGCAAACGGTACTTGGACTTGTACTTGCCGTCCTTGCTGATGTTGGGGCCGACGGGAAGCTCGACGGGTTCAGACCAACGCTTCTTGCGGCCCAGCGACTTCCCGTTGACGATCAGTTCGGCCTCATCGGCGTTGGTGTACACCATGACAGGGATGTTCTGTCCTTCCCTGCCCTGCCAGTTCCAGTGAGGCAGCAGGTGCACCATGGGCGCCCTGGTCCAGAGGCTCTGGTAGAGGTAGTAGCGGTCCTTCGGGAATCCGGCCAGATCGACGATGCCGAAGTAGGAGCTGCGCGCGGGCCAATCCGTCCCGGTTGACTGGCCGCGGCCCATGTGGAACGGGGTGGGCTCGCCGAGATAGTCGAAGCCGGTCCAGACGAACTCGCCAAGGACGGACGTGTTCTTCTCCTGGGCTTCGAATTCGGGATCGGGCAGATAGGCCCAAGGGGGCGAGATGATGTCGTAGCTCGAGATCTGGAGGGAATCGTGCTTCTGGTATTTCTCGAGCGGTAGATGGTAGACGCCGCGCGAGCTGACGACGGAGCTGGTTTCCGCGCCGACCAGGATCCAGCCGGGGTGATCCTTGAGCACGGCGGCGTAGTCCCAGGGCTTGTAGTTGAAGCCGACGACGCCGACCTTGGCCGCAAGGCCGTTTTTGATGGCGGCCCAATGGTTGTTGAAACCGGCGGTTGTGGGGCGGGTGGGGTCCTCTTCGTGGAAGAAGCGGCTGAGGCGCCCGGCGATTTCGGCGCCCTGCGGGCTGCCCTGTTCGCCGATTTCGTTGCCGATGCTCCACATGATGACGCTGGGGTGGTTGCGGTCCCGCCGCGCCATATCGCGGACATCGCGTTCGGACCACTGGTCGAAGTGTTTCGAGTAGTCGTTGGGGATCTTGGGGCGGCGCCAGACGTCGAAGGCTTCGTCCATGACCAGCAGGCCGAGGCGGTCGCAGAATTCGAGCAACTCGGGGGAGGGCGGGTTGTGGCTGGTGCGGATGGCGTTGGCGCCCATCGACTTCATGATTTGAAGCTGGCGCTCTGTGGCCCGGCGGTTGACGGCGGCGCCGAGCGCGCCGAGGTCGTGATGCAGGCAGACGCCCTGGAGCTTGACGGCGCGGCCATTCAGCAGGAAGCCTTTGGCATTGTCGAAGGCGATGGCGCGGATGCCGAAGGGAGTCGTGTAACGGTCGACCGGTATGCCGTCCAGCAGGATCTCGGTGACCAGCGTGTAGAGGGAGGGGTGGCCGATGTCCCAGATTTCGGGTTTGGCGACAGTCAGCCGGCTGTTGACCTGCTGGACGGCGGAAGAGGGAAGATCAACGGCGTCGCGCTGGCTGGTGACAGGCGTGCCCGCCGGGTCGAGGAGGGTGTGCTGGAGGACGATTTTGGCGGCGGCAGGGGCGCGGTTGCGGATCTCGGTGCGGACGGAGACCTGCGCGCCGTCCGGCAGGACCTCGGTGGTGACGTATGTGCCCCAGCGGGCGACGTGGATGGGTCCGGTGACGTCGAGCCAGACGTTCCGGTAGATGCCCGCGCCTGGATACCAGCGGGAGGAGCGGTCCTCGGGCGCGAGCTTCACGGCGAGGAGGTTCGGCGAGCCGGAGGGATTGAGGTAAGGGGTGAGGTCGAAGGAGAAGCCGATGTAGCCATAGGGCCTGCCGCCGAGCAGGTTGCCATTGAGCCAGACAGTGGAGTTCGCCATCGCGCCGTCGAATTCGATCGAGACGTAACGGTTGCGGGTGTCGCCGGAGAGGGTGAAGGTCTTGCGGTACCAGCCGACGCCGAAGAAGGGGAGTCCGCCGGAACTCGGACTGTACTTGGGGTCGAAAGGTCCTTCGATGGCCCAGTCATGGGGGAGGTTGAGCCTGCGCCAGGAGGAGTCGTCGAAAGATGGCTGCTCGGCTCCCGCGGCGTCGCCCTTGAAGAAGCGCCAGCCGTCAGTGAGGCGGATGCGGCGCTCGCCGCCGAGACGGATCTCCTCGCCGGATGCGGGAGGGAGGGGGATCAGGAGGGGCAGGGAGAGCGCGAGGCAGAAACCGATGTTGAACTTCATCGTCGGATTCCTTTGTCGTTGTCCATTCTATGGCGGCTGACGCGGCGGCGCTCGATTGTTGTAATCTCTGAAATACTGGCATCGACGGGATTGGCGGTCCACGATCCGGCCGGGGCTCAGACTGGAACCGACCGCGCTTCCGGGCGGAGGCGCGCTCAGAGGGAGATTGGACCGCATGACTACTCGAATCGCTTGCACTTTCGCGCTGGCGGCAACCCTGCCCATCGCGGCAGTCTTCGCCGACGACGACCCCAAGGACCGCCGAAACGAGGCCAACAGCACGTGCTCCGGACTGCCGACATCGGCGGATCTGAAGACGCGCCTGAAAGAGGCGCCGGCTACCGGAGGAGACGCGGGCGGGCTGTTTGGAGGCGCCCGGATGTGGGGCGCCATCGTGAACCGGGACGGGGAACTGTGCGCGCTCGCGACATCAACGGACGACCCGAAGCAGGTTTGGCCCGGGAGCCAAGCCATCGCCAAGAGCAAGGCATATACCGCCAACGCATTCAGCCTCGACAACCTGGCGCTTTCGACGGCGCGGCTTTACACGCTGACGCAGCCGGGACACTCTTTGTGGAGTCTTGGGCAATCGAACCTGTTCGACACGAAGTACCTGAACGAGCCGCAGGTTTCGAACGAAGGAAAGAACCAGATCCCCGGCGGCCTCATTTTCTTCGGCGGGGGAGTGGCGCTGTACAAGAACGGCAAGGTCATCGGGGGGCTCGGGATCAGCGGAGACACTTCGTGCGCGGACCACGAAATCGCCAAGCGGGTGCGTACGCTTCTCGGGCTGAACCCCACGGCGGGTCCCGCGACCGACGACATCACCTATTCGGCGGCCGACGGCGCCAGCGTGTTCACGCATCCGTTGTGTGTCAACACGTGGCGGAACGGCGTTTTTATTGGCAACGAGAAGGTGGCCGCGGGCTATTGATCCCGGGCTGGCGGTCTCATCGACGCCAAGGGCGCGCCCGTGGCGGTAATTGGCTTCCGGGGTGAGCCTGGGACCGGGCTTGGGGGTCAGGATGGGCCGCTATTTTTTCCAGAAGCTCGGGGTCAGGACGACGATGGCGGTGTAGAATTCGAGGCGGCCGGCGAGCATGCAGAAGATGAGCACCCACTTGGCGAGCAGCGGAATGTGGGCGTAGTTCTCAGCGGGGCCGACCGTGCCGAAGCCGGGTCCGACGCTGAACATGGACGCCGCCACGGCGGTGATGCTGGTCAGCAGGTCCGCTCCGCAGGCGGCGACGGCGAGCACGGAGGCCAAAAACACGAGCAGCGACAGGTAGATGAGATTGAGCAGAGCGTGAAGCGAGGTCTCAGGGACGACCTGTCCGCCAAGGCGCACAGCGAAGACGCCGCGGCGCTCGGAGGTCCGGCGCAGTTCGCGGCCAACGAGGCGTTCCATGAGAATCACCCGCGAGACTTTCCAGCCGCCGGCGGTCGAGCCGGTGCAACCGCCGACGAACATCAACGCGAAAAGGATGGCATGGGTGAGAGGGGGCCACTTTTCGTAGTCCACCGTCGCGAAGCCGGTGGTGGTGCCGATGGAGGCGACCTGAAAGAATGCCGAGCGCAGGGCGGCGCCGAAGCTCATGCCGGTGTTGATCAGGAGAGTGGCGGTGACGGCCAAGCCGGCGGCGGCGAGGATTCCAAGGAAGCCCTGGATCTCAGGATCGTGGAAGAACTCGCGAACCTGGCCGCCGCGCCACAGCCGGTAGTGAAACGTGAAGTTGATGCCGGCGAGCACCATGAAGACCAGGATGATGGTCTCGACGGCGGGACTCTGGAAGCCGCCGACGCTGGCCGTGCGGGTGGAGAAGCCGCCGGTGCCGAGGGTGGAGAAGGTGTGGCACAACGCCTCGAACCAATCGAGGCCAGCCCACCGGAGCAAGAGGTATTGGGCGAGAGTGAGGGCGAAGTAGATCCGCCAGAGGGCGATGGCGGTTTCAGCGAGGCGCGGTTTGAGTTTTTCGGAGCGGGCGCCGGAGAACTCGGCGCGGTAGAGAGCCATGCCGCCGACGCCGATGAGAGGGAGAATCGCGATGCCCAACAGAACGATGCCCATGCCGCCGATCCAGTGGGCAAGGTGCCGACAGAACTGAATGGGGGGGGCGAGGACTTCGACCTGAGGAAGGATGGTTGCGCCGGTGGTGGTGAAGCCGGAGACGGATTCAAACACGGCGTCGGTGAAGGTGGGGAAGTGCGGCGAGAAGGCGAAGGGGAGGGCGCCGAACAGAGAGACGGCCAGCCAGACGAGGACGGTGAGGAAGATGCCCTCTTTCGTTGAGAGTTCGGCAGCCGGGCGGGGCAGAGTCCGCCAAAGGACCGCGCCGAGAGCGATGGTGATGAAGAAGGACGCGAGCAGCGGGGGCCAGCCGCTCCAGCCGGCTCCGAAGGCGAAGGCAAGCGGCACGAGCATGACGCCTCCGAAGACGAGGATGAACAGGCCGAGGAGGTGGAGGAGAGGGAGGACTCGGATCATCTGCGCCCCGCCCTGCGCTCGTCGATGAAGGCCTCTTCGAGGTAGGGGACGACACGTTCGAGCGCGAAGAAGATGACGCGGTCGCCGGCTCTGATGACGTCGTCGCCGCGGGGGATGAGCACTTCGCCGTCCGGCCGCATGATGGCGCCGACGACGGCCTCTCTCGGCAGCCGGATCTCTTTGAGGCGGCGGCCGATGTAGCGGCCGTTTGGGGAAGCTTCGAGCTCAATGGCTTCGGCGGCTTCTTCGCCGAAGGTGGTCACGGAATGGACGCGGCCCTTGCGGACAAACTGCATGATGCGGTCGACGGTGGCCAAGCGCGGGTTGACGACGGTTTGAATGCCGAGGCGGTGGGCCAGGGGAAGATAAGTGGTCCTGTTCAGGAGGGTGACGATCTTGCGGGCGCCGAGGCGGCGCGCGAGCAGGCCGGTGATGAGGTTGTTTTCGTCGTCGCCGGTGAGGGCGAGGTAGGCGTCGACGCCTTCGATGTTTTGCTCGATGAGCGTGGCGGCGTCGCTGCCGTCGCCGTGGATGACGACGGTCCTGTCGAGGAGGCCGGAGACCAGTTCGCAGCGCGCGGCGTCGCGCTCGAAGAGCTTGACGCTCACGCCCTCGCGCTCGAGTTCCATGGCGACGAGAATGCCGAGCTGCTTGCCGCCGAGGACGAAGACTCTGGCCAGCGGCGCCTCGGGCTGGAGGCCCATGAAGCGCAGAGTGTCGCGCAAGTCGCGGTCGGTGGTGACGACGTAGACGCGGTCGTCGGGCAGCAGCGTCTCGTCGCCGTGAGGAATGATCGCGTGGTTGCCGCGGAAGATCATGGCGACCAGAGAGTTCTTCGGGGGACCCGCGTCGGAGAGTTCGAGCAGCGTCTTGCCGGTCACCCAATTCTCGCTGTCGAGTCCGAGACTGAAGAGGCGGATCCTGCCGCCGCCGAACTGGATCACTTCGGAGACGCCGGGGATGCGGAGGACGGGCCGGATGCGGGCCAGAGCCTCGGATTCGGGGTGGATGACCAAGTCGATTTCGAGTTTGGCGTCGGAGCAAACGCGGCGCCAGTCGTCCACTTCGTGGGTGCGGATGCGGGCCACCTTCACCCGGACGTTGAATTCGGCCTGGGCCACGAGGCAGGCCAGCAGATTGGCCTCGTCGGAGCTGGTCACGGCGATGAGCATTTCGGCCTGGTCGGCGCCGGCAGCCTTCAAATGGCGGAAGCTCGAGGCCGAGCCGCGGACGACTTTGGCGTCGAGCGCATGATCGAGGTAGGCGCAGCGCTCGGCGCTGGCCTCGATGATGGTGACCTCGTTGCCTTCCCGCGAAAGGCGGCGGGCGACCATCTCGCCTACTTCGCCGCCACCCGCGATCAGAACCCGCATTCTTCGGATGCTACCAATTGTGAGAGTTGGAAGTGAGCCGGGGGCCGGTGAGAGTAAACTGCATATCATGTCCGAGAACGCCGCATTTGAGATCCTTGGCATCGACCATCTGCACCTGATCACCGGCAACGCCTACCAGGCGGCGTATTTCTACCGTTCCGCTTTCGGATTTGCGCTGACGGCGTGGCGCGGTCCGGGAACTGGAACGCCGGACCACATCAGCTATGTGCTTGAGCGAGGCGGGATGCGGCTGGTGCTGTCGTCGCCTTTGACACCCGACCATCCGACCTACGATCACATCAGAAAGCACGGCGATGGCATCCGGGATGTCGCTTTTGCCGTAGACGACCCGGCGGCGGCATGGCGAACCGCAGTCGAACGCGGCGCAGAGCCGGCATACGAGCCTTCGGCGCTGGAGGATGGCAGCGGCGTTTTGCGGATGGCGGGCATCCGAGCGTTCGGAGACACGATTCACTCTTTTATCGGCCGGAAGGCTTACGGCGGGGCATTCCGCCCGGGGTACGTGGCGGCGAGCCGGCAAGGGGCGGGCGAAGCGGGTCCGTTGTGGATTTCGGGGTTGACCGCATATCTGCCCGCCGGCGAGTTGCAGCGTTGGAGCGCGTTTTATGAGAGGATTCTGGGCTTCACGCTGCTGGGAGATTCCAGCCAGAGCTTCGCGCGGCTCGCCAAAGGGCTCCGCGGGGGCGAATTCGCAATGGCGCTGAGCGCAGCGGGCGGCGAACAGAAGGGGGAGGCGGAGAGTTTTCTCAACGCCTACCAGAGCGCCGGGATCGGGCGGGTCAGGGTGAAAGCGGCAGACGCGTCCGCTGAAGCCGCGCGGTTGAAGTCTGCCGGGGTGGTTCTGGCGGAGGGAGCGGGAGAGGCAGTGACCGAGCCGGTCCACGACCGGCCGACACTTCGGTTTGAGATTGCGGGGAACTGAGGCGGGCACCGGGCGGCGGCTCTCCATTTCATGAAACTGGATTCATTCGTCAAGCATCAATAGATGCGAAGGCGCGATTTCCAGCCTGCGCCGGGATCTTCCAAAGACAGACAGGAGAATACACATGAAACGCATTACGGGATATTTGTGTCTGCTCGCGGCCGTTTCGCTGACGGCAACGGCAAATACGGACACGCTCGCCGGCGAATTGAAGGAACTTCGCAGCGAGAAGCGCCGGATCGCGGATGCCGCGAACGAGTTGGGGGCGCTTGCGCGAACGTCTCACATCAACAGTTGGGAGACGCATGCGATTGCGCTCGAGCAGATGAAGGAACTGATCAACAGGAGCGGGGCGCGAATCGCACGGCTACAAAATCTGGCGGGCGGTTCCGCGCAGGCGCTGGAATTGCGGGAGCAGCTTGCGGCAGTGGCAAAGCACGTGACGGAGTTGAAGCAGCAGATCAATGAGAACCGGCTGGCGATCCGCATGCCCGCATACTATTGGGAGGCGATGAAGCTGGTCCAGGCGGCGGAGCAATCGCAGGCCGCCGTGGAGCGGGTGATGAACGCCGCGCTGAGCCGCGGGGCGGCAAAGCAAGCCGCAGACTAAGAGCATGCCAGCAGACGACTGCTCCAGGTGGGCCGGACTGCTCCCTCACGGTCATGGCTCAGAACCGGGGGCGGTTGGCATGATTCTTTGTTGACAGTGCCGAGGGACGTTCATCAGCAGTCCGAATTGGCGCCGGCGATCAAGCCATCGAGATCCTGGGAAGGGGTCGAGGCTTTGCCGGCGCCATTGTTTTCGCGAAGCGCTACTGCGATGTGGAGGCGGGACTCCCGGCCTGACCTCGAGGGCTGGGGGGCGAGAGTCCGGGTTTGGGGACAAGCCGGTTCGGCCGGTTCTTCTGCTTGACGAGATCGAATGCGTCGAACAGCTCTCCTGCCGCCGTTCGGGCTTCGTAGGAGAGGCGGCCGCCGGCGATCCGGATGACCTGGAAGAGTTGGGTGTCCTCGGCGATGCGGGCGTGCACCCGGGCCTTGTCGTGCCGGTACATCTTGGGTCCAGAAACCGAGACGACGTAGACGGTGCCGCTTTTGCTCTTGACGGGCGGCGCGCCACTCATGACGTTGGTGCGGCCGTAAGTGTGGTCGTGGCCGGTGAGCACCATATCGACGGCATGCCTGTCGAAAACGGGCTGCCAGGTTTCGCGGAGTCTTTTGTTGTCCCGTCCGCGGGCGGTGGAAAAGATGGGGTGGTGGAAAGCGCAGATCACCCAAGGGTGCGGATTGGCGGCGAGGAGCTGGTCAAGCCAGGCGGCCTGCTCGTCCTGCTTCTCGTTGGAGTTCAGCGAGATCAAGCGGAGGCCATGGATATCGATGTAGTAGTTGGTTTCCTCCAGGCCGGGGACTCCATTGCCGGGCAGGGTGAACTGAGGCTTCCAGTTGGCGTTTAAGGCTCCCTTGGAAGGGTATTCATGGTTGCCGGGCGTGGGGAGGGAGGGGATGGAGCGGATGATCCAACCGGGGGCCATGAACCATTCGCCCCACTCCTCGTCGCGGGCGGAGCGGTTGACGAGGTCGCCGGCGTGAACGATGAAGCGGGCCCTTGGCGCGTCGAGCAAAGACTGGCGGATGACCCGGGACCACATGGCCCAGATGTCATTCTGGGCGTCGCCGACATAGATGAACTCAAGCGGGGCGCGCGGATCGGCCGAAGCGGTGCGGAACTGGTTCCACTCCGACCAGTTGGCGCCGTCGCCGACGCGATAGAGGTAAGGCGTGTCGGGCTTCAATCCGGTGAACTCGACCGCGTGGTAGAGAGCCTCGTAGGATTCCGACTTCAGCGCTTCGGTACGGGCGGCGATGCGCTGAGCAAGCTTGAGGAACTGCGGACCGGCGGTAGATGGAGCGATTTCGGCGCAGGCTTCAGCCACGGACTTGTCCGTGCGCCAAGTGACGGACTGAGTGGTGGAGGGATCAGCCGACCAAGTGAGGATGATGCGGTCGGGGATTGGGGAAGGCCGATGCAGGACATCGGGCTTGACCTTTTCGGCGGCGAACAACTGGGCGGCGAGCGCGAGGAAGAGAAGGGGACGCACCCTTTCATGATAGACGCGAGTGGCGGGGCGGCACGGCGCGGCGTTATCGTTTCGCGGGCGGGTCCGAGTGAAGGAGTTCAACGAGGACGCCGAGGGCTTTTTCTGTGCCGTAGTAGACGTAGTCGCCATTGTCCTTGTCGTAGCGGCCGCGATGCTCCATCTTGTAGCCGAGCGACTCGAGCAGCTTCATGGAGCCATCGAGGTCGGCGACCTGAAAGCCGATGTGATGGACGCTTTCTCCGTTGCGGTCGAGCCCGCGCTGCCAGGACGATTCGCCGCCGAGGGGCTGCATGAGCTCGAGCACGACCTGGCCGAGCTTGAAGAACGTGAGCTTGACTTGGGCATCGGAGGGCTTGCCGCCGACGACCATTCGGACCTCGCGCCCGGGACGGGTGGTGGAGATGGGATTGACGGGCATTCCGAGAAGGGCGGACCAGCGTTTGGCGCTGGCTTCGATGTCGCGGGTGACGATGGCGATCTGGACGATTTTCTGGAGGCCCGGGTCGCGGGCGGGGGGCGAGTTCTGGGCGAGCGCGGGGGCGGCCAGAGCTGCGATGAGGATGAGACCCGATGATTTCATGGATGGTTCCCGCCTGTCATTCTATTCCGCGGGACGGCGCGGAGCGAGCGGAGGGCCGCGGGCGCGACGGCTGGCGCCGCGGCGGAGGCTCCGACAGCGGCGGCGCTCGATGAGAACCGCCGCGGCGAAACAGATGCGGATGGAGCGGGCGTTGGATTCGGCCGCCGGTTAGCTGGGGAGATCCTCTTCGATGACCTTGTAGCCCATGATTTCGCCGAGCCGCTTGATGCCGCGCATATGGTCTCCGTAGAAGACGGCGCGGTGAAGCATGGGCATGGCTCCGGCGTATTGGGAGAGGTCGCCGGGACTGCCGGGGTTGACGATGGCGCCGCCGCCCCAATTCAGGAAGAGATGACGGGCGTTGCGGACGGTTTGGGTGAACTGCGTGCGGCAGGCGAGCGGGCTGACGCCGGTTTCGGTGATTTTGCCGGGGACGGCGAGCATGGTGTCGAGGTTGACGAGCTTGGCCATGGTGACAGGGGCGCCGACCTGCCACTGGACCTGGAGCGCGACTCCGCCGCCGCTGTCGGTCTGATTGCGAATGATGAACGGCATGCGGCTGCCGTCGGGCATCTGAGTGAACGAAGTGCAATGGAACTGGACGAGGGCGTTCTTGGACTCGTCGACGACGGGGTCAGTGATGAAACCGGGCGTGCGGAAGGCGTATGAGAACAGAAGCATGGTGAGGGTGGAGTCGATGTCGCCTTCACAGGCTCCAACGAAGCCGAGGTCGTTGAGCTTGCTGAAGGTGAGGCAGGCGCGCGGGTTGCCCATGCAGGCGGCGCTACAGATACCCTGGGCGCGCTCCTTGATCATGAGCTGCTTGACGGCGAGGTAGTAGCGGGCAGAGTCGATGATTTCCTGGCGGGTGGGCTCGAGGATGCCGATGGCGGGTTTGATCCAGTAGTTTTCGGCTTCGGCTTCGGCGAGTTTGGGATCGATGGATTTGGCGATTTCGAGGATCTGCTCGTTCTTGATGGTGACGAGGCCGGCTCCGAGTTTCTGCTTGACGAGTTCGGGGGAGCAGGAGGCCTTCGTGCCGCGCGGGCCATTCACCGCGAGGATCCGGGTCTGCTTCATCATGGCGGGAACGCGGAGCAGCGCGACGGCTTCATCGAGCTCCTTCCAATCCGTCGTGGAGAGGAGGATGACTTTGCGGTTTTTCCACTGCTGGTGCCACATCCAACCGTGGCCGCTGAAGGGCTGGAAGAAGGAGACGGCGGGCTTGTCGATGCCGAAGTTGAGCTTTTCGAGGGTGGCGTAGTCGCCGCCGTGGCCGGAGAGCCAGATGAGGAGCAGCCCGTCGGCTTGGGCGGCTTTGGCGGCGACCTGAGCGGCATCAGCGGGCGGGATGGTTTCGCCGCCGACGAAGTTGACGTCGCCGAGCTTCTTCGCGAGGTCGTCGAGGTAGTTGTTCATCCTGGTGACTTCATCCTTGCCCCAGGTGAGGTATTGGACGGTGCGGCCGGCGGCGTTGGTGGTGGCGCCGGAGCGGCCGATGAAGAGCTTGTGGATGGTGGCTGGCCGGAGTTTGGGCCATTCGTCGCGCTCGGCGAGGGCCGCCGGGCGGGCGGGCGGCGGGCCGGACAGCATGAGGCCGGCCGCGGGGCCGGTTCCAAGGAACGACCTGCGGTTCAGCTTTTTCAGAGTATCCATTGCGTTTCTCCTATTTATGAAGCGATGCCGCGTACACGGACTCATCACAAGCGGGCGAAGGGCAGGCTGAATACCCGCCCAACGAAGCTGCGACGCCATAAACAAAATACACCCGATTGCTAATCGCGCGGTTTTGAGAATTGGGAAGAAACGACCATGCGAAGCGCTCCCCGGCTGCCGCGGCTTCGCCGCTGGTTCTGAGCCACGACCGTGAATGGTCCGGCCGGCGAGGAGCAGATGATTGCCGAGACGCCCTTAGTGTCCTTCATGAAATAACCATGCCAAGTTTGGCCCTTGTGGGGCAGCCTCTCAGGCTGCGCGGGGCTCTTAGCCCCGCCGGGGCGGCGTGAGAGGCCGCCGCAGAGAAAACGCCCGTCATCGAGGCGATGAGGACGATGGATTTTTTTCGGTAGCGACACGTGGCGGGCATCGTATGCGCTCCGCGCCTGACCAGACGGCACCGATCAGTGATTTTCAATCGA
>JACADU010000435.1 GCA_013388415.1 Bryobacteraceae bacterium
CCAGGTATCTGCGGGAGGAGACCGGAAAGCTGGCGGAGAAGGGGGTGCGGTTCGAGATGATCGGGCGGCGCGACCGTCTGCCGGCCGGGCTGGTCAGGCTGGCCGAGCAGAAGGAACGCGCCACCGCGCGCGGAGACCGGCTGCGGCTGAGGGTGGCGGTGGACTATTCGTCCAGAGACGCGATTGTGGAAGCGGCCCGGAGGCTGCAATCTTCGCAGGTTGCCGACCGCGAATCGTTCCGCAACGCCCTGGGCGGCGCGCCGGACGTGGACCTGCTGATCCGCACAAGCGGCGAACAGCGGCTGAGCGATTTCCTTCTCTGGGAGTGCGCGTACGCGGAGCTGCTGTTTACGCCGGTGGCGTGGCCGGATTTCGGCGAGGAGCAGTTGAGGCAGGGGGTCGAAGACTTTAGGAAGCGCCAGCGGCGATTCGGCGGCCTGGCGGCCTGAAGCTGCGATAGAATCGCGGGCGGTATGAAACGCCGCACCCTACTTTCGAGCGCCGCCGCCGCGCCCCTTGTTTCCGGCTCGATGCAGACCGCCGGGCAGAAACCGAAGTACCTTGAACTGAGCTGGCTCCGGATGCGGAACACGCCGGACAACCAGCGCCGCCGGCTGGCGGAATTTCTGGAGAAGCACGCCGCGCCGGCATTGAAGCGGACCGGCGCCCAGCCATGGGGCTTCTTCTCGAGCTCCATCGCGCCGGAATCGCCCTTCGCCCTGCTGGTGTTCCAGTACGACACGCTCGACGGCATGCTGGAACTCGAGCGCCGCCTCATGGCCGATGAGGCATTCAACAAGGCCATCACCGAGTACCTGGGCGGACCGCTTCCGTACGTGCGGAACGAGGTGTGGCTGCTTGAGGGATTCAAGACATTTCCGGGTATCGAAGTCCCTCCGGGCGATCCGAAGCGGCCGGCGCGCATTTTCGAATTGCGCACCTATGAGTCCAACACCGGGCTTTCGCTGGCCAAGAAGATCGGGATGTTCGACAACGGCGAGATCGAGTTGTTCCGCAAGACGGGATTGCTGCCCGTGTTTTTCGGCCGCACGCTGGCCGGCGGCAGGATGCCGAACCTCACCTATATGATCGCGTTCGACAATCTGGCGGCGCGGGAGGCGAACTGGCGGACCTTTGCGAGCAGTCCCGAGTGGAGGAAGCTGGCGGCCACGCCGGGGCTGAGCGATGGCGAAGTGGTCTCCAACATCACCAACATGATCCTGACGCCGATGGCGGGGTCGATGATCCGCTGAGTTCGCTCAGCTCTGCCGTTTCCAGTACTCGAGCGCGGGGCCGTGAATGACGTCGAAGCGGTCGAGCGCGGCGCGGGCGCGGAGGGCGTCCATTTCCGCCGGGGCCAGGGGCTTGAATGTGGAGGCGATGCGGACGTCGTCCTCGAGCTGGCCGATGGTGTTGAATCCGAGCGTGACGGCCGTCACCGGCAGGCTCAGCGTGTATCGCAGGCAGTCGCCGGCGCTAAAGGCGCGCAGCAGGAAGGCGTTGCCGAAGATCTTCATGCCGAGGATGCCGAGGCCCCGCTCTGACGCCGCCGGCAGGGCGTTCTTTTCGAAGCTCAGATAGTACGTGTCGGCGACGTGCAGGGGCATGAGCATCGTGTCGAAACCGTCGTAGGCGCGCATCAATTCGAGGTTGAAGGCCGGATCGGCATGGCCGGTGAAACCGATGAAGCGGCACTTGCCCGCCTTCCTGGCGGCGACAAACGCTTCGAGGGCGCCGCCGGGCGCGAGCACCTTTTTGACGTCTTCGGCGGTGTTCACGCCGTGGATCTGCCAGAGGTCCACGTAATCGGTCTTCATCAGGCGAAGGGATTGCTCCAGATCAGCCGCCGCCCCCCGCGCCGTTCGCTGGCCTGTCTTCGTCGTCAGGAAGATCTTCTTCCTGAAGGGAGGAATTGCCGCTCCGTAGACCTCCTCCGCGCGGCCGTTCCAGTAACTGCGCGCCATGTCGAAGTAGTTGATGCCGAGCTCGTAGGCACGGCGGACGAGCGCCACGCCCTCGTCGAAGGGAATCAGGTGGAAGCGCGCGCCGCCCATGCCGACGATGGTCAGTTTCTCGCCGGTCCGGCCGAGCGTTCGCCTGGGGATCTCCGCGCCGACTGCCGCCGCGGCGGCGGTTCCGAAGAAGGTTCGTCTGTTCATTGCGATGAGTAATACACTACCCCGATGGAAGGCGGAAGCCAAGCGCCATCTGTTGCTCGAACTCTGAAGTGGAAGTACTTCAGAGTACTTCAGAGTAGCTTCAGAGTTGTTTGCGCCGGTGAGAAAACTGGACCGTGCGGCGTTGCGCACGTTGAACTTGACGGCGAGGCACCAGAACCGCGAAGTTCCGACGGTGGGCGGCTACCTGCTGTTTTCAAGGGACCGGTTCGAGAGATTCCCCGATTCCTGGATTCAAGCAGGGTGTTTCGCGGGGAGGGACCGGGCCCGGCTGATCGATTCAATCGAGATTCGAGACAGCTTGCCCAAAATGCCGGAGGCTGCGATCGCATTCCTGAAGAAACACATGAAGAAGGAAGCCGTGATCCGGCAGGTCCACCGCAGCGACCGGTGGACGGTTCCGCTTGTGGCCCTGAGGGAGGCGATCGTCAATGCCATCGTTCATGCCGATTACAGGGAGCGCGGAGCGCCGCTGCGCGTGGCCATGTTTGAGGACCGTATCGAGATCGAGAACCCGGGCCTGCTGCCGCTGGGGCTGACCATCGACGATCTCCAGCACGGCATTTCCAGGCTCAGGAACCGCGTGATCGGGCGGGTCTTTCACGAACTGGGCTTGATTGCACAATGGGGCAGCGGCATCCAGAGAATGAACAGCGCCTGCCGCGAGGCTGGATTGCCCAATCCGATTCTCGAGGAACTGGCTCACCGGTTTCGAATCACTTTCTTGATCGATGAAAAGCGGCCGCCCAGCCTTACTTCGCGCGAGCGGAAGATCCTGGATCTCCTCGCCGACGGCAAAGGCTGGTCCACGTCGAGGCTGGCCGGACGTCTCAGATTGTCGGCCCGGGCCACGAGAACCGCGCTGCTCGACATGATTCAAAAGGGGCTGATTATCGAGGTTGGCACGAGCCCTCAGGATCCGAAGCGCCGATACTACCCTGCCAAGCTGGATGACTAGCCCGGCATGTGCTGGGGGGTAAAGATGACGAGATGGTTGATTCTGTGCGCCGCTCTGGCGGGCTGCTGTTGCGCCCAGACCGAACTGGCCAAGGAACTCTCGTTCGAAACCGCCCATCCGGCGGGCAGGCCGGGTGGATGGATGGGCGGGCCGCCGGACAGCGTCTTCGCCGACGACAAGGTCGTGCATGGAGGGCAGTGGTCGGCCCGCATCGAGAGCAAGCCGGACAATCCACAGGGCTTCACCGCGCTGACGAGCAGGCTGCCGATGGATTTCGCGGGCGGCGAGATCGTGCTGCGCGGCTGGCTCAGAACCGAAGACGTGACCGGTTTCGCCGGCCTTTGGATGAGGGAGGACGCCCCATCGGGGCAGGTGGCCTTCGACAACATGGCGAGCCAGCAACTCAATGGAACGACCGGATGGCGGCAGTATTCCATCCGGCTCCCACTCAGGACGGAAGCCCGGCAACTCTTCTTCGGCTTCCTGATCTCAGGGACAGGAAAAGCCTGGGCCGACGACCTCGAATTGCTTGTGGACGGCAAGCCGGTGTGGGAAGCGCCGAAGGCCCAGCGGGCCAAGACGGCGCTGGATGAGGACCATCAGTTCGACGGCGGATCGGGGGTTAGCCTGGAGAGCCTGTCGCCGGTACAGGTCGAAAACCTGGCACGGCTTGGAAAGATCTGGGGGTTCCTGAAGTACCACCATCCGTCGATCACGCAGGGGAAGCGGCACTGAGATTACGAACTCTTCCGCGTCCTGCCGGCTGTGCTCGACTCGAACGGCCGCGAAGCTGCGAACTCGGCGGTCCAGAAGTGGATCTCGGCGCTCGGCGAGGTGGCGCCATGCAATCCATGTGCAAAGCTCGACGAGGGCGAAATCCAACTGCGGCCGGAACTCGACTGGATCGCCGATGAGCGCAGCCTCGGCAAAGAGCTGAGCCGGAGTCTGCGGTGGATTCACGTCAACCGGCCCGGCGGGGCTTCGCAGTTCTATGTGACGCTCGCCCCCAATGCCGGCAACCCGCAAAAGGAGTTCGTGCCAAGAATCGCGCTCGCCAGATCGAAAGACGCTTTCCAACTGGAGTTGATGGCGCTGATCGCTCGTGTGAACGACACTCACGCCAATCTGTGGAGTTCGCCGGCGCTGCGGCCTCCGGCAGGCGAATGCTTGATTCCGGTGAAGATGCGATTCATCGAGGGGCAGGCCGTCGTGGCCGAAGTATCGCCCGGCGAGACAATTCTGAAAAGGGGCGACGCCATCGTCGAACTGGATGGCGCCGCAGTGGCAGATCTGGTCAAGCGATGTGCGCCCTATTACGCCGCGTCGAACGAACCGACAAAACTGAGAGATATCGCCCGCACGATGCTTCGGGGCGCATGTGTGGAGGCCTCGCTGAAACTCCGGCGGGATGGCGGGACGATTGCGCTGAAAGCCGCCCGCGTGAAGCCAAACGCGGAAGCCATGCGAAGTTGGGCGAAGAATGACCGCCCGGGCGATGCCTTCCAGATCCTGCCTGAAAACGTGGCTTACCTGAAACTGTCGTCCATCAAAGCCGCCGACGCGGCGGAATACGTGAAGAAGGCGTCTGAGACCAGGGGTTGGATCATTGACATCCGCAACTACCCCTCCGAGTTCGTGCCTTTCGCGCTGGGGCAACTGCTGGTGGACAAGCCCTCGGATTTCGTGCGATTCACGATCGGAGATGTGGCCAACCCCGGCGCGTTCCATTGGCGCGCGAAGCTCACGGTGACGCCCCGGGAGCCCCGCTACAAAGGCAAGTTGATGATCCTGGTGGACGAGACAACTCTGAGCCAGGCGGAGTATACGGCGATGGCGTTCCGGGTTGCGCCGGGCGCGGTCGTTCTGGGCAGCACAACAGCCGCCGCCGACGGCAACGTCTCGCCGATTCCGTTACCCGGCGGGCTGCGGAGCATGATCAGCGGCATCGGGGTCTTCTACCCCGACAACCGCCCGACGCAGCGCGTGGGCATCGTGCCCGACGTGGCCGTCAAACCCACAATCGCCGGGATCCGCGCCGGGCGCGATGAGGTGCTCGAAGAGGCGGTGCGCCGGATTCTGGCACAATAGTCTCAATGCAGCGAAGAGACTTTCTGGGTGCACTGGGCGTGGGTGCATTCGCGGCCGCGCCGCATCTCACCATCGACCCCGGTCTGGATCCGGCGGCGGTCGTTGCGCGGGTTCGCGCGACTGGCGCGCGTTCGGTCCGGATCGGATCCGCCTTCAACGACTATGCTCCCGCGGTCTACAAGGCCGCCTGGCAGCGCATCGCGCAAAAACTGCGGTCCGAGGGGCTCGGCCAAGTCCGCATGGAGTGGGCATTCCGCCCGACCGGCGAACTCGTGCCGTTCATGGACTGGCATCCCGGCGGCGCCGGCCCCATCGAGTGGAGGCTTGCCGGACCGGCAGGCGATCCGTCATCGAGAAGTTTTCTGGCGGAGGCGGGCATTCCCCGCGCGTAATCACCCCGCCGGCTTGTAGTACAGCACCAGCCCGGCTCCGGCGCTGGCCAGAACATAGCCGACGTACAGCAGCGGGTTCGGCGCTTCCTTGGGCGGGTGGGTCACCACCGTCACCAGCACGTTGATCAGCGGTGCGAGGCCGAAGACGAGCGGCATGACGTAGTTCGGCACGCCGCCATTGCGGAACGCCCAGATGATGCAGATGGCGCCGAGCGCGCCGAGAGCGCCGCCGAGCGATGAGTTCACAATGCCGCTCCAGGTGAAGTTCCTGAGCTGCCCCTGCGAGGCGAGCATTCCGCCCGGAAGCAGCACGCCGACCAGAAAGTAGGCGAAGCCGACGCACAGCAGAGCGCGCAGCGGGTTGCCCAACTGCACCTGTCCTTTATGGAGAACGGGGCCATACATCCCCCAGAACAGCGCCGCGGCGAGCGCGAAGTAGACCCAGATCATCGATTTCTTCTTCCCTTCCTGTGCCATGCGCATTCCGTTAGAAATTGAACCTCAGGCCGAGTTGGATCTGGCGCGCCGAAGTCACCGTGGAGCGCACCTGCCCGAAACTGGACAGCACGGCTTCGTTGTCGGACTGTCCGGCGAACGCCGTCAACTGCGGCGGGCCGAAATTCGCGCGGTTGAACAGGTTGAACGTCTCGAGACGGAATTGAAGGCCGGCGCCTTCCTTCAACTTCTGGAGAGGGAAGGTCCGCATCAGCGCGAGGTCGAGACTGCGCAGGTCCGGCCCGATCAGCGTGCCGCGCCCGGCGTTGCCGAACGTTCCGGCGCGCTGGAGAGCGAATGCCGCCGGGTTGAACCACTGCTCGGGGCGTCCGAGAACGGCGCTCGCGTGAGTCGCTCCCGGGGCAAAGTTGGGGCGGTCGAAGCCGATGCCCGGCCCCTGCGAGGGCGCCCAGAGGGAGCGGGAGCGGTTGGCCGCCACGAACGGCGTCAGCGGGTTGCCGCTGCGCATCGACCAGATGCCGGCAAACTGCCAGCCGCGCACCCAGGCGCTGCGGCCCGGGGTCGCCCAGATGAAGTTCGCCACCCAGTTGTGCTTGGCGTGGTAGTCCGTGAGCCCCTTGTTGTAGCTGAACCCTTCGAACTCGGGGAAAGCCGTCGTCGTGCCGTTGGTGGCGTCGCTGAAAAAGGTGGAAGCCTGGGTCGTGTCGATGTTGCGCGAAAAGGTGTAACTCGACTGGGCGGTGAAGCCCTTGCCGAAGCGCTTGCGAACCTCGAGCAGGCCCGCGTTGTACCAGGAGTCGCCGTCGCTCGACTTCAGCTCAATCACGCCGAAGGCCGGATTGCGCCGCCTCGGCACCACGGGAAACACCAGTGTCCCATCGGCCCCGCGCACGGGCGTGGCGATGTTCCAGTCGCCGCTGCGCCACAGGCGCTGGCCGCGCGAGCCGATGAAGCCGGCGCTCACCAGGACGTCGCCCCAGAATTGCCGCTGCACGGAAAAGTTGTAGAACTGGATTCGCGGGCTCTCGATATCCCATTGAATCGGGCGCATTGTGTTGGCCACGCCCGCGCTGAGGTTCGGGACGGGGAACGTCGAGTTGGCCACGCTCACGCGCGGCGTCGCCGGCGGGTTGGTGACGGTCACGATCAGGTGCTGCTGGTTGTTGGTGTTGTAGAAGAGCCCGTAGCCGCCGCGCACCGCGGTTTTGCCATCGCCATTGACGTCCCAGGCAAAGCCGAACCGGGGCATCAGGTTCGTGTAGGTGGGGTTCTGGTAGAGCTGGCCGGCCGAGGGCTGAGTATCTGTCGCGAGGTTCGGCAGAGCAGAATCGCGGCCATAGATGTCGACCGGCATACTGGAAAACTCATAGCGCACGCCGAGATTCAGCGTGAGCCGGGGGGCGATCTTCCAGTCGTCCTGCAAATAGAAACCCATCAGATTGAATCGCCAGTAGCGGTCGAGAGCGCCGCCTGCCGGGATGCCGAGGAAGCGCTGCGGAGTCCCCGCCAGAAACGTTTGCAGGCTAGTGAAAGTTTGGATGCCCAGCGAGAAGGTCGGATTCACCATGTTGTCCTGGTAGTGTTCCGCAAGCACTCCGGCCTTCCAGAGGTGTTTTCCGCGGAAATGAACCCACTGATACTCGCCGCCCCAGACGTTCTGAGTCAGCCTCACCGTCACGGATGTCTGCGGACCCCAGCGCGGGAAGCCGCCAATGTCGATGTTGCCTACCAGACCGCGTCCCGGGATAAATGGCTGAAGCGGAGTTGAAGTGTTCGCCTCCACCGCCTGCCGGATCTTGGTGCGGGCGAAGCTGCCGCGGAAGGTGTGCGAGGTCCGCGCGGACTGCACCCAGCGGTGCTCGAGCGTCAGGAACATGTTGCGTGAAAGGAAGGACCGCGGAAACTGCGGGTAGTCGGTGGGGAGCCGCTGTTCGGCGTCGTCGATGGTGTACCTGGCGAAGGACTGGTGCCGGCCGTTGAAATAGTGGTCCACGCGGCCCTGGCCGAAGTGCTGCCGGAGCGACTGGTTGAAGCCGAAGATGTAGGTCGCGAGGCCGCCCCCGCGGTTTGGGCCGTTCGCCACCGGGTATTCGTTCAGGTATGGAACGACAGAAGGGTTGACGGGAACGGTGACCGGGCCGGACGGGCCTGGCAGGATGCCCCGCCGCGCGTTGTCATCGGGAACGACGGTGGTGATCGTGCGTCCAAGCTGCTCTCTGAGGGCTTCGTAGGTGAGGAAGTAGAAAGTCTTGTTCTTGATGGCCGCGCCACCGATGGAGGCGCCGAACTGATTGCGCTTGAACTCCGGTTGTTGGGCGGGGTCGAAGAAGTTGCGGGCGTCGAGGTTGTCGTTGCGGTGAAAGTAATAGAGCGATCCGTGCAGGTCGTTCGCGCCGGACTTGGTCAGCGCGTGGAACTGCCCGCCGGAGTTGCGGCCGAACTCAGCGGAGTAGTTGTTCATGATGACGCGGAATTCGCGGATGGCCTCGAGTCCGAGGACGGTGGAGGCCGCGGAGCCGGCGGGGCCGTTGGTGAAGTCGTTCTGCGGCGTACCGTCGATGAGGTAGACGTTCGAGCGAGGGTCCTGGCCGTTGATGGACATGGCGAGGCCGTGCGCCACCACAGATCCGCCGTCGCGATGAGGAAACGGCAGGACGCCGGGCTGGAGCAGCGCGAGGTCGGTGTAGTTGCGGCCGTTCAGCGGCAGCTCGCGCATGGCTTCTTCTCCCACCAGGAAGCCAACCTCGGCATTGGTGGTGTTGACCATCGAGACCCGCTCGACCACAGTCACCTGCTGTTCGAGCGCGCCAACATCGAGCGTGACGTCGATGCTGACGGCATCGCCGACGTTGAGGTGAATTCCTTCACGCAGGAGGGGGCGGAAGCCGGCCTTTTCGACTTTGAGGTGGTAATCGGCCGGGGGCAGGTCCCCGAACACGAAGTCGCCGGTCTCTCCGGACTCGGTTGACCGGCTGAGTCCCGTCGATGGTTGGAGGGCGATCACCCGCGCCCCGGAAATCACCTGTCCCGAACGGTCATGAACCTTGCCTGAAAGCCGCGCGGCTGTCTGGGCGGAGAGCGCGCAGGCGGCGAGCAGAGTCAATGTGATGGCTTTGAAGAGCATCCCAGCCTTTCCCTCAGTGTAAGCGATGTAGGAAAGGACGCTCCACTCCGCGGTTTGGTAACGAGGGCGTGAAAAGGGCGGCCCCGAAGGACCGCCCTGGTTCGAACGTTGGTTTTTCGGTCTTCCGGACTAGAAGAAGAAAGTAAGTTGGAGTCTGAGCGTGCGCGGGCCCTGGAAGCCGCTGGCCAGGTTGTACATCGGGCTGATGCGAATGTCCTGGGCCTTCATGAGAGCCGCGGTATTGAAGCCCTTGAAAATGTCGGCTTCGTGCTCGAATTGCAACTGACCATCGTCGGGGTGGCCGATTCCCTGGCTCTTGTTGGTCACGATGCTCGAATTGAACAGGTTGAAGATCGAAAGCTCGAAGCGGATCTTCATGCTCTCGCGGCTGGAGAACGGCACGAAGTCGTGCATCAGGTTCAGGTCGAAGTTATAGAAGACCGGAGTGCGCCCCATGTCGCCGCGGTTATACGGGTAGACCGGGACGCTCGATATGG
>JACADU010000349.1 GCA_013388415.1 Bryobacteraceae bacterium
GCCGCCTGCCTGCCCGCCTCAGGCGAAGATCTGGCCGCGCTCGCGCAACGGCTCGGTTATAGTTCCTGAATCCAGCAGCCCGGTGAAGCCCTCTAATTTCCCCAGAGGGGTTCCATGAGGTTCTTCAGCAAGTGGCTGCGGAGACCCTAAGAGGGCCTTGGCCTACTGCCCGATCTTTTCGCCGATCACTTCGCCGCTGACGATGATCTCGACCCGGCGGTTCTGTCGGCGTCCGGCTGCGGTCGAATTGTCCGCGATCGGCTGATTGAAGCTGCGGCCCACTGAAGTGATGCGGTCGGCGGCCACACCCTGTCCAACAAGGAAATCGCGGACCGCGGCGGCGCGCTGCTCGCTGAGCTTCTGGTTGAACTCGGCCGAGCCCGTGTTGTCCGTATGCCCCTCGCTCGCCAAATTGAGGCCGGGATAGTTCAGAACGATGCCGGCGAAGCGCGCCAGTTTCAACTGAGCGTCCTGCTTGAGCGTCGCCTTGCCGATGTCGAAAAGCACGTCGCCGATGTTGACGACCAATCCGCGGTCGCTGTCCTTGGTTTCGAGAATGGCGTTGAACTGATCGAGGAGCCGCTTGCGCAACTCCTGTTTTTCCCGCTGGGCGGCTTCGGCAGCTTCCCTGGCCTTGCGCTGCTCTTCGATGGCCTGTGCCTGGGCAGCCTGCGCGGCGCTGCGGGCGGCCGCATCCCTGGCGGCTTGAGCCTCCGCCTGAGCCTTAGCCTGTTCGGCCTGCAACCTCGCGCGCTCGGCTTCGAGTTTCGCCCGCTCGGCCTCCAGGCGTTCTTTTTCCGCCTGCACCTGGGCCGCTTCGGCGGCGGCGCGCCGGGCCTCTTCGGCCTTGCGGGCGGCGTCGGCGTCCGCCCGGGCCTTGGCCTCATCGGCAGCCTTCTTCTTGGTCCGGGCGATGAACTCGTCTTCCTGCATCGCGACCGAACGCAGACGCGCCTCCTCGGCGAACTGCACCGCCTCGCGCGCCAGGGTGATCACGTCCTTGCGGTCCTTCTTGGCCGCAAGAGCGTTTTCCGCCATCTTCAGGCTCGACTTCGCCCGGTCCAGCGTGTCGTTTGCATACTTGTCGGCCTTGAAGTTGGTGGCGATCGAGACCGCGTTGCGGGCTTCGTACATCTCGAGCGGCTGCGCCTTGAGATCCGGCGTCAAACCCAAGGGATTGCCGAGCTTCGCATATTCGCCTTTCTTCAGGAGCTCCGCCTTGGCTTCGACAACGAAACGCCGGCCCTCTGTCTTCCTGCGCAACTCGTTCTGCGCCACGATGAGGTCGGTGGGGCGCGTGACGGAGAAGTAGGGCTCGGCTGTGACAATCAGGCCGAAAACCGGCATTTCGGAGGTCGTCTTCAACTCCGCCTTGCCGTTCTTGTCGATGAGGACCTCCCCCAGATTCGAAACCTTGCCCTCAGGCGATATCGCCCAGAGGACGTAGGTGAGGTATTCGGCGCCGAGATTCCACGGCGGAGTGAGGCCCTGGAATTTGGCCTCGATCGACGTAACTGCCTGCCGGCTCTCCACCTTCGCCTCGCCAGAGGCGCCCGGCATCAGCGACGTGCCCTCGAAATCAATCTTCGTCGAACCGCCCTGCGCCTTGTAGTTGACCGCGTTGACGGTCTTGGAAACAACGTCGACTTTGAAGGTGGGGACATCACTTTGCGCCATCAACAGCGGCCCCGCCAAAACCAGCGAAAGTAGCGCCCTCATCATCTTGCATGAACCTCCCCAGGATCGTGTTTCAGCCATCAGGATAGCGCACGAAGTCCTCTCCGATCGTGAGGCTCCGGCTATTCCGCCTCCACCAGCGTCTATAAAGAGAGACAATGAACTCATTGAACTGCTTTTCTCGAATCCTGGTTGCGGTTCTCTTCCTGGCCGGGCCGCTGGCGGCAAGCCGGCGGTACTTTCCTCTTGATGTCGGCAACCAATGGGTGCTCGAAACGCGTGGTCCGAACAGGTCGACCTTGAATATCGAAGTCCTCCGCAGCCGCACCACCGAGGACCACACCTACTACTTTGTGACTGGCTACGCCTCCGGAGACATGTGGCTCAGGGTGACTCCCGAAGGCGTCGTGTATTCATGGGACCCCGCCACCGGGCGGGAGACCAAACAGGCGCACACCGCGCTCAATGCAGCTCCTTACTCGTCCGGCCTGAGCGGCTGCGGCCAGGCTGTCCGGCGCGGAGAAGTCCTCATCTTCCCCGGATCGACTCCGCCGCTGCCTTTGCAATACGATCAGGGCGGATGCAGGAGTTTTCACTTCCGTGAAGAGATCTACCGTTGGGACGTCGGCCTGTCGCAGCGAACCGTCGCCGAAGCGGACGGAACGACGAAGACCTACCGGCTTGTCTATGCCCGGCTCAAAGACCGGGTGGTGACCGGCGACGACGGGACGCTCGTCATCCTCAGCGACTTCAACCTCGGAGCACGAGGGTGGCTGGCCGGCTTTTCCGACTATTACCCGTTCTTCGGCGAAGGAGATATGGCTGCCGAGGTTGCTCTCTTGCCTGCCGAGGTGGACGACTCGCGAACCGGCTTCCGCCTGCAAAGCGTGAATGGCTACGGCGCCGACTACTTTATGTTCCTGAAACGCCGGCTTGGGGAGGCCGATGGGCTTGAGCCGAACCAGCAGTACGAACTGTCGTTCGATTTCGTTCTCGACTCGAACGCGCGCGCGGACTGTGAAACGGGCGGGTTCGCTCCGGGCAACAGCGTCTTTCTGAAGGCCGGCGCGAGCGCCGGCGAGCCGCTGCCGGTTCCCAACGAAGAAGAACGGCTCGTAATGAACATTGACAAGGGGAGCGGCGGCGATGGAGGCGCGGACGCGGGAGTCGTTCGCAGCATCGAAACCGATCAACGCTGCACGGAGCTGCCGAGCCCATACGCGCGCCTGACAGCGTCCTACACGCACCCGCAGCCGGTGCAGACCGACGGCCGCGGAGTGTTGTGGCTGCTGGCGGGGACCGATTCCGGCGCTGAAGGTCTGACCGCGCTGTTTTACGAATCGATCGTCGCGCGGCTGAAGCCCGTGCGGTAGGCCCGCGGCGCGGCGGGGATCAGATCATATACAATCGGTTCCCGGAGCCCGCAGCATGCCACTCTCAGAATTAAAAGGCGTCATGGCCGGCGCCGGCTACTTCGCGCAGTTCCACGCCGACGCGTGGAACCGTTGCGCCGGCGCGCGGATCTGCGCCGTCGCCGATCCAGACATCGAAAAGGCCCGCGC
>JACADU010000006.1 GCA_013388415.1 Bryobacteraceae bacterium
CCGAAGTACGACACCAATGAAGATTCGATCGTGAGGGTAAGCGCCGCCGAAGTGCGCAAGCGCCTGGCAAGGTACTACCACGAGTCGGGCATCCGGGGCGCGGTGGAGATGTCGATTCCTTTGGGCTCTTACCGCGTGGAAATCCACCCGTCCGGCTTGGCGGCGCGGGTTGCGCCACCCCCCGCACCGCCAAGTCTGAAGCACCGGCAAATCTGGGTGATCGCCGCCGGCGCCGCTTTCGTTTTGTTTTTGTTGATCTTAGCCGTGTTTCTTTCCAGACGGGAAACGGCGACGGGGCGATTTTGGGGGGCTGCCGTGAAGGACCCGGCTGCGGTCGTGATTCTGGCGCCGCACCCGGTGGTCTACACGTTCACGCGGGAGACCTTTCAGCGGTTCCGGGGCGATTCGGCGACCCACGCGCAAAGGCAGATGGAGGCGCTGAGCGGACCGCCGGAAGCGTCGATTTCCCTCAAGGAAGTCGTGCCGATCCGGGATCAGTATCTGGGGCTCGGATCCGCCCATGCCATCAGCAGCGTGGCGGCGATGCTGGCTGTCAGGAAGAAGTCCTACAACATCCGGTTCGGGAAAGATTTCTCCTTCCAGGACATCCGCCATGCGCCGGCGGTGCTCGTGGGGGCTTATGCCAACCGCTGGACCCTGCAACTGACTGAGGATTTACGCTTTGTGCTCGCCGACCGGGACGGAGCGCCTGAAATCAAGGACCGGCAGACGGGCAAAGAATGGCGGCTCAACAGCCTGCGGGCGGACGGGTGGACGCCTGAGGATTACGTGATCGTCTCCCGGCTGTTCCATCCGCAGACAGGCCGCCTGATTGTGGCGCTGGCCGGCATCACGCAGTACGGAACGCAGGCGGCGGGGGAGTTCGTGACTGACGAAGCGTTGCTCCAAGCGGGCACGGCGAAGGCGCCGGAGGGGTGGGAGCGGAAGAACGTTCAGTTTCTTCTGAGCGTGCGGGTCGTGGAAGGCGTGCCGGGCCGGCCGCAGGTTGTAGCGGCGCATTACTGGTAAACTCGCGGGTTTATGACTGAAAGGCTCTACTACGAAGACAGCTACCTGACACGGTTCAATGCGAAGGTGGCCATCGGCGGGACAGAGGTCGTCTTGGACCGCACGGCGTTTTATCCCACTTCGGGCGGGCAACCGAACGACCTGGGGCGGCTGGGAGAAGCCGCCGTTCTCGATGTCATCGACGACGAGGAGCGGGGGATCGTGCATGCCGTGGACAGGCCATTGGAGGCGGGGTCGATTGTGGCCGGTGAAATCGACTGGCGGCGCCGGTTCGACCACATGCAACAGCACACCGGCCAACACCTGCTTTCGGCGGTATTCCATGATCTGTTCGGTTGGGCGACCCTCAGTTTCCACCTGGGAGCGGAGATTTCGACGATCGATCTTTCCACCGCGGCAGCAAAGCAGGAAGAGATTGAGAAGGCCGAGCGGGAGGCCAACTCGCGGATTACGGCGAACCTTCCCGTGAGGGTGGCGTACGAGCAGGCGGGGGCGGTGGAAGGATTGAGGAAGGCGAGCGACCGGAGCGGGGAGCTGCGGGTGGTGACGATTGAAGGTCTGGACCGCTCCGCGTGCGGGGGCACACACGTGAAGGCCACAGGCGAGATTGGGTGCCTGTTCATCCGGAAGATGGATAAGGTGCGGGGAGCGGCGCGGGTGGAATTCGTGTGCGGAGGACGCGCCGTGGCGCGGGCGCGAGCCGACTACAACGCGCTTGCGGCGGCGGCGCGGCACTTCTCGGCCGCGCTGGATGAGACGCCGGCGCTGGTGGCGGGGCTGATCGAGCAGGCGAAGGAATCGGAGAAGGCGCGCAAGAAACTGGCCCTCGAGCTGGCTGCGGTTCGGGGCAGGGAAGCGTACGCCGCCACCGCTCCCGGGCCGGGCGGAGTGAGGGTGATTGTCGAGCGCGCCGCCGCGCTGGACGAGGAACTGAGGGCCTTTGCGCAGAGCTTCACGGCGCAGGGAGGGGCGAGGCTGATCGCGGTGTGCGCGCAGCCGCCGTCGGTGCTGTATGCGGTGTCGGAAGGAGAGGCGCCGGCTGGAACGCGGCTGAAGCCTGTTCTCGATTCTCTGGGCGGCAAAGGCGGGGGGAACGCCCGCCTGGCGCAGGGCAGCCTGCCCGATGCGGCTGCGGCGGAGCGCGCGGTGGAAGCGCTTCTCACTTGAACAGCGGCGCGACAGAGATCATCGCCAGGCCGCCCACGAAGAGGATCAGCATCAGCGCGATGCGGCCTCGGACGCCGGGGGCCGCGCCGGCGAATTCTTTCCACACGAGCAGACCCCACAGCGTGGAAATCAAGGTTGCGCCCTGCCCGAGGGCGTAGCTGATGGCAGGGCCGATGTTGACGGTGCGGGGAGCGCTGGAGGCGGCAAGGTTCGAGATAAGCCCCGCGGCCCAGATGCAACCGCCGATCCAACCCCAGAGGTGGAGTTTGAAGCTGCCGCGGAAGTACTCGATAAAGCGGACCGGCTCACCCTCGACCGGAAGATTCATGAAGAAGAGGTTGTATGGGGGGGTGGTGATGAGGACACCGAGCGCAAACATGAAGGCGGCGGCGTACGGGCCAAGCGCGAGGTCGGTCATCTGGCTCATCTGCACAAGGGGGTAGAAGAGTCCCATGAGAAGGCCGGCGGCCAGACTCAGGATGATCCCCTTCCAAGGCGAAGGACCGCGGCTCGCTCCGCGAGTTGTCCGCAGGTTCTTGGCGGCGAGCTCGCTGGCAGCCTCCCGCGCGATTCTGGCGGCGCCGTGGGCGCGGTAGGCGAGCGAAGCCATGATGATGGCCAGCAGGACAATGAAGGAGCCCACGAACAGGAAGACCGGATTGCCGGCAGGCTTGAGGATGTAGTTCAGGACGACTCCTTCGATCAGCGCCAAGCCGATGCCGACCGGGAAGGCGATGGACATGCCGGCGACGGCGATGGCGGCGACCAGCAGCATGTTGGCGAGGTTGAAGACGGCGCCGCCAGCCACGGCAAACGCCATGAGGCGTTTGGGGCTGACGGTGAGGTTGTCGACGAACGTGAAGTTCATCACGGAGGAGTCGGGGATGTCGACTTCGACGTTGCCGACCGTGAACCCGGCGATCAGAGTTGCCAGGAAAACGCCGATCGCGTAGTCGTAATAGTAGAGTTCGAAGCGCCATTTCCCCGTCATCTTCAGGGTATTGGCCCACGAGCCCCAACAGAGCATTGTGAAGATGGCCAGCAGGAGGGCGGAGGTGTAAGTAGTCGGAATCATGGTGGACCTGCGTCTCGACTGAACCGGGCAAACTTTGTACTATATAACAGCTAACGGGGGGAGTCTCTCCCACAAAGCGTGTCAAGGAGTGTCCATGCGCCGACTACTGATTGCCGCCTTATTATTGGCCGCGGCGCCAGCCGCAGCGCAACGAAAGCCATATCAGATCAACGCTCAGACTCCGGAAGGGCTGTTGTTGCAGCGAGCCGGGCAGGAAGAAGAGGAGAGCAAAAAGATCGCCTTGTATGAAGAGTACCTGGCGAAGCATCCGCAGCACGACGGCGTGACATACGCGCTGGTTCAGCTACAGCCGCTCCTGCTGAAAGCCAAGCAATACGACAAGGTGATTCAGATGGGGGAGCAGATTCTCAAGGCCGAACCCGAGAACGCGCCGGCGGCGTATAACGTCTTGCAGGCCTGCGAGCAGAAGCAGGACGCGGCCTGCGTGATTGCGTGGTCGGCAAAGACGGTGGAAGCGGCGAAGAAGATGCTGGCGGCGCCAAAGCCGGCCGATGAGGATGAGGCCGCCACCTGGAAGCAGGAGCAGGACTATGCGACGCAGGTGATCACGCGCGCCGAGTACTCGCTCTACGCGCAGGGGCTTCAGGCCACGGACCCGAACAAGGCGGTTCAACTGTTCGCGGCGCTGGAGGCGATGAACATCGACAGCCAGTACATGCCGGAGGCCGGCGCGCGCTACTTCGTGGCGCTGCTGCAACTGAAGGACATGGCGCGCGCGCAAAAACTCGCCGAGACCATGGCGGCCAAGAACAAGGCGAACGACGACATGCTGTTGTTTCTCGCTGATCTGAGCCTGACCGGCTCGAAGGATTACGCCAAAGCCGCGGAGTACGCCGCGCGGGTCACGGAGTTGCTTCCTTCGGCCGCCGCTCCGCAAGGCATGGACGCCGCGGCTTGGGAGAACAAGAAGAAATCTTCGATGGGCCGGGCCTATTGGATTGCCGGCGTGGCGCAGGGGAGTCTTCAGAAATGGGCGCAGAGCGATCAGGCCATGCGCTCCGCCCTTCCGTTCATCGAGGGCAACAAGGAACTCCTGCCCGGGGCCTATTTCTACCTTGGGCTGAGCAACTACAAGATGGCGGAGGGCCCGAAGGGCGACAAGAAGAGAATGGCCGACGCCCGCAAGTACACGACGCTTTGCGCCCAGATGAAGAGCCCGTTCCAGGGTCCGGCGCAGAAGAATCTTCAGGCGATGGCCGGGAAATAAGTAAGATCGAAGGGATGAATCTGCTCATCCCCAACCTTGGAAGCACGTCGCTCAAGTACCAGATTCTGGCCATGCCCGCGGAGGAGACGCTGGCGCGGGGCCGGTTCGAGCGCGTCTCGGATTACGGCGAGGCCATCGCGCAGATTCGCGCCGGCGATGTGAGCGTGGACGCGGTGGGCTTCAAGACGGTCCTCGCCGGACCCAGGTATCGAGGCACATTCGTCATCGACGAGGGCGTGATGGAGGCGATGCGGCAGTATCTGCCGGCCGCGCCCGTCCACAATGCGATATACCTTCAGGCCGTGGAGGCGTTCCGCGCGGCGATGCCGGGTGTTCCGCTGGTAGCCGCGTTTGAAACCGAGTTCCACCGCACGATTCCCGATTATGCGCGGGTGTACGGGGTGCCGCGCGAGTGGCGGCAGGAAGACGGCGTGGAACGTAACGGGTTCCATGGCGCATCGCACGAGTTCATCGCCGGACGGACGGCGGAGTTCGTGGGCCGCCCCGCCGCGGAACTGAAGATCATCAGTTGCCACCTCGGGGGCAGTTCGTCGATTTGCGCCATCCAGGGCGGGCGCAGTGTCGACACTTCGATGGGGTTCTCGCCGCAGTCGGGGCTGGAGAACGCCACCCGGCATGGAGAACTGGACGCCTTCGCGGTGCTGTACATGATGGACCGGCACGGCTGGAGCACCGAAGAGGTCCGCCGCCAGCTTTCGCGAGAAAGCGGCTTGGCGGGGCTGAGCGGAATCCCCGGCGGCGACGTGCGGGACATCGCTGCTGCCGCGGCGGCGGGAAGCGCGGCGGCGAGGCTGGCGCTCGACGCCTTCGCCTATCAGGTGAAGAAGACCATCGGCGCCTACGCCGCTATCCTGGGCGGCGTCGAAGCCGTCGTGTTCACGGGCGGTATTGGGGAAAACAGCGCGGAGTTGAGGACGGCTTGCACGGCAGGTCTCGGATTGCTCGGCATCGAACTGGATGAATCCCGAAACCGGCAGGGCTCCGGCGACAGGGAGGTTTCGCCGGACGGCTCGGCGGTGAGGGTGCTCACACTTGCGACCAATGAAGAACTCGTGGTGGCGCGGCGGGTTTACCGCTGTTTGACGAGCAGGCAGTAAGAGCCTCTCATCGGGAGGCTTCAACGGACTCGCTTGCACGGCGCAGGCCCTGCGCACCCGCCGCGCAAACTGTGCGCCGAATATCCGGCTCGCCGCGCGTAAACCATTGATGCTCCGGGAGACTCAGCTTGGCTGGCGAGTTGCGGGATTGACCGGCGGAGGTGAGAGCACATGTCCGGGCTGGTCCAGATCAAGAACGGCAAATCGAAAACACCCTGGTACCGGCGGCCCAAAGTGATCCGGAATGCCGTGATGGCGTTCTTCTTCTTGTTTCTGCTGGACGTGGCTTACACGCATCAACTGCTCGGCGGCGGACCCAAAGGATCGCCGTCCGTCGAAGCCTACTGCCCCTTGGGCGGTCTCGAGGGCCTTTACCTGTTCGTCACCACCGGCGGATTCATCCGGCGGATTCAGCCCTCCACCATGGTGGTGTTCGGAGCAGTCCTGCTCATGACCCTTGTCTTCAGCCGCGGATTCTGCGGCTGGGGCTGCCCGTTCGGCAGCCTTCAGGAATGGCTGGGCATCCTTGGGCGAAAACTCTTCGGGAAACAATTCAATCCCACCGGACGGTGGGAGAAACGGCTGCGCTCTTTGCGGTACGTCCTTCTGGTGGTCATCATCGGCTTTACCTGGTACCTGGGGACGCTGGTGTTCCGCCCCTACGATCCATTCCTGGCCTTCTTCCATCTGGGGCGGGGCGTGGATGAGATGCCATGGGCGTATGCGGCGCTCGGCGCGGTGGTCCTTGGCTCCCTTCGCTATGAGCGTTTCTTCTGCAAGTACGCCTGTCCGATGGGCGCGGTGATTGGAATTCTCGGCAAGTTCAGTCTGACGAAGATTGTCCGCGACGAGAATGACTGCAAGGAGTGCAATGTCTGCCAGAAACAATGCTGGGCGCACGTAGATTTCCTCTCCTCCAAAACGATCAATGATCCGTCCTGCAACCACTGTCTCGACTGCCTGGAAGCTTGCCCCCGGCCGTCTGTCTTGAGCTTGAAGGGCGTGCAGTGGCGCATCCCGCAGCCGGTCTACGCTACCGTTCTCGTGGCGGGGCTGTTCATGGCCGTGGGCGCCACGAGGCTGACGGGCTATTGGCAAACGAAGGAGTCCATGGTGAGCTTCCGCAACGGGCGCGGCGAACTGGAGGCTGAGCAGATTCGCGGCTGGATGACGCTCAATGACATCAGCAACGGCTATGGAGTGCCGCTGGCGGAGCTTTACCGCCGCGCCAACCTGCCGGAGCGTGTCGGCGCGGACACCAGGCTGAATCTGATCGCGAAGACATACAAGGTGCAGTTCGAGCCTGAACAGATGCGCGAGGCGGTGAAGGGCTTTCTTCAGAAAGCGCCGCCGGCTCAAAAGAAGAGCGAGGGCAAGGACCACAAGAGCGGCGGGGAACAGCAGGTTCGCGGCAACATGACTCTCAACGAGATCGCCATGAAGACCGGCGTGCCGAAGGACTACATCCTGAAGGCGCTTGGGTCGCCCAAAGGCGTCAATCCACAGGCTCCGATGCGTGATTGGATCCACTCCGCCGGCAAGACGATGCAGGACGTCCGCGACGCGGTAGAGGCGTACAAGAAGGCGAAGAAGTAGGCTTGCGCCGCGGGGTGAGGATCGTGGGGATTCCGTTGGGCGGAGAGCGGCGGGAGGGGTGTCTCCGGCAAATCGCCGTGCTACGATGGACCATCTTGCAAGCTGGGTCCGATTCTCTGAATCGCTGGCGGGCTGATGGGTGGAACGGCTATGGAAAAGAGGACCATCCTTCACTACGAACTCGTCGAGCGGATCGGCGGGGGAGGGATGGGAATCGTCTGGAAGGCCCACGACGCGCTTCTGGACCGGCCCGTCGCCCTGAAGTTCCTGCGTGACCCCGCAGTGGTGGATCCGGGACGGCGGGACCGCTTCTTTCGTGAAGCCCGCGCGGCCAGCGCGCTCAATCACCCCAACATCGTCACCATTTACGAGATCAATTTCGACTCGGGCGAGCCGTTCATCGCCATGGAGTATGTCAGCGGCCAGTCTCTGGCCAAGTTGCTTCGGGACGAGGGCCGGCTGTTCGCCACAGTGGCCGTGGACTATGCAATCCAGCTCTGCGACGGGCTTGGCGCCGCGCACCGCGCCGGAATCGTCCATCGCGACATCAAGCCCTCGAACCTCATGCTGACGGCTGAAGGCGTCATCAAGATCCTGGACTTCGGCCTCGCCAAACCGACCTCGGGCGCGGAGCCGGTTTCGGGCCCGGAATCGGGAGAACCGCTCTCGGTCGCCGGAGAGGTCAGAGGGACCGTGCCCTACATGTCGCCGGAGCAAGCCGCGGGCGACGTTATCGGGCCTGCGTCGGACGTGTTTTCGGCGGGCATTATTCTCTACGAGATGCTTGCCGGGCGGCGGCCTTTCATTGGTTCGAGCAACACTGAAGTCATCCAAGCGTTGCTGTCGGCGGAACCGCCGCCTCTCCGCACATTGGCCGCCGGCGTGCCCGATCCATTGGGGGAGATCGTCCGCAAATGCCTGCGAAAGAACCCCGCGGAGCGCTACCCCGAAGCCAGCGCTTTGGGCAAGGAGTTGCGGCTGTTGGACCGGAGCACGTGGCCGCGGCCCGTCTCCGGGATGACGACGGTCACGCTGGTCGTCCCGCCACCCAGACGTTTCTTCTGGAAAAACCGGCGGCTCCTGCTTTGGGCGGGCGCTGCCCTGGCGTGTGTGGCCGCGGGGCTGTCGGTATGGCGCGGCTTGGGGCCAAGCTTCGGCGAGACTGGCGCGCCCGGAGCCAGCGTGGCAACCCAGAACTACGCCGAAACCCTGCTTCGCGCTCAGGCGTTGCTGAACCGCTTCGACCGCAAGGGAAACGTCGACACTGCCATTGCTCTGTTGCTGCCGGCGTCGGAAACCCGCGGGGCGGGCGCCGCCGTTCATGCGGCGCTGGCCGAGGCATACGTGCGCAAGTTCAACTCGTCGCAAGACAGCCGGCTGCTCCCGAAAGCGATTGACTCGGCGCGCCGGGCGGTCGCGCTGACAGACGATCTGGCGGCGAGCCATGTCGCGTTGGGGATGGCGCTTGCCGCAAATGGCCAGAGAACGGAGGCGGCGGCGGAATTCGAACGGGCCCGCGACCTGAATCCTCGCAGCGCTCCTGCCCTTCGCGGACTCGCCCGGCTGGCTTCGGGAGCGCAGGCGGAACAACTCTTCCTCCGGGCGGCCGAACTCAACCC
>JACADU010000494.1 GCA_013388415.1 Bryobacteraceae bacterium
ATCGCCGGCGCCGACCGCGAAAAGCTGTTCGGCCTCAAGACCGACCCGCTGCACCGGCTGCCCGACACCGCCAAGTGAGCGGCGGCGGGCCGTTCAGCGGCCAGTCCGTTAACACCGGTTGCTCGGTGTAGTGGCCGTCGCGGCGCGGCCCGCGGAAGTCCGTCCAGTAGGGGCGCAGTTGCGCGAGCGACGCCGGCGCTGCCTGAGGCGCGACAGCGTCTTCCCGTTGACGCCGCCGGTGTTCGGCGACGACGGCGTAGTTGGGTCGGGTGGGGGCGCGCACGATAGACGGGCCGAACCCACCCTGAAATTCCAGTCCAATCACCCCAACCACCGTCAGCGCCCCGATCCACATGGCCGCGTAGGGCACCAGCCAGAGGAGGGCAAGAAGCGTTATCAAGACCTTCCTCCACAGCGAACGCCTGGGATGCCGATACGCCAGGACGAGTCCCACCGGGGGCAGCGCGAGGAGAATCAGCCGCTCGAAAAACGGCGTCTGGTACCACGGGATCTCCTCAGGAATGAGAAACTCTTCCTCCATCCGGTCCGCCCGTCGTTGTTCCATCAGCGCCATAGCTTTCCGTCTCCCGCACGCCCGTCGGACGCGCACGCCGGCCCGCGCCCCGCTGCACCGGCGACCGGCATTCCCGTAACCCTGAAAAGGGCTCGCCTTTCGGTGCGTCGCGCTCGGCGCCTGGCATCCAGTGCATGGCAATCCATCATAGCCCACAACCGCTTTCCGCGATGCCCGGCGGATCGCGCGCGGACCATTACAAATCGCCACGACCGACCCCCAAGTCAACTGGCGGAGGATTTCCGGGTCCGTGGCAGGGCGCGGCGCCGGTCGAGCCCGGCAAACCCTGCCGAACGGGAAGGATGGGCTCGGCGGGAGCCTCGCCCTACCGGGTTGTCGGGCTCGACGTCGCGCGGGGGCCGGAAACGGCGTTGCCCCGAAAACAAACCAGCAAGAAGTGCGCTCCGCTGACAGCAGTGCGCTCCGCTGACGGCCCGGCCGAGCGGTTCAAACCGACGGGCGACCCGGTGGCAAGTCTGTCCCGCCTCAGCCGCGAAGGATTACTCCTCTTCCGCCTCGATGACTTTCCACTCGTGGACTCCCGCCGACCAACCGGGCTGCAGTTTGACCTGAAGCCGCAGGGCCGCCGTGGTTACCGGTTCGAACCGGACTTCGCACCATCGGTCGGCGGCAACTGTGAACGCCCCCGTGGCCTTCACGGGATGCCAGGCATCGCCCTCGCGGTAGGCAACACTCCACCCGGCCGGCAGACGGCACTCGCCCCGGCCGATGTCGTCGAACCAGTACACCCGCACGCCCGCCAGCCGGACCGGCTTGGTCCAGGTGTATTGCGCCCATTCCTCACTGCCCTTGTGCGGCCACCAGTGACACAGCGCGGCCGGTTGCTGGCCGCTGCTGGCCGGCTCAGCGCCGTCGTTGATGCCGGACGGCTGCGCGTTGTTACTGGCGAAGGAAACGCTGACCTTGGCCTGCGCCTCAAGCCCGCCGATTCGCGGCACCGGCGCGCTCGTCGGCAACCAGACCTTCATCGCGCCGGGCTTGCGGTTGTCCCAGGCATAGTAGGGAATGGCCTTGAAGGGAACCACGCGCGGGGGCGGCAGCGCCTGGTACAGGCGCCGATCCCACGCGAGTTCGGGGGCCACGTTGGCAAAACCGCGAACCGTGACCACCCCGCCCAGCAAGCCCGCTTCGCGGTCGGCGGTCAACCGGTCGTCCGGGAGAAGGTACAGCGCCTCCAGGGGCACTTCCTGATCACATTGTTCGAGACAGTAAACCAGCGGCCCGCGCTGCAGCGCCAGCAGCCCGTGGTTCGCGCGGACGTTGGGATGCGCCACGATGCGCTCGACCGGCATCGGCAGTTCCAGTCGCACACTGTCGCCCTTGCGCCACTCGCGGCGAACCACCAGGTATCCGTGGTCTTTGACCGGCGACGCCACCGTCTTGCCGTTCACGCTGAGCTTCTCGCCGCGGCACCACTCCGGCACGCGCAACCGCAACTCGAGCGACGTCGGCTTCGCGGGCTCCGGCTTCAGGATCACCACGCCGCTCCACGGATACTCGGTGGTCACGTGGAGCTTCAACGATTCGCCGGCCACGGTCGCCTTCACCGCGCCCTGAATGTACAGGTTCACATAGAGCGCGTCGGCTGAAGTCGCGTAGGCGTAGCCGCCCAGCGAAGCCAGAGTGCGCGCCACGTTGGGCGGGCAACAGGCGCAGCCGAACCATTCCGAGCGATGGTGATTGCCGCGGCTCTCCAGCGGATTCACATAGAAGAACCGCTCGCCATTCCGGGACACGCCGGCCAGCACGCCGTTGTAGAGCGCGCGTTCGACGATGTCGGCGTACTTCGCGTCGCCGTACAACAGCGCCAGGCGATGGTTCCACTGGGCCAAAGCAATGGTGGCGCACGTCTCCTGGTAGGCGGTGAGGTTCGGCAGATCGTAATCGACAGTGAAGCCTTCGTTGTGCGCGCTCGGGCCGATGCCGCCGGTGAGGTAGAGGTTCCGCTCCGTCGTGTTGCGCCAGACGCGATTGAGCATCTTCAGCAGCTTCACGTCCCCGGTTTCGCGGGCGACATCCGTCACCCCGGAGAACAGGTAACAGGCGCGCACGGCGTGGCCCTTGATGTTTTGGTGATCGTAAATGGGCACGTCGTCCTGCCAATAGCTGCCATCGTACCTCTCCAGCGGGGTCTGGTGTTCCGTGGCGAAGAACTTCTGGCCGCGGCTCTCGACGAAAAACCGCGCGAGTTCGAAATACCGGCGCTCGCCGGTGACGCGCCACAGCTTGACGAGCGCCAGCTCGATCTCGGGGTGGCCGGGGTAGCCCATCCGTTTCGGCGGCGGGCCGAAGACCGAGTCGATGTGGTCGGCGAATTTCGTCGCGACGTTCAGCAGATTGCGTTTGCCGGTGGCCTGGAAATGCGCGACCGCCGCCTCGATCAGGTGCCCGGCGCAGTACAGTTCGTGGTTGTCGCGCAAGTTGACCCAGCGTTTGCCCGGCTCTTTCACCGTGTAATAGCTGTTGAGATAGCCGTCAGGATGCTGCGCCGCGGCCAGCACGGCGATGATGTCATCGAGCGCCTTCTCGAGCGCCGGGTCGGGATGCATCGCCAGCGAGTAGGACGCGGCTTCGAGCGCCTTGTAAACATCCGAGTCCATGAAGACCGGCCCCTCAAAACCGGCGGTGGCGCGCCGGGCTGCCAGGCGGAGGTTTTGAAGGTTCTTCGCCTTTTCCAGGTTGGCCAGGTTTACCGGGATCGAGGCGATGCGGTTGGTTTCGCGCCGGGGCGCCCAGAACACGTCGTTGATTTCAACGTCGGTGAACGGGACCGGCGTCAGCTTGACCAACGCGGGCGAGTCAGCGGCGCCGTGGGCCAGAACCACCAGGGCCGGCGCGAGAAACAAAGGCCGCGCGAAAGCGCGCGACCAGTGGCAACGGAAGAAGTTCATGTCCGCTTTTAGTACGCGGCGGGGCCGGGGCCGCGCAAGGAGGTTCGCGCGCGGCAATCAAGGCAGCAGGCGCCTGCCGACCCCAGCGAGGGGACTCACACCGCCGCCAGGACCGCCAGGCCACGCCATCGCCCGCCACGGAACTCTCCGGCAAGCGTTGCCGCGCAGGCCAGGCTCCGTGACGCCGGCAGGCTCTCACCGGCTCGCCCCGTCGGAGCGCGCGTCCGGCCGCGTTTGGGCCGCCAACGCCGTGATCCGCGACACGAGCAGGTTTTCGATCGTCGGTTTGAAAGGCCCGTAGAGCCCGTAGTAGATCATTGAAAAATCGGGTTCGTAGCCGCCCTCTTTCAGGACGCGCATTGACGGGATGTAACACGGCACGTGATAGGCGTAGCCGATTGTCCAAGGATGCTCCGTCGCGAACTGGCGCTTGAGCCGCTTCGCGTAGTCCGCCACCACCTCGCCGCCCATCGCGAGCACCAGCAGGTCGTCGCCAATGCGAACGGCGGCGAGCGACAGCGGCACCGTGGTCGGCAGCGGGCGCCCCTCGCGCAGCAGCGCCAGATAAGCGGCCGCGCGGTTCCGAACGTGGACACTCGGGTCTTTGGCGTCCTGTTCGAGCCGCTCCTGTGTCGGTGGCGATTCCAACGGACACGCCACTTCCTCGTAGGCGAGGCGCACCGCGCCTTTGACCGGTCGCATCGGACGGCTGAGCACGCCCGCCACCGCGCCGGCCAACTCCAGCCCGTGGCGCTTCGACCACAACAGGCTCCCCCGGGGCGACGGATTCGCGTCGCCACCCATGCCCGTCAGAAACACGGCGACGGCACCCGGATAAAGGGCCTCCAGGTGTTGCCGCGCATAGGCCATGTAATCGCCGGAGACGACGTAAAAGTCCGGCCCGGCGATGCTCGTCCCGTGGCAGGCATAGCCAAAGAGGATCGCGCGGACGGTGTCGTTGGTGGCCTTGACCTTCAACACCGGCACCTCCCAATCCACCGGGCCGTCCGGGTTTTCGCCCAGCACCACACCGCCTTCGCGAAACTCCCGGCGGTTGATCGCGAACGTGGCGCGGCCGACACCGTGTTCGAGGAGCGCCGGCTGGAGGTCCTGCATCGCGGCGGTGACGGCCTCGCCCAAAGCAGCGCGCAGCCGCTCGCTGTACCGCTGCACGGCGTCTTTGTCAGCGTCGCGCAACGGGTACATGCCCATCAACGGCCCGTCCACCACCGGCGCCGAGTGCGAGTGGCTGCAAACCACCATGATCGCCCCGGGCCCCAGGCCGTGGCGGGCGCGGAGATCCGCGAGGGTCGGCTCCAGAAGGGCGTGACTGACGCCGCAGTTATCCAACGCCACGAACACAATCGTCCCCTCGCCTCCGCGAATGGCGCAGGTCTGCACCAGCAGGGGCGTGTCCACGCGCGCGGAGGCGTTCGTGCGGGCGGCGTAGCCGCCGAGCCAGATCGGACCGTCCGGGGTGACGTCGCGCACGGAGAGCCCGACGCGCATGGTTGCCCCGTCGGCCTGGGCCAGCGCGGCCAACGGCAACATCGGCAAACACAGCGCCCACCAGAGTGACAGGCCGACTCGACCTGACTGAACGAAGCGCGGTTGCATGGCAGTGTGCGGTTAAGCTTTCGCCAACGCGGCGGCGTGCGCCTGGATCTTCCGGACGGCATCGGCGATGCAATCCATGTCGCTGCGTGGTCCGAGCAGCATGGTCTGAACAAACCACACCGCCTCCTGACACAGCCGCTCGTTCTCGGGACATTGCGTCCGCTCTTCCCAGCCCTTCAGCACTTCCGGCGGGTAAATCCGCTGGTAGGCGCGCGTGGCCAGCGTCGCCTTCACGAACGGCTGTTTGTTCAACGGCGTGTAACCACTCGAACACGGCACGCCCTCGGCGCGCAGCGCCTCCAGGAATCGGCTGCGCGGCAAACCCGCAAACGCCTCGGCCTGGTAGCGGAACATGTACAGGTGGTACGCGCTGCGCGTGCAACCCGCATGCAGCTTCGCCGGGCGGATGCCCGGGATTTGTTCCAGCAGGCGCGTGAGGTATTGCGCGTTCTGCTCGCGGACCCGCGACTGCGCCTCCACGCGGGTCATCTGGGCCAACAACAGCCCCGCCTGGAACTCGGTCAGACGCAGGTTCGCCGCGCGGGCGCCGAGGCTGGCGAAATCAAAACGGCTGCCGCGCCGATTGTGGCCGTTGGTGTGAAAGGCATAGCATTTGTGCGCCAATTCCTCGTCGTCCGTCAGCACAGCGCCGCCTTCGCCCGAATTGAGGTTCTTGCTCGCCTGAAAGCTGAAACAGCCGGCCGTGCCCCACGTGCCCAGCTTGCGCCCGCGCCACTCCCCCAGGTGCGCCTGGCAGGCGTCCTCAACCACCGGCAAATTCCGCTTTTTCGCGACGGCGAGGATCGTGTCGAGGTCGGCGGCTGAGCCG
>JACADU010000380.1 GCA_013388415.1 Bryobacteraceae bacterium
GCGCGAGCGGCTCGAGCGAGAGCAGGCTCAGCCAGCGCCGGCGCCTGCCGAGGCAGGGCAACCGGAGGCCGGCGCGACGTCGCTGAGAGCGGACCTTGTCCTGCGCGCCGGTTGGGCGGCGGCGGTGCTTTCGCAGCTCGGCATGATGGCGACGGGGCTCGCGGGCGCGCAGGTGCTGGCTCCCCTGGTGCTGCTGTTCGGCGGCGGGTACGCGGTTCATCTCTACCGGCGGCGGTCGGGCAGCGCTTTGAACGTGCTCCAGGGGTTGAGGCTGGGATGGTTCGCCGGGCTGTTTTCGTTCGTGCTGGTGCTGGTCTTTTTTACGCTGAGCGTCGCGGTGATCTCCTCCAACCGGGACGCCTTGAAAGCGGCCGCCGAGAGCGCCCCGGCGGGGGGAATGGCCAGGGAGGCGGTGGAACAGTTGCAGCGCACGATGGAGAAGCCCGCTGATATGGTGGGGCAGCTCGCCGTGAGCTTCGTTTTTCTGACCGTCTGCTCGGCGGCGGGAGGGGCCATCGCGGCCAGGCTGCTCGCGCGCGGCACATCGCCCCGAGCCTGACCGGGCCTACTTCCGCTCAAACCGTTTGACCACCGCGACTCCCGCGAAGATGATCCCCATCGCGGCCGCTTCACGCCCGCCGAAAGGTTCCCTGTAGAAAAGCCAGCCGAGGATCACCGCCACAACCGGGTTGATGTAGTTGTGGATCGACACCAGCGGCACGGGCAGATGCTTCAGGACATAGATGTAGCTGGTGTAGCCCACCAGGGATCCGAAGACGACCAGATAGAGCAGGGCCCCAATGCCGCGCGCCGTCCAGTGGACTGTTCCGCCCGCGAGCAAGGCGATGGGAGCGAATGCCACTCCGGCCGCCAGTTGCTGCACGGCCGCAGACGTGACTGGATTGGCGACAGACGGCTGCTTGCGCTGAACGAGCGACCCCAACGTCCAGCTAAAACAGCCGAGCATCAGCACCAGGAAGCCCTTTGTGATCGCCGACCCCTGGGCTCCGCCCGACAGCGCTCCAGGGCCGACCAGCAGCGCGGCGCCAGAAAGGCCGATGAGCATCCCGGCCAGAGTCGGGGCCTTGACTCGCTCACGGGGTGGAAGCAGAGCGTTGAGCCCAACCATCCAGAACGGGCTGATGGAGATGATCAGCGCCGCAAGGCCGCTGGGGATCCAGGTTTCCGCCAGCGACAGACATCCGTTGCCGACGCCGAGGATGAGCACGCCATTCCGCGAGGTTCGCCACATCTCGGCGCTGGGGGGCAGCGGCATTCGCCTCCAGAGGCAGAATGCCAGCAGGATGACCCCCGACATCAGGTAACGGAGGCTGACAAGGACCATCGGCGGCATCGACTCGAGCGCCATACGGATGCCGAGGTAGGTGGTGCCCCAGAAAAAGCACACGGAAACCAGCGCTGTATAGGCCCAGAACTGCGGATGGGAACTCAAGCATCCAGCGTAACAAGGCGGCTGGGCCGGGCCGCGGTTTCGGGGGGCGGTCTTGCTAAAATCGTGGTTTGATCCTTACACTTACGGTCAACCCGGCAATTGATCGCAACATCAGCGTGGACCGGCTTGTCTTCGAGGATCGGGCCTATATCCTGGCCAGCCGGGAGGCGGCTGGGGGGCGCGGCATCAACGCCTCGTGCGTTTTGAACAATTTCGGCGCCAAAACCCGGGCGATCGCCATTTGCGGCGGCAGGAGCGGCAAACTGCTCGAGGAGTTCCTCTCGCACTGCGGCTTCGAGTGTGACCTGGTCCGGGTCCGGCACGAAATCAGGACCAACTTCACCATCGCGGACAAGCAGGGGCTCGCCGTCAAGCTGAACGAGTTGGGTCCGAGGCTGAACGAGGCGGATTGCGCGCGGATCGAAAAGGCGGTGAATCAGCGCCTGGGCGAGGCCGAGTGGCTCATGCTGTGCGGCAGCCTGCCGCCTGGCGTGCCGGTGGATTTCTACGCGCGGTTGGTTCGTTCCGCGCAGAAAGCCGGGGTGCGGACGCTTGTCGACACAGACGGCGAGCCGTTGGAGGCGGCTCTGGAGGCGAACCCGACGCTGGTCACGCCGAACCAGCAAGAAGCCGAGAGGCTTTTGACGCGCGCTTTGATCACGCGGAGTCACTTCCAGGAGGCAGCGGCGCGCATCCGGGAGATGGGCGCCACGGAAGCCGTGCTGAGCCTTGGCGCCCGCGGCGCGGTGGTCGCCGCGGATGACGGAGCGCTGTGGGAAGTGATCCCGCCCCGGGTGGACGCGCTGTGCCCGATTGGCGCCGGCGACGCCTTGGCGGCGGCCTACGTTTGGGCGGTTCGCAAGACAGGCGACCCTGTGGAGGCCGCAAAGTGGGGCGTAGCCGCCGGAACCGCTTCAGCGCGGCTGCCCGGAGTCAGTTTCGCCACGCTGGAGCAGACGACGGAGATCTACGAACGGGTCGAAGCGCGGCGGCTGGCTTGACCGGGCGGCTTCAAAACGGCACGTCAAGTTCGTTGAAGTGATCGGCCGGCCCGAGGCCGTTGTCTCCTCTTTGCCGTTCAGGCCAGCGGAAATACAGTTCCGCCTTTCCGTTGACGGTCTTTTTCTCGAGCCGGACGAGCCGGCCCTCCATCTCGCGCACGCGCTGGTTGAGGTCCGAGAGCCGTGCGAGGTCCAGCCCGCACTTGAGCAGGTCCTCCTTCAGCCAAGGCATGGTGTTTTCGGTGATCACACGCGTTTTGGTGATCAGCTTCGGGATCTCCGGAGCGCTGGTCAGCAGCATGCGCCAAACCACCATTGGTTTGGATATGCGCGTGCGGCCGAGGTGGGCGTCGCGGATCTCGGCGTCATAGATGCCGTCGGGCACGTCGCTGTAGTAATCGTCGGACCTGTTCGTCGCGGCGCTCCTGAATGCGTCGTCGAACTCGCTCAGGTCGATGGGGGTATTGTCGATCAGGGTTTCGAATCCATCGTTCTTTTTCATGGCTCGAGCGGCCTCTGGAAAATAGAGTCCCGCGAGGGAGCCAAAACTCTCACCGAATCAAGGGATCTTCAACCTCGGGCGGAGTCGCCTCGATGAGCCGCCCGAGGTCGGGTTCGAGGCGCTCCATTTCGGTCTTCATGCGCCAGGCGGCGTCACGATAGCTGAAGTGGCCCTTGACGCCGCTGCGGAGGCGGGAGATGTACTCGGCCTCGGCGAAGTCCATCTTCATCAGGAACCGGCAGCGGGAGGCAAACGGAAGCAGGTAGTGCGAGGCGGGCGAGGGCAGTTGGGCGGCGGCCGAGCGGGCCGCCTCAAGGGCAGCGCTCATCTCGACAGCGAGAGAAAACTCGGCGGCGGGCTGGGGCAGCTCAAAGCCGTTGCCCCAGGAGAAGCGCTGGCGCACCTGAGTGCAGCGGCGGTGGCGGTGCAGGTCGCGGTAGGCGCCGATATCGAGAAAGAAATCATACACATAGGGACCGCCGCGAAACTCGCGGAGGAGGTCGTCATGCCGGCTGCGGCTTTTCAAAGCGGCGTCGAGGACCTCCATGCGCATGGCGGAGCTCCAGCCCGCCGCCAGCGAGTACAGCTCGCGGTAGGACCGGTCCGTGACGGAATAAAGGAGGGTGGCGGCGATATCGGCTGCGGGCTCTTCGGGCCGCGTCAGCTCGACGCGGGCGGCTTCCTCCGTCCGCTTCGGCGGCAGGTTTTCTGCCGCCCATTGAGCGACTTCCTGGCGCGCGATGCCGGGGTAGGGGTCCGCGCTGACGTACTTGGCGAGCGTGGGCGCGACGGGGGCGGCAGGTTCCTCCTCGCGCCACAGACATTCCGGCAGGCGTGTGCAGGCGGCGGCGGTTTCCTCGCCGAGGGCGCGGATTTCGGCGTATTCCGAGGCCTTCATGCGGCGAATCTGGCGCTCCAGAGTGCGAATGCTGGTGACTTGGCCGACGCCGGTGGGCGCGCCCAGAATGAGCAGGTAGCGGGCGATGTCGAAGGCGCGCGCCGCGATGTTGCGCTCATACGCTTCCGGCTTCATCGCTCCAGGGCGGGGCAGCCTTGACTTGAGGGCTTCGACGCACTTGGCGTGCATGCCGCGGTAGGCGGCGAGCAGATTGGCGCCGGCGGCGCGGTAGACTCCAGCCTCGCCGTCCGTCAACTCCGGCGGCGTGACCAGGCCTGCTTTCGAGAAGTCCTGATAGCGGGACGAGCGCGCCTGGCCATCCCAGAGGGGCTCATCTTCGATCTCGATCGCTGCGATTTCGCTAATGCCCTCGAAGCAGAGCGCGAGATGGCCAAGATCGGCAATAGAGGCGTGGCCGTACTGGAAATAGAAACTGTCGAGAAACTTCGACGAGTCGTGCGCGCGCACCCAGGCGAGCGAATCGCGGATCGAATCCGGCGAGCGGCTGTACCGGGCGAGGGCATAGGCGAGCGGCTCGGGCGCGATGGGGCCGAGCGTGATGACGTGGGGCAGGGCGTCGCTTTCGGGCAAACCGTTATCATAGCCAATACCCCATGAAGATCAGAATCAGCCGTCTCCGGCCCGAGGCTCAAATGCCCCGTTATGCTCACGGTCCCGAGGAGGATGCCGGTCTCGATCTGCATTCGACTGCGGCCATCCTGTTAGAGCCTGGCAAGCCAGCGCTCGTTCCGACCGGCTTGGCGATCGAGATACCTCCGGGGTATGAGGCGCAGATCCGGCCGCGCAGCGGGCTCGCCCTGCGCCATGCCATCACCTTGCCAAACGCGCCGGCCACGATCGACCCGGGCTACCGCGGCGAGATTCAGGTGATCCTGCTCAACCTCGGGCGCGAGCCCTACCAGATTCACGCGGGCGACAGGATCGCCCAGATGGTCATCTCGAGGTACCAGCGGATCGAATGGGAGGAAAGCGATCTGGCGAAATCGGGGCGCGGCGCAGCTGGTTTCGGTTCTTCGGGGAGGTAGCGCGTGTGGAGTGGATGCGAGCCGGGGCGTGGCCGAGCCGGCCAGGCGGTATCCGTCCGGCGACGGCCTTGTGCCAGCGCTGGGACGCCAAGGTTCCTGAGCAAGAAGCAAATCCGGCTTCAGGATCTGTAGCCAGGCCTCTAAACGTGAACGCACACTCTTGTTGCCAAGTCGCTGATTCAGGTTGATCGATACGATCCTCATCCAGCTCAATCTTATGCCGGCATGACAACAACGTATCGGGGCAAATCTCTTTGATGGCGCCATGTGCGCCAAGGACTGGAAGGACAATCACATGGAGCGGGGGGGAAACGAAGGCTACCAGGAGTTTAGACTCCGTTTGGACCCAAGTGGAGAGGGCGGAAGCCCGTAAGTGTTTGAAGGGTTTGGAGCGGGAGACGGGATTCGAACCCGCGACATCAACCTTGGCAA
>JACADU010000285.1 GCA_013388415.1 Bryobacteraceae bacterium
AGAGCCGCCTGCGAGAACGGGCGCAGGGTCAGCAGTTTCTCGCTCGACTCCCGCACCAGCGCCGTGTCGTTGTTGCGCATCCCGATGTGGATCGTGTTCGCCAGCGGCTCCTCGGCGTGCGGATTGGCGGCGAGGATTGTCCGGTAGATCTCCAGCGCCTCGTCCTGCTTTCCAATCAACTCGAGCGCCACCGCCTTGCCAAAGAGAGGCGTCTCCTCGGTCGGCGTCTTCTTCAGTACGACCTCGAAGCATTCCAGAGCCTTCTCGGCCTGCTTCATGTGCAGAAGGCATACGCCCAACCCAAGACGCGCGTCCAGCCGTCCCTCGTCGCTCGAAAGCGCGCGCTGGAAGTTGGCGGCTGACTCGCTCCAACGGCCCAGCTTCTCCTGACAGACGGCGAGATTGAAGTAGGCGGAAGTCGAGTTCGGATCCAGCCCAAGCAGAGATTCGTAGCTCTTGACAGCTTCCTCGTACAACTCGAGTTCGAATTGGATGTGGCCCTTCGCCGCATACACCTCGCGCGGCGGATCGCCCGATTCCACCGCCCGGTCGAGTTCCTTCAGCGCTTCCCGCCCCTTGCCCTCCAGATGCAAAGTGACTGCGCGCGCCAGAGCCGTCCCGCCCTGAGCGCCCGGCGTAGCCGTCGATTGCTTCACTTCCCGCATGACTTGCCTATATCCTCCCGAAACCGCCCGCAGGCGGATCCTGCTCAACTAACTAATCGGCTTGTTGCCCCCCTGGCTGCAGGGGGTACGGCGCCAAAAGAGCGCACAGGCGCCCCAAATAGTCGTACTGGTGCATCACCTCGACCCACCGGAGCAGGCTCCGGTCTCCCCTCGGACTCCAGAAGCCCACTCCTCCTTCGGTCAACCGGTCGTCCTCGAACGTATCCACCACCTGGCCTTGCACGTATGTCGTGAATTGCCGCCCCCGAACGTCCATCCGCACCCTGTAAACCGTGTCCGGCCTGATCGAAATCGGCAGCGGCAACGTCACCAGCCCCGATTCCTTGCCCCCGACCACCCGGTACCGCACCACCGAGGCCGCCGGCAACGGGCCGCCCTTCGTGATCACGATCCTGATCGCGTAGTAATTCTCTGTGTCTTTCGCCCGGAAAACCCAATTCAGGCTCCGCCGCTCGATCTGGCCCAGGAATTCCATCGTGTAGTCCCGCATGTCCAGGGTCGGTGTGTAGATCGCCAAATCGCCGGGTTCGAGGAAGCTTGAATCGCTGTACTTCCACGTCTTGGCCCAGCCCTCACGCCCCTGCCACGCTCCAAGGCCGCCCCGGAAATCGTCGAACAGCCTCACCGCCGCCCGCGACAGCAGCACCTGCTGGAATTTGTTCATCTGCTTGGCGATCACCGTTTTCGAGGCGTCAGGTTGCTGCGGCAGCGACGCCTCCACCGGGGCCACCGAACCCCTGAAGCTCCAAACCACCAGCGCCAGGATCAATGGCAGCGCCAGAGCAATCCACTTCAGATCCGCCGGAGCGCTGTGCCAGAACCGCCCGCCCGGGATCTTCTCCGGAGCCAGCCTGAACCGTTCCTTCCCGCCTCGGGCCCGCCACTCCACGCGGGCCGCCCTCGAACCTGATCCGTCGGCGTGGTCGATCTTCAACTTCAGCCGCGGGCCAAGCGCAGCCGTCTCGAGCGTCTGCGCCCACACCGGCGCCATCGAGGCCTTGGTTGAGCCGGTCACCTCGATCGCCCTCTCCAGAGGACGGATGTAGCTCATCTTGCGCTGCGAGTCGTACAGGGGGGGAGCCTGCTCGTCCGGCTCCGCCGGTTGCTGCGTCTCGGGCGCCATCTCCGGCGCGAGGCTCATCACCTCGGGCTCAAGCGACTCGCCCACGGTCGGCACTTGCGGTTTCAGTCCTGCGCGAGGAAACGCGGTCGCTGGCGGTTCTCCCGGGAAAACCCGCATCTCCGTCTCCCGCCAGCACGGCAGGATGTCGGCGCCGGGGACTTCAAGAACCTTCGTCCCGCCCATCCCCAACGACGGCTCCCCAACCCCGCCCCGCAGCCTCGGAATCAGCATCTCGGCCGGCCGGAACGAGTGCGGCAGAAGCTCGGCCCGCCTCAAACCGCCAAACGCGGCGAACGCGCTGAGGCCCACCGGCATCTCCGGCTGAACCTCGAGACTTCCGCCGGCCTCGGTGGTCAGCGCCAGTCTCGGTTCCAACGCTGGCGGAATCTCGGGCGCCGCCGGCGCGGCGCCCGAATGAACCGCGCGCCTGCCCCCGCTCGCCCGACCCCTGAGCTTCACCTGCCCAACGCCTCGCAAGCCGGCCCGCCGGTGTCTCGCGCCGCTCTGTGGAGCCGTGAGCTTCACCTCGGCGGAGATCGCGCCGCCCGGAACCCCAAGCACCGCCCCCTGAACCGCCCGCAGCGGACCTCCGGCTTCGATTTCTCTCAACTCCACCAGCGGCGCCGGCGTCAGCCGGTCTGTGTCCGAGGGCGTCAACATCGCCGCATCGCATTCCCGGCTGGGCGGCCGCATCCTCATTGACAACCGCGGCGCGCTCGTGTCCGAAGGCGACCTCCAGCTTCCCGTCACCCTCGGTTCGCGCAACACGACCACTCGCGAAACGATCTTTCCCGCCGCAATCGGCCGGAGCGATTCCACGCGAGCCGGCGCCTGCTCCACGTCCTCCTGCACCGGCAGAAGATCCACGTCCGGAGCCAGATCGGCTCCTGATGGCGGAGCCGCTTCGGCGATGGTGACGATTGGTTGCGGCGGCTGGACTGTCAGTGGCGCGACCGGTTTCTCCAGCGCCACTCCCTCTTCGATCGGCGCCGTCTCGGCGAATCCCCGCGCGCGCGCTCGCAGTCCAGGTTGCGGAATCGCCGATTCCTTTGGCCCAAGCAGCGGTGGCAGCCCCGGCTGGTTCACCTGCCGGACAGCCACCGGTCCCTGCTTGCCGACAGGCGCCAGATTGCCCAACGGCGGTTCCTTCGCCGCGATCTGATTCTCCGGCGAAAGCTGTTTGGCCGGCTTCTTTTGCAGCTTGGGCTTCTCCCGGTCCAAACCGCTCTGCGAGGCAATGAGGCGCTGCAAGCCGAGATCGTTGTTCAGCCGCTCGAACAGAGCTCTGTGGTCGGCGCTACAGAATTCCCCATCGGAAAGCTTCCGCAGGAGACTGAGCCGTTTACCGCAGTGCAGACACCGCATGAGAAGGAGTGCACGCCCTTTCACCCATTTATCGTTCTTCTGGAGTCCGGTGAATACCGGGTGAAGCACTTAGAACAAAGGGGAATCTTCTCACAGCGCGTGAGGTTTCCGCCTCAGTCAGGCGGGGAAACGGCGAATCTCGGCGTCCTGACGGCCGAGCCGCTCCTCGTTCAGCCGGACTCCCAGCCCGCGCCCGCCCGGAAGCGGCAGCCGTCCGTCCTTGGGCACAAGCATCGTATCCAGCAGCCCCGAGTACTCGTCCAGGTAGTGCCGCCGGACCGTTTCAAGGATCTTCAGGTTCGGGATGGCGGCCGCGAAATGCGCGCTCGCCCAATGCAGGACCGGCCCGCCGCAATTGTGCGGCGCGACCGGCAGGTAGCAGGTTTCCGCCAGCGCCGCAATCTTGCGCGCCGCCGTGATGCCCCCGCACCAGGCGAGGTCCGGCATCACGATCGAGGCCGCGCCGAGTTCCAGCAGTTCGCGGTACTGCCAGTGCGTCATCAGCCTTTCGCTGAGACACAGCGGAAGCCGCGTGGCCGCGGCCAGCCGCGCGTAGGCCTCCATATTGTCCTGTGGCAGCATCTCCTCGAGCCACATCGGCCGGAGCGGTTCCAGCGCCCGCGCGATCTCGATCGCGCAAGGCAGATTCCAGTAGCCGTGGAACTCCATCGCCACGTCCATGGCATCGCCAAACCGGGCGCGAATCGCCTCCAGCCCCGCCAGACCCTGCTTCATCTGAGCTGCCGAGATCGTCTGGCCGCCTGTCTCCTTCGCGATCGGGTCGAAGGGCCAGATCTTCATCGCTCGAATGCCCGAGTCGAGCAGCGAGGCCGCCAGTTCAACCGGTTGGCTCAGAAAGTCGAGGTGGTCGTAGCAGGTGTTGTAGACGGGAATCCACTCGCGGCAAGGCCCGCCAAGAAGACGGTGCAAGGGAAGATTCGCCGCTTGGCCCGCCAGGTCCCATAGCGCGAGATCGACCGCGCTGATGGCGCGCATTTCTGCGCCCGCCCAGCCGCTATAGCTGACTTCCAGAAAGAGATCCGCCCAGATCTGCTCCCTCGCCAGCGCATCCCGCCCAACCAGCTTCGGCGCAAGCCTTTCCAGCACCACAGCCTGCTCGCTCGCCGGGTGTGGATACGTCTCTCCCAGTCCCACCAGCCCTTCGTCCGTGTGCAGCCGGACCCACATCCAGCCGATCGGGCCCGCGTGCACACGAATCCCCTCCCGCAAACGGATGGTCTCGACCGCCGTGATCTTCATCAGCGGCGTTCAGAGCGGTTCCGGGAATCGCAGATTCGCCTTCGCCAGCGCCTTCCCCAATAAGGAGACGGCATCGCTTTCGCCGACGCCCTTGGAGGTGGCGAACTCAGTCACCAGCATCACCCGCGCCCGCTCAAGCATCTTCTTCTCACGGAACGAAAGCGGCTTCATCGACTGGAGCCGGACCAGGCACTTGAGCACTTCGGCCACCTCGAGCAGACTGCCGTTCTGCATCTTGACCGAGTTCTCCTTGAACCTGTCCTTCCAATCGTGGGAGGCGCTGATTTCGCCGGTGGCAAGGTAGTTCAGCACCTTCACCACATCTCCGTTCCGAGTCACCTTCCGAAGACCAACCTGCTCAACATGCGAGAACGGCACCATCACCGTCAAACTGTTGCAGGCCAGCCGCAGAAGATAGAATTTTTCATTTTGAGTGCCGAATGAACGCGCGCTGATGTTCTCAATCGTGCCAACCCCATGATTGGGGTAAACCACCTTTTCGCCGATCTGAAAGGTCATTCGCGGACCTCGCTACCACTAGCCTGGAGTTGTCAGTGGACCTACATTGGTGTAGAACCCAAATGTAAACTGACTTGGCGTCGATGTCAACTCCCTCGTTACATTAACCCATGCATTTTCTAATGTTTAGAGGGCTTAATCAATTCCTAATCCGGCTGGCCGGGGTGGAGATTGAGGACTGCCGTATCCGCTTCTCGATGAGTGAGCACGCCGCCCAGGTGGCGGATTCCAATCCAGCGATGCCCTCAGATCGAAAGATAAGTCCTGTTAGACGACAAGCTTACGGATGTACGTCAGATTCCGTCGCATATCCTCGGCGACGTCCTTCGAAGGAGAACTTGTCTCCAGGTTCGCCCAACCTTCGTACCCAAGCTCCATGATCTTCGACATCACCCAAGGGAAATCGATTTTGCCCTCGCCGAGGTAGCCAGGGTTGTCCTTCAGGTGGATTTGGGCGATGTGCTCCGCCTTGACCGTGGCGAACTCAACCTTCAGATCGTGCCCATTATTGAAAAGATTCCCTACATCGAAGTACATTTTGACGGCCGGGCTCTTCGCCCGCTCCATCATTCGCAGAGTGTCGGCCGTGCTAAGGGTGTTCTCCAGGGCGAGGGTCACTTTGGCCTTTTCGGCTTCCTTGGCAAGTTCCCTGACGCCGTCGATAAAGTAGTCGCGCCCTTCCGGCTCGTTCAGCGCGCACTTGCCGAAGAAGGGCAGCAGAATCACGCCAGCCTTGAGGCGGGCTGTGATCGGGATGGCTGCGGCAATCCACTGGAAGGCGAGCTTGTCATTCTTGCCGCAGTTGACGTGGAGAATGTCGAGGCAGGTTCCCGCGAGAGCGACGTTGTGCCTGGCGGACTCCGCGAGATACCGGTCCTGGATTTCCCTGTTGTCGAGCGGCAGCTTGCCGTCGACGGGCTGGCGGCCGAGGCTGACCTCGACGCCGGCGAATCCGATGGATCCGGCGAAACCGACGGCCTCCGGCTTCCCCGCCATGCGGAGATTCCAGTCCGTGACGCCGATCTTGAGCTTGCTGCGTTTTGCAGCGAAAACGGAGGGGGCGGCGGCAGCCGCCGTAACGAACGCGCGCCGGTTGATCATCTCGAAACCTCCAGGACGACTGATGAGATTATGCCAGACTTGCCTCGCTCAACCTCACGATCGGCACCGGCTGGCCGCCGATCCGTGACGAGAACGTTTCCTGTTGCTGCGCGGCGGCTGCCACCTCCGCGCCGCCGCGCATCCAGAGATCACCCCACTCGATTTCGACCGAAGAATCGCGCAGCGCCGCCTCCGCCGCAGGGAGCTCGACCAACTTGCCGCCCCCGCCCAATTCCAGAGCGAAAGCGGCCCATGCGGTCTTGATCTCGCTCCAGACGACACGGTCCGGCTTGGCTTGCGGCTTGAAGTCGAGAGTCAGCGTCACATTGCCAGGCGCCTTGTGGACCTTGAGGTTCGGGGCATGGCGCCCGAAGACAGCCCGGCAGATCTTGAAGCCCAGCGAGAGATGGGTCGAGGCCAGCACAACGCCGTTTTGAACTTCCTTGAGAACGTAAGATTCCTCAAGACCCTCGACACGCAGCTCGAGGAAAAGACGCCCGCACTTGAAAGCGCCGTCTTGAATGGGGTCGAGCGAGATGTGGCGATCGCCCCCCGGATTGCGGAAATTGACTAGCCCCAGGACGCGCGGGCCTTTCTGAACGGAAAACAGCAGCGCCGAGCTGAAGTCATAGCCGTCCTTGACGACCCGCATGACGACGGTGCGCGGAGGGCGCGAGCGGTCGCCATAGTAGGCGAGCAGCGGACGCCGCTGATTCCAGAAATCGCCGCGGTTGACCGTGCCTAGCGAAAAATCGCGGTCGAACCAGGTTGTGCCCTGCACAGGAAGCCGCGCGTCGCCCGCGCGCTCGTAGGTGAACAGTTCCACGTGCTCGCGGCCGGGGCGCGGCGTCAGAAAGCGGTCCACGAGATCCTGCGGGCAGCGGTAGTCGTGGATGGCGGTCTCGGCGTCGGCGCCGGTGCGGTCCGAGAGTTGGGCCAACGCGAGCCGGCCGTCGAGCGACTTCTCGAGCCAGAGCGGCGCGCCGAGGTCGTTCGAATAGCAGCGGCTCATCGGTCCGGCGAACTGCGCGCGCGCGGCGTCCCAATGTGCGGCCATATGCTCCCAGAGGCGGCGCTCGATGCGCGCCATGCGCCCCCGCGTCTCCTGGTCCCTGACGAACATCCGGTAGCGGGTCAGCGATGTCAACGAGACGCGGGCGTAGGTCGGCGAATTGTACTCGTTGAATGTGCCGGTCTCGTCGATTTGGCGTGCAAGACGGAGCGAACGGTCGCGGGCGTAGTCCTTGAGGCCGGAATCGCCGAGCAGTTCCGCCGCGGCCATGGTCACGAA
>JACADU010000350.1 GCA_013388415.1 Bryobacteraceae bacterium
ACTACCTGATCTGCTCGTCGCTGGTGGCGGTGCTGGCGCAGCGGCTCGTGCGCCTGAACTGCCCATTCTGCCGGCAGCCCGACGGGACGCGTCTGACGCCCACCGGAGAGACCATTCCACACTTCCGCGGCGCGGGATGCGAGAAGTGTTTCGGGACAGGCTATCTGGGCCGCATCGGGATCTTCGAGCTGATGGAGCTGAACGACTCCATCCGCAAGCTGATCATGGCGAACGCCGACGCCGCCGACCTGACGGTGCAGGCCCGGAAGAACGGGATGCGCACGCTTCGGGAGGACGGCTGGATGAAGGTCGCGCAGGGCGTCACCACGGCGGACGAAGTGATGCGTGTGACCCAGGAGTTCTAGCGGCGTGGCCCTGACCTCTTACCATTTCCGCGCGGTCGCCTCAGACGGCAAGGTTCGCACAGGCGCGGTGCCCGCCGAGGACGAGAAGCGGGTCGCGCAGGAACTGAGAAAGCAGGGACTGGTCCCGCTCTACATCGGTCTTGCTCCCCAAACGCGGGCGAAGGAGATCTCGCTTCCGAAGTTCAACTTCGGCAAGCGGCGGGATGTGCTGTTCTTCACGCAGGAGATTTCGACGCTGCTGAACGCCGGGGTGCCGCTGGATCGAGCGCTGTTGATCACGGCGGAACTCAGCGAGCGGGCCGAGTTCAAGACCGTCGTCAACGAGGTGTTGCGGACGCTCAAGGGAGGCAAGAGCTTCGCCGACTCGCTCGGCACGAGGCCCGACTATTTCCCGGAGATTTACGTCAACATGGTCCGCGCCGGGGAGGCGTCGGGTTCGCTACAGTCCATCTTCGAGCGCCTGAGCGAGTACGAAAAGACGCGCGACGAACTGCGGGGCTACGTCACGAGTTCGATGGTCTATCCGGCGCTGCTGACGCTGGTCGGATTTGGTTCCATCTTCGTGCTGCTGTACTACGTGGTGCCCAAGTTCGCCACGGCGTTCGCCGCATCGTCGGCCAAAGTCCCGCCCATGACGCAGTTCATGATCGACCTGTCGGCGGCGGTGCAGGCGTACGGCCCGTGGGTTCTGCTGGGATTGCTGCTGGCGGCGGTGGGATTCCGTTATTACATCCGCTCGCCCGAAGGCAAGAACTGGTGGGACGGGTTCCGGCTCCGCCTGCCGCTGCTCGGAGACGCGCTGAGGAAGGCCCAGACGGCGCAACTGGCGCGGGCGATGGGCACGCTCATTGCGAACGGCGTGCCGCTGGTTCAGAGTCTGAACATTTCCCGAGGGATCATGACCAACGTGCGCATGGCCGACTCGCTGGAACTGGTGGCGCAAGGAGTGAAGCGCGGCGAAGGCATCGCCGGCCCGCTCGGCCGGACCGGCATGTTTCCTCCGCTGACGGCGCATCTGTTGTCAATCGGAGAAGAGACCGGACGGCTGGACGCCATGTTTTTGCGGGCGGCCGAGATCTACGACGCCGACACGCGCGCCGCCATCAAGCGCTTCACCGCGCTGTTCGAGCCGTTGATCATTCTCACGATGGGGGTCGCCGTCGGCGCTCTCATCCTCAGTATGCTTCTCGCAATCACGGGTCTGAACGAGATGGCCCTGTAAGATGGCTTAGGAAGGAATTTACACATGCAAGACCGCAAAAGACAGCAACAGCGCCGCCGCAGGGGCATCACGCTGATCGAAATGCTGGTGGTGCTCACAATCATCGGCCTGCTGGCCGCCGTTGTCGGACCCAGAGTGTTCAACATGACCGACAAGGGACGCATCACGGCCGGCCGGATGCAGATGTCGAAATTCATGGATGCGCTGACCAGCTACAAGGCGGACACCGGACAGTTCCCGACCACCGAACAGGGGTTGCAGGCTCTGTGGACGAAGCCGGAGAACGTGCCGAACTGGGCCGGGCCCTATTTGCAGCAGGAAGTGCCGAACGATCCCTGGGGCCGTCCGTACGTCTACAGGTTCCCCGGCGGTCCGATCCCGGACGCGCCGGAGATCGTGTCGCTGGGCGCCGACGGCCAGCCGGGCGGCGAGGGGATGAACGCGGACCTGTACAGTTGGAAGTCGAAGTAAGATGAGGCGGCGGAGGGCGCAGCAAGGAATCACGCTGCTGGAGATGCTGATCGCGCTCGCGTTGATCGGCATCATGTCCTCCATCGTCTGGCCGGCGGCGTCTTCGGCGCTCGACGGGATCCGGTTGCGGTCGTCCGCCGATTCGGTCGCCTCGCTACTGGCGCAGGCGGGGCTGCGCGTCGAGCGCAGGCAGCAGCCGGTGGAAATCGTGATTGACAGCGAAAAGAACCGTCTGGAAACGATCGGGGTTTCCGTCGCGGACCGCAGGGAACTGGAGCTTGAGCCGGGCATCCGCGTGGCCGGCGTCGAGCCGCGGCTGTGGGCGGACGAGAGCGGCGATGAAGAGCAGCCGGCGGAGCGCAGGTTCGTTCTGATGCCGGGTTCAGGCTGGCCGGCGATCCGGATTGAACTGGCCAACCCGCGGAACGCCCGCAGGGTTGTCAGGCTCGACCCCATCACGGGCGCGCCGGAGGTGCAAATCCCGAGAGAGGGCGAGGGGGGGAGGCGGTGATCCGCAGGAAGCGCCGCCGTGAGGCGGGCGGTTTCACACTGCTGGAAGTTCTGCTGGCGATGACATTGATGGGCCTCGTCATTGTCGGCGCGTTCAGCGCGCTGCAATCGTCGGTGAATACGGAGATCCGGTCGCAGGACGCCGACCGGATCGCGTTGCTGGCGAAACGGCAGATGGATACGCTGTTGCTCGAGCCGAATCTGCCCAAAGGGCAAGTTCTCGAAGGCCGTTTTCCGCCGGAGTGGGCGCCGGGGCTGGAGGCGGGATGGCGCGCGACGCTCACCCCGTACGAGTCGGCGGCGATGCCTCCACAGGCTCCGGGCGTCGGCTCGCGCATGCTGGAGAGGGTCGCGTTGGAGGTCTGGATCCGGCGGGGCGGCAACGAGCGGGTGGAACGGTTCGAGACTTTTCGATCCGCAGTGGTCACGCAGCCCGACGCGCTGTTGTTCAGCCGGGGGGCGGGCTTCGGAGCGTTGCAACAATGAGACGCCGGCGCCGCGAACGCGGCATGACGCTGATTGAGGTGCTGATCGCGGTCAGTCTGGCGGGGCTGCTCGCCGCGGGTCTGGCGGGTTCGCTCGGTCAGGGGATCAGGACGATGGAATCGAGCGACCGCAGGATCGCGGCCGCGCGCCGGAACGCCGGAGTCCAGAGGCTGATGGAACAACAAGTGGCCGGCTTCCTTCCGGTCATGGCCAAGTGCGGGATCGCGGCCGGGCGGCAGGGCGATTATCCGTTCTTTGACGGCCGGCCCAACGTGGCCCGATTTGTGACGGCGTACTCACTGTTGGGGGCGGCGCGCGGCGGTCCGAGGATCGTCGAATGGTTTTTCGCCCCGTCGGAGGACGGCAAGGGCATCCGCCTGCTGCTCAATGAGATGCCCTATGCGGGTCCGCACATGGCCGGCGCAATGTGCATGCCGCCGGCGCGCGACCCGTTTACTGGCGTCGAACTGCTCGGTTTCGCGCCGCCGCAGCCGCGCCCGGGAACGTTTGTCATCGCAGACAGGCTGGAGGGCGGCGCTCTCTTCTACCTTGAAGCCGCCCGCGAAGGCAGGCCTCAACGCTGGGTGAGCCTCTGGACGCGCCGGAATGAGTGGCCTGCGGCCATCCGGCTGGAATCCCGGACGCTGGCTGGCGAGGGGTCGGCCTTCAGCCCGGTGACCTTCATTGGCCGGATTCACGTGGACATGCCGCCGGGAGAGCAATTTGCGCCGAGATAGGGGCTCCGCCCTCCTGACTGTGCTGTGGCTGGGAGCGGCGCTCTCGGCGATCGCTCTGGCGGTTTCTCTCAAAGCGCGAACCGAAGTGGAGCGTACGACTTCGTCGCTGGAGGCGGCGCGGGCGCACTTTCTGGCGTCGGGGGCAGCTGAGCGGGCATTGAACTACGTGCTCTACTCGCTGGGAGGTTCCCCACGGCTGCCGGATGGCCGCATCCGGTTCTGGCAGGTCGGGATGCCGCTGCTGCGCTTCCGCTTCCCAACAGGGGTGGCTGCCGTCGAGATGATCCCCGAATCGTCGCGCCTGAACGTGAATCACGCGACCTTGGAGGACTTGCTCAAGCTGAACCTCGCGCTCGGGCTGCCCGTGCCGGCGGCAAGACAACTGGCGCAGGCGATCATCGAATGGCGTGAACCCTCTCCCATGGGCCTCCTCAGCCCCTTTGATGCCATATATTTACGACGGACGCCGTCTTTTCGGGCCCCGCATGCGTCTGTGCAACAGATCGACGAACTGATGAATGTCGCCGGCATGACTCCCGAATTGTTTTACGGCGGCTGGACGCGGACGCAGGAAGGGCGGCTGGTTCCGCGAGCCGGGCTGCGGGACTGTCTGACGGTCTTTGCCGCGCCGGAGGGGCCGCTGGACATCAACAACGTGGCGTTGCCGGCGATGATCGCCGCAGGCGTCAGCCCGCAGGCCGCAATGATCATTGAACAACTGCGCAGCCGGGCGCCGATCACCGAGAGGCAATTGGGGGAACTGAACAGGATTCTGGGGCCCGCGGCTGGGAGGTTCAGGCTGGGCGGAGACAACATTTACACCCTTCGCGCGACGGCGAGGCCGTTCAAGCCGGACGGCAGGCTTTCCGACCTCCGCCGCACCGTGGCGATGACCGTGCAACTCTACTATCGGGAGTCGGCGAGCGCGACGCGCGTGCTGGCGTGGCAGGAGAACGCCGTTCCCCGTCCGGACATTGACGCATGGTTCGAATGATTCCCGAGTGGCTCCGGCCGCTCTACCGCTTTGGCACAGGGGCCGGGATTGTCATCGGTCCGAAGGACCTGACGGTGTACGTGGCGAGGCTGCGCCCCGGTGGGCCGCGTCTGCTTGCCGCCCGCACGATCGAGGACTACCGCGAGCGCCCAGCCGCCGAATGGGGAGCCGAGTACCAGCGGATTCTCGATGCGCTGAAAACGCCTCCGCTGCCCGCTCTCGCCGTGCTGCCTCGGGAACAGGTGCTGCTGCGAGTCGTGCCGCTTCCGGGGGTGACCGACGAGGACGCGCCGGCGGCCATCCGCTTCCAGTTGGACAGCCTCCATCCTTACCAGGCAGAGGAGATCGTCCACGACTGGCAGCGTATCGGGAGGACATCGTTCTTTGCGATCGCCATTGCCGAGAAGCGGATCATCGACGAATACGCCGCCTTGTTCGCCGAAGCCGGCGTCAAGTTGGGCGGGATGACGCTTTCGGCCTCGACATTCTTCTCCTCGATGCGGATCTACGGCGAGCCGCCGGTTTCGGGCGTGCTCGCCGTGGGGTTGAGCGACGCCCCCGCAGCGGGTGCGGAGGTCTATGGGGAAAGCGCCGCGCGCCCCATGTACTCGGCGCTGATGCCCGAGCCGGCGGAGCGAGCGGCCGTGCTGGCGGCTTCCGAACTGAGACTGGAGCCGGAGGTGGAAGCGAAGCCCATTTCCGAATGGCTGCCTGCCTGGAGCGCCGCACCGGACGATTTCGATTTTTCGGAGGCCGGCCGCCAAAGGGCGGCAAAGCCGTGGGCGGCCGCGCTGACGGCGGCGCAACCGCGGTTTGCGCCTCCATTGAACCTGCTGCCCGCTGAACTGCGGTTTGTCTCTTCCCGCCTGCTGTGGGTTCCCACGGCGATTCTCGCGACTGTGCTTGCGGCGGTGCTCGGCGCCTGGGCTGCGATGGGAGCGTGGCAGGAACGCGCCTATTTGCGCGAACTGGACCGCCGCATCGCGCAGGTCACCCCCCGGACCTTGCAGGTTGAGAACGCGGACAAGGAAATCGCGCAAACCGTCGAGCGGATCCAACTGCTCGATCAGTTCAAGAAACGCACGCGGTCGGACATGGACCTTTTGCTGGAAGTGACCAACGCCTTCCCACCTCCGGCCTTCCTGAATTCACTGGCTTTTGACCGTAACCAGGTGGCCGTCGGAGGCGAGATCGCCGACACCGACGGGCTTCTCAAGAAGCTCGACGAGAGCCCGCGGCTGGCCGGAAGCGAGTTTACGATGCCGCTGGCCCGGGCGGGTCAAAACGAGATCTTCCGGCTGCGGGCGCGGCGGGAAGGAGGCGCACGCTGATGCCTCCGTTGCAGATTTCCAGCCGGGACCGCCGCGCGCTGATCATTCTGGGCATTTCGCTGGTCATTTCCGGCGCCGTCTACTTCTGGCCGGAATCGCAGCCGGAGACTTCGCGGGCGGCGGCCTTTTCGGTCCCGCAGGCCGAAAAGCGCCTGGAGCGGCTCAGCAGGCAGGCGGCGGCGCTTCCGGCGCGCGAGGAGATGCTGAAGAGGGCTAAGGAGGAATTGGGACGCCGCGAAAAAGGCATCCTGGCGGCCGACACGCCCGCTCAGGCGCAGGCCAGGCTGCTGGAAGTGATCCGGCGCGTGGCCAAATCGCAGCAACCGCCGCTGGTTTTGCGCGGCAGCGAATTCCGCGACGTCAAGCCGCTTGGCGAAGCCTATGGCGAGGTGGCGGTCACGGTGCAGATCGACGCCGGGATCGAGCAGGTCCTCAATCTGATGGCCGATATCGGCAACCAGCCGGAGCTCATCGCGCTGAGCGATGTCTCCCTCTCACAGGTCAGCGGCAAGCAGAAACTGGTTCCGGCGCGCATAACGGTCTCAGGCGTCGTGCCGCGCTCGCTGGTTCCGGCGCGCAAGGAGGGCGCGTTTTGAGAAGAGGAGTTCTCCTGCTGAATCTGCTCCTGGCGGCGGCCATCGGGCTCTCCTGCTGGCAGATGAGCCGCCAATACCACGCCACGGCGGAACGGCAGCGGCAGTTTCTCTCGAAGCGTTTCGCGGCGCCGGCGCCGCCGATTCTGACGTTTCCGGCCGAGGCGCCGCAGATTCACGCTTCGAACTATCTGGAAATCGCGGCGCGCCTGCCGTTCAGCCCGGACCGCAACCCGACTGTGGTAGTTGAAGTGGCTCCACCCAAGCCGATGCCGCCGCTGCCCGCCTATCACGGCATGATGAACTTCGGGCAGGGGCCGCGGGTCATTCTCTCGACGGGAAGCGCGCCGCAGAAGAGCTACAAGGTGGGCGACGTGATCGGCGAGTTCAAGCTGGTCGCGGTGGCTCAGTCGGGCCTTGTTTTCGAGTGGGACGGCAAACAGGTGCCGGCCGCCTATGCCGAGCTGATGCGCCGCACGCCGGAGGCGGCTGCGGCCTCTCAGCAGACCGCCGCTCCCGCGCCTGCCCCCGCGCCCGCCGCCGCTCCATCCTCGACTGTGAGCGTCACTTCGGTCGGCGGCGGCTCCTCCGCCTCTGGCTCGTCCGTCTCCAGCAGCGAGCCGATGGGCGCCGTGGCCGATTTCACGGGCCAGCGCGAATGCAAGGCAGGCGACAATAGCCCTGACGGCACGGTCGTCAACGGCTTCAGAAAGGTTTCCACACGCAGCCCATTCGGCGTGATTTGCCGGTGGGTGCCGGTCAAGTAATCCCATGAGGTCCACTTCCGTGACACTTGTTCGATTCCGTCTCCCCGAAATTGCGTTGTTGCTCTGCCTGTTCACGATCTGGCCGGCATCGCCGGCGTA
>JACADU010000416.1 GCA_013388415.1 Bryobacteraceae bacterium
ACGTTTGGCGGTCCGGTTCAGGTGATCGCCGCCGACTCCGCCTATGTTCTCATCCGGCACTTCGGCGCCATCCCTTTGGACGTAGAGGACTACGAATCCGGCAGGTACGCACGGCTGGTAAAGCCGGAGGAACTCCCTCCAAGGACTCGGGATCTCTGGCAGGCTCTGCAAACCCGGCAGTACCTGAACATTGCCGACGTGAACATCGCCTACCGGCTGGCCGCCGAGTTGTACCCCGACCCACCGCTCCTCCGGATGGCCAAACACCTGAGAGCGAGGGATTTCCGCGCCGGAGACTATGTCATCCTCGGTTCGGGCTCGTCGAACCCTTGGCATCTGCTGTTCAGAGACCAGTTGAATTTTTATTACGAGGGTGAGCCAGCACGGCCGGTACGCATCCGGAACAGGAACCCCAGACCGGGCGAACCCGAAATGCTCGCGCCCACCCTTCCGCTGGCCGACGAATCCTACGCGATCGCCGCACTCGTGCAGAACCTGACCGAGACGGGCAAAGTCCTGCTGATCGCCGGCTTCACCATGGAAGCCACCGAGGCATGCGGCGATTTCCTGCTCAAGCCGGAAAACCGGCAGCGGTTGCTGAAGGCTCTCGGCGTTTCCTCGGAGTCCAGCCTCGCTGGCTTTGAGGTCGTCCTCAAAACCAACGCCGTTTCCGGCACGGGCAGAACCGCCGAAATCATCGCCACCCGCGCCGCCCCGGCTGCTCGATAGCCCGTTCTTCAACACACCTGTCATCGTTCAGAAGTGGCGAGTTCATCCGGAGCCGTTAACCTAGAAAAGTTTCGGTTCGCCCGCATCTACTATGAAAACCTCACTCGCGGCTTCTGTCTTGTTTGCCCTGATCGCCGGGGGCGCGTTATCCGCTCAGTCCACCATGGGCGTGGTCCTCGGAACGGTGAAGGATCCCACCGGCAGTGTTGTGAAAGCCGCCGCGGTCAGACTGACCAATGTGGGCGAGAACACGTCAAAAGAGATTCTGACTGACGAGAACGGGAACTACGAGTTCCAGAACGTCAAGCGGGGCGCCTACACAATCGCAGTCAAGGCGCAGGGCTTTCAGCAATTCTCCGCCGCGCAGTTTCCGCTCGAGGCGCGGCAGACTGTTCGCGTGGACGCCAACCTCGTCGTGGGCGAAGTGACGCAATCGGTGGAAGTCACCGCCGCGCTTGGTGTCATCGCCACGGACTCGCCGGCGATCCACTCGACTCTGACTGTCGAGAAGGTCGCCTCGCTGCCGGTGAACGTCCGCGCCGGCGGCTCGACGAGCCCTTACAACATCATCGCCACTCTGCCCGGCGTGCAGCCTGACAACGGAAACGGATTCGGCATTCAAGGCGGGATCCCGGCGCAGTCCGACTCCTCCTTGGACGGCATCTCGATCACCAACGCTTCCGGAAACAGCCCGCTCCGCGCCCTCTTTCCCTCTGTCGAGTCCATCGCCGAAATAAAGGTGCAGGGCGTCGGCAACACCGCCGAATATGGTGCTCCCGGCGATATCGCCACCATCTCCAGGTCCGGCACCAACAAGTATCACGGCGCGGGCTTCTGGTACCACCAGAACAAGGCGCTCGACGCCCGCTCTTTCGGCCAGACCACGGTGCCGGCCAAAATCGGCAACACCTTCGGCGGCACCATCGGCGGACCACTCTCCATCCCGAAACTCTACAACGGCACGGATCGCACCTTCTTCCTCTTCACTTGGGAGTCGTTTCGTTTCCCGCGGCAGACAACCGTGCAAAACTCCATTCCAACCGAGCGCATGAAGGCGGGCGACTTCAACGGCGAAGGCGTCATCGTGCGCGACCCGTTTACCGGCCAGCCGTTTGCCGGCAACGTGATTCCCACATCTCGCTTCAGCTCGGTCAGCCGCCAGGTCATCCCTTACTACCCCACAGTGAACGCGGGTCCGGCGGACCGCTTTGCCGCCGCCAACTTCATCGAAAACCGTTCCGCGACCATCGAATCCGACCAGTTCGACGTCCGCGGCGATCATCAATTCTCCCCCAAGCATGCTTTTTTTGCCCGCTACAGTAAGAAAACGAATCCGTCGCTCTCACCGAATGTCCTGCTCCTGCCCACCGACATCGTCAAGGACGGCTACCACTCCGGCGTCGCATCCTACACTTGGACCATCAAAGCGAACCTGTTGAACGAATTCCGCGCCGGCGTCAACTACAGCTTCAATCAGCGCGTCTTCCCTTTCGACGGCTACGGCTTCCTGAAATCGCTCAATCTCAAGGACATTCCGCCCAACCCCATTTACAACGGGATCCCCGCATTTCGGGTCGACCGGATCACCAGCTTCGCCAAAGGCAGGCCCGGGTTCTCGCGCTCATGGAATACCCAGTTCATCGATAACCTGACCTGGATCAAGGGCCGGCATACGATCAAGACCGGCGTCGATATCCGCAAGCTGCGCGGCGAATCCAACATCAGCTTCATCACCGGCGACTCCTACGGACAGTTCGCCTTCAATGGAAACTTCACCGGACATCCCTGGGGAGATTTTCTCCTCGGCGCGCCCATTCAGTCCGGTTTCGCCGACCTCCAGATCGACAACGACGGCCGCGCGACCCACTACAAGGCCTACATCCAGGACTCATACCGCGCCAGCAACAAGCTGACCATCGACTACGGAGTCCGCTGGGAGTTTCACCCCGGCTATTACGATGCCGGCCTCAACATCGCCAACTTCGACCGCACTGTGCCCCGGACAGGGCGCGTGATCATCCCATCGGACCCGCGCGCCCCATCCTTCATCGGAGAAGGCGTGCGCACAACAATCAACGCCTGCCCCGGCCCCGTCATTAACGGCGTCCCCTGCACCCCCATCGTCACCGCGCAGGAAGCGGGCCTTCCGGAAGGTCTCCGCGAGAATTACTACACCCAGTTCCTGCCGCGGCTCGGCCTCGCCTACAGGCTCAACGACAAGACGACGCTGCGCGCCTCCGGCGGACTTTACAACATGATCATCATGGGCTCGGTCTTCTACTCGCTGACGAGCACCGTGCAGGCCGACGTGCGCTCTTTCACCAACGTCGCCGCCGACGGCAAGCCGGTCTTCCTCCTGCCGGAAACCCGCACCCCGGGCAGCGGCGTCCGCGCCGGCGCGGTGGGCACTTTCGAATTCAGAACCGCCAACCAGATCGACTTCCGGCCCCCTCAGATGTTGCAGTGGAACCTCTCCATCGACCGCCAGATCGGCTCCAACATGGGCCTGCGCCTCTCCTACATCGGCAACAAGTCGACCCACATGCCCTGGGCCCCGGACATCAACCAGCCGCAATCGTCAACGCAGTTCTTCTCGCAGCGCCCGCTCACCGACAGGCCCTTCCCGCACTGGGGCCTCATCTACTCGCGCGACGCCGGGGCGAACTCGATCTACAACTCCTTCCAGGCCGAGCTGAACCGCCGCTTCGCCAAGGGACTCTCCTTCAACTTCGCTTACACCATGGCCAAACACCTCGCCGACAACGCCGGCCCGAACCCGGGCAGTTGGGCCGGGGAAACCGGCGGAGGCCGCGTGACGAATTCGCTCAACCGCCGCGCCGACCGCGGCGACGTCTACGCCACGCGCCGCCACCGCGGCCTGACCACGCTTGTCTACGATCTCCCCTTCGGCAAGGGCCGCCAGTTCATGTCGGCCGCCAACCCCGTGCTCGACGCCGTAGCCGGCGGCTGGAGCGTCTCGTCGATTCTGACCCTGCAAACCGGGCCGTTCCTCACGCCTGTCTACTCCGGCGGCGACCCCTCGGGTACGAACGGACCTCGCCGCGGCACAGACCGGCCGGACAGGCTGGGCGCTGAAAACGGCAGCGTGTCGGATCCCACCGCCGCCCGCTGGCTCGACCGCAACGCCTTCGTCTGCCCCGGCCGCGCTCCTGGCCCGCTGCAGTTCAACTGCTCCGTCGGCGTCGTGCCCGGACGCGACCCCGCCCCCATCGGCCGCTTCGGCAACTCCGGCGTCGGCATCGTCGTCGGTCCCGCCACCGTCGGCTGGAACATGGGCATGAGCAAGCGCTTTTACCTCATGGAACAGCTCTCGCTCCGCCTCGAAGGAACATTCACGAACCTGCCCAATACGGTCAACCTCGCCGATCCGAACCTCAACATCGCCGACTCCAATTTCGGGCGCATCACCTCCGCCAGGGGCGGCGAGGTCTTCGGCGGCGGGCGTACCGGCCAGGTCTCAGTTCGAATCGAATTCTGACATCGCGCCGCCCATGTAAACATCTGCCCGTCGAAGCCTCTCTCCCTTGACGATCTAGGGGAAGTGCTGCCATACTTCCCCTAGACAATCAAGGGAAATCGATGGGCAAATCTCCCAACCCCACGCTCCTCCAGGGCACGCTCGACCTCCTCATCCTCCACGCCCTCCAGCGCGGACCAATGCACGGCTACGCCATCGCCCAGACCATTCACCTCCTTTCGGACGAAGTGCTCAAGGTCGAGGAAGGCTCCCTCTACCCGGCTCTCTACCGCCTCGAACTCGACGGCGCCATCAAGGCCAGGTGGGGCGTCTCCGAAAACAACCGCCGGGCGAAGTACTACGAAATCACGCGCGCCGGCCGCAAAGCCGTCGCCGAACACTACGACACTTGGAACCGGCTCTCCACCGCCGTCCAGCGGGTCTTGGCGAGATAGGAGTCTGAAATGCGCCGGTTCCTGTTGAAACTCTTCCGCAGACCCACGCTCGAGCAGGACCTCGAAGCCGAACTCGCCTTTCATCGCGAAATGGCCCAGGCCGGCGGCAATCCAATCCCTCTCGGCAATCCCTCCTCCCTCAAAGAGCAGGCATACGACCTCTGGCGCTTTAACTTCCTCGAGAACCTCTGGCGCGACCTCGTCTACGCCGCTCGCGGCCTTCGCCGCAGCCCCGCGCTCGTTTGCAGCGCTCTGCTGTCCCTTGCGCTCGGCATCGGCGTCAATACCGCCGTGTTCTCCATCGCCGTCGAATTCCTCCTCAGCGAGCCTTCCGTCACCGATGCCTCCTCCCTGGTCAACATCCGCATCGGCGGCAAACAGCCATGCCCGCCAGGAGCATGTTGAGGCCCTGCGCGAGAGCGGAATCTTTCACGAGGTCGCCGGCGCCTCCGAGGAGACCTTCCTCAACTGGAATGACGGAGTGGAAACCCGTCAGCTTTTCGCCGTGCAGACCACGCCCAACTACTTCCCCGCCCTCGGGCTCCCCTTAGCCCACGGGCGCGGCTACGGCCCTTCCGACCCGAAAGAGGTCGTCGTCCTGCGTCACAACTTCTGGCGCCGGCATTTCAACTCCGACCCCGCTGTCATCGGCCGCTCGATGAACCTCGCGGGCCGCGCCTACACCATCATCGGCATCCTCCCGGAAAGCCACCGCACGCTGGTTGGCTTCGGCTTCTCGCCTGACCTCTACGTGCCGGTCACCGGCAGGGAGACGCCGCTGGCATTGACCGCGCGCCTCAAGCCCGGCATGACCGCTCGCCAGGCGCTTGCCGCGGTCACCACATTCGCCACCCGGCTCGACGCCGGCGTCTCTGACCGCCATCGCTGGGAACAGCACTGCGAAGTCACTCCCATCGCCGGCTTCGACCGCTTCCGGCTCGAGAAAATGATGCGCTCCGTCGGCTGGTTCTTCGTCCTCCTCCAGGTCGCCCTTGGACTCGTGCTGCTCATTGCCTGCGTCAATGTAGCCAGCCTTCTGCTGGCTCGCGCTTCGGCCCGTCAGCGGGAAATCGCCGTGCGGCTCTCGCTCGGCGCGGGGCGCGCCCGCCTCATGCAGCAACTGCTCGTCGAGAGCCTTCTGCTTTCCCTTGGCGGCGCCCTCCTCGGCTTCGCTCTGGCGCACCTCATCGCCACGCTCCTGGCCCGCATCCATCTTCCTCTGCCCGTCCCCATCCAACTGCAGATCGAGCCGGACTGGCGCGTCGCCGCCTACGCCGCGCTCCTCACCGTGGTCGCCACCATCGCCTCAGGGCTCCTGCCCGCATGGCAGACCGTGCGCGAATCGATCGCGCCCCAGCTCCATCGCGAGAACCGCTTCCGGCTCCGGCGCGCCCTTGTCGTCTCGCAGATCGCTGTCTCGCTGATCCTTCTCGCCACAGGGTTCCTGTTCATCCGTAACCTGATTCACTCCAACTCCCTCAGTCCCGGCTTTGATGTCCGCCGCACCGTCCGCGCCGACGTCTACCTGCCCTAAGAGCATTATGAGGACAAGGACCGCATCCTTCAGTTCGCCGAGGAGTCGCGCCGCGTGCTCCGGGCTCTGCCGGGCGTCGAAGCCGCCGCCGCCACGCTCATCATCCCCTTCACCGACAGGACGGTCAACGCCGGCACAACCAGATTCACCGATACCGGCGAGCAGGTGCGAATCCGGTATGCATGGAATGCAGTCACGCCCGATTACTTCCGGGCGATGGACATCCCCATCCTCAAAGGCCGCGACTTTACCCCCGCCGACCGCGGACAGGTCCACGTAGTCGCCGTCAACAACACGTTCGTCGAGCGCTTCCTCGGCGGACGCGAACCCCTCGGAACCGCTTACCTGTGGGGGCCCAAAGGCGAAACGCCATACCACATCGTCGCTGTCGTCGGCGGTACAAAGACAATGACCATCGGCGAGGACCCGATGCCTCAGGTCTACGAGCCGCTCGCCCAAGTCAACAACGATCGGACCCGTATTCAGTTCGTGCTCCGCTCGGCGGCTCCGCCCGCAACGCAAATCGCCGCCGTGCGGCAGGCTCTGCGCCGCGTCGAGGCCGGCGCGGCCGTCGATGTCACCACTCTCTACTCGAGCATCGGCATGGCCTTCCTGCCGAGCCAGATCGGAGCGGCGCTGCTCGGCTCCCTCGGCCTGCTCGGGCTGATGCTCGCCATGATCGGCCTCTACGGAACGCTGGCCTATGCCGTCGCCACCCGCACCCGCGAGATCGGCGTCCGTCTGGCAATGGGCGCCACGCGCGGCTCCATCACCCGGCTCGTCCCCACAGACGCCCTCCGGCTCCTCGCCACAGGTTCAGCCATCGGGCTCTTCATCGCGTTCTTCGTCACCAAACCGCTGGCGATGTTCCTCGTCCCCGGCGTCAAGCCCGCCGACCCCTGGAGCTTCGCCGCCGTCCTGATTGTCTTCGCCGTCACCGGATTCGCCGCCAGCCTCGGCCCTGTCCGCCGCGCCATCTCCGTCGACCCGCTGACCAGCCTCCGCTACGAGTAGCCCCGGCCCGCACTCTACTTCTTCCAGAGCCACTGCCGCTTTCCCGCCAACCCAACCCCCCACAGAGTTGCAGGACTTGCCGGGCGGTCACCGACTTCTCGTGTTCCCATACCGCCCCCCCAGCCAAAAATAGTGCTAACAGTGTCAGCGCAATACAGTCAAAAGGACAGATGAACGACAGTGACAGCGTCGCCATTGAGCGAGCGGTCGCCGGCGACGGCGACGGCTTCAAAGTGCTCGTCGAGCGATACAGCCGGCTTGTCTTTCGTCTCGCCTACCGGATGACAGGAAACGAATCCGAGGCGGAGGACGTGGTTCAGGAGACTTTCTTGCGCGCCTATCGCAGCCTATCCAGCTACGACGGTAGATCCAGCTTCAGCACCTGGCTCTACCGGATCGCGACGAACTACTCGCTGGACCTGATCGCCAAACGCAACCGCCGCGCCGAACTGCAACCGCCCCTCGACGACGAGCACGCGGACCGCCAGTGGGAGACTCCCTCCTCCGCCCCGGGTCCGGACAGGCTCGCGGCCAGCAGCCAGATTCACAGGCGCATCAGGAACGCCATGTCCCTTCTCTCCGCCCAGGAACGATCCGCCTTCGTCCTGCGGCATTTCGAGGAGCTCTCCGTCGAGGAGATCTCCGACTCACTCGGCATCGGACCCAGCGCGGCCAGACATTGTATCTTCCGCGCGGTCCAGAAACTGCGGCGTTCGCTCGCCCCATACGTGAGTTCTGAATTATGACACACCCAACGGATGAACAACTCATTCTGTACTTCTACGGAGAGACCGGCGACTCCCGGGCGATTGCAGATCACCTCGCCGGCTGCCCGGCTTGTCGCGAGGACTTCGCCCTGATTCAGCAGACTCTCAATGCTGTCGACGGTTTGCCGGTTCCGGAACGCGGACCCGAGTACGGCGAGCAGGTCTGGCGTCGGATAGCTCCTCAGATTCGCTCTCGCTTCCGCTTCTGGCCCGCCTGGTTGCCACCGCAGCGTCTCGCAGCCGCCGGCGCGATGGCTTGCCTGCTCGTCGTAGCTTTTCTTCTCGGCCGCCGGCCATTTCAGACGCCTCCTGACACGACGGCCCGCGTGAGCCCCGCCATCCAGAGTCGGCTGCTGCTGGTCGATCTTGCCGACCACATCGAGCGCTCCGAAATCGCCCTCGTTCAGCTTGCCAACAGCGGTGAGAATGACCTTCAGCCTGACCGGGCGCGCGCCGAGGATCTCCTCGCTGAAAACCGGCTCTACCGCCAGACCGCCCGGATGAATGGCCAGCCATCGGTGGAGGACCTGCTCACCGACCTGGAACAGATCCTCACAGAGGTCTCCAACGCCGCGCCCAATGAACTGCCTCAACTCAAGCGGCGCATGGTGGAACAGGACATCCTCTTCAAACTCCGCATCGTCGACTCTCAGTTGAGGGAGCGCCGGATAAGAACGCTTGCGGCATCTTCCAACTAGTCATGAATGGAGTACAAGGTATGAAACTGACGATCCTACGGTCCTTGCTCGTTAGCGTGCTCGCCTTGGGCGTTTGGGCCCAGGAAAGGCCGGCCTCCGCCTCCGACGCCGCCTACAACCAGGCCATGAAACTCATCGACGACCGTCAGTGGCAGGCGGCGGCGGCGGCCTTTGACAACCTCGCCAAACAGGCAAGCCCGCGCGCCGATGCCTCCCTCTACTGGAAGGCTTACGCCCAGAACAAGCTCGGACGGCGCGACGAGGCCCTGGCCAGCATTGCTGAGCTGCGCAAGAGCCACCCGTCAAGCCGTTGGGTCAACGACGCCAGCGCGCTTGAAGTGGAGATCCGCCAGTCCATGGGCCAGCCCGTCTCGCCGGAGAACATCGCCGATGACGACCTCAAGCTCATGGCCCTCAACGGTCTGATGCACTCCGACCCCCAGCGGGCGCTCCCGATCCTCCAGAAGATCATCGCAGGCCCGCAGAGCCCCAAGCTGAAGGAGCGCGCACTGTTCATCCTCGCTCAAAGCAGCTCGCCGCAGGCCCGTCAGATCCTCGGTGATATCGCTCGCGGCAGCTCCAATCCGGATCTCCAGCGCCGGGCCATTCGAAGTCTGGCCGTCTCCGGGAACAAGGAGAATCGCCAGATCATGACCGAGGTCTACAACTCCAATGCCGCCCCGGAAGTGAAGAAGGAGATCATTCGCGGGTTCATGATCTCGGGCGATAAGGAACGGATTGGCGCGCTCGCCAGGACCGAGAAAGACCCAGCCTTGAGGAGCGAGGCAATCCGCCAGCTCGGCGTGATGGGCGACCAGGCAACGCTGAGCGCGCTGTACGCGAGCGAGACCAGTCCCGAACTCCGCAAGGAGATTCTCCAGGCTTTCATGGTGGGCGGCGCCTCCGACCGGCTCCTCGAGGCGGCCAACAACGAGAAGGATCCCGAGCTTCGCAAGAAGGCCATCCAGCTTCTCGGCGTGATGGGCCGCGGCAAGACCGGCGATGCGCTGGTTCAGCTCTACAACAAGGAGACCGAGGTCTCGATTAAGAAACATGTGCTTAACGCGCTGTTCATTCAGGGCAACGCAAAGCCCCTGATCGAGATCGCCCGGAAGGAGCAGAACGCGGACTTGAAGAGAGAAGCAGTCCAGAAACTGTCCCTGATGAAATCGCCTGAATCGACTGAGTACATGCTGGAGCTCTTGAACAAATGAGACACGTCATAACACTCCTTGTCGCTCTGGCGCCGCTGGCATTGTCGCAGCAGCCGAGGGTTTCCAACGCCCGGACAGAGACGAGGGCCGTGGCTTCCCTGGAGAGCGACTTCAAAGCGATCGCCGCCGCGACAGAGTCGCCGGCCTGGATCGGTTACGCCGTGCCGAAGGCGCCCGGCTTCGGCGGCAACTGCGATCACAAAGGCGGACCGGTTCAACTGGAAGGCGACACCTTCGCTGCCGTTCTCTTCCGCGTCAACCGGCGCAGCGTGGAGAAGGTCCGTTCGTTCTCCCTCAGTTGCGATGTCGACGGCGGCGGGCTTCCTTTGATCTGGCTCACAGGCGCAAAGCCCGCTGAGAGCCTGGCGCTGCTCGAGCCGCTAGCGAAGTCCAGTCAGCCGGAAGGCGCGCTGGCCGCCATCGCGGC
>JACADU010000417.1 GCA_013388415.1 Bryobacteraceae bacterium
CGCCAGAGCCTTGCGATCCTCTTCCGACTTCTTTTCGATGGCCTTCATGTGCTCTTCCGGCGACGGCTTGAACGAGGCGATGGGGCTGCGGAGGCCGGCGCCGCTGCGTTCAAGCCTCAGGCCGAAGAAGAACTTGAGAGCGAGGAAAACGCCGATGAGGAGCAGAAAGGCGAGAGCTGACCACTTGAAGATTGCGCGCAGCATTTGTTCATGATAGCGGCCAGCGCGCGAAGCCGGGGGAGCGGCGATGTCGGGTACAATCTTCCTCACGATGAAACCGGCTTTCCTGCTCCGCCTCCTGCCGCTGGCCGCCTGCGCGGCGGGCATTTTTGCACAGTCATGGCAACCTCCCGCCGAGAACCGGCGCTGTCCGTCGAAATGGGGGGCGGGCGATGAGCGGGGGTCGGGCAACCTGATGTCTCCGAAAACGGTGCTTCGCGCCGCCGGGCTCATCCGCGCCGGGAGCGTCTACGAGTTGGGCCGAGTGCTCACTTCCGCCATGCCTTTCTTTGGCGGGCGAAAGTTCGACCTCGTCACCAAGCGGACCGTCATCAACCCCGGGACGAACCGCCGTGGCAGCAATGAGGAGATCGTCCATGCGGAGATGGGGCAGATCGGCACCCAATTTGACGCCTTCAGCCACCAGACCATCGGAGACAGTCTCTACAACTGCTTCAAGCTCGATGAAATCGCGACGCGGAGCGGTTTTTCGAAGCTCGGCGTCGAGAAAGCCGGGATGCTGATGACGCGAGCCGTGCTCATCGACATCGCGGCGGTCAAGGGCGTTCCAATCCTGCCAGCGGGCTACGAGATCGTGCCGGCAGACTTGGAGGCGGCGCTCAAGCGGCAGAACATCGCGCTCGAGCCAGGCGACGCCGTCCTGATTCATACCGGATGGGGGCGGTATTGGGGGAAGGACAACGCGCAATATGGCAGGAGTTCACCTGGAATTGGGGTTGCCGCGGCGGAATGGCTGGCCCGCCAGAGTCCGATGCTGGTTGGAGCGGATAATCCGAGCGTGGAGGTCAGCCCGAATCCGGACCCGAGCGTCAATCTGCCTGTTCATCAGATCATGCTGGTGGTCAACGGAATCCATCTGTTGGAGAACCTGAGGCTCGATCAGCTGGCGGCGGACCGGGTGTATGAATCGGCGTTCATCATGCAGCCGCTGAAGATGCAGGGGGCGACGGGGTCGACGGTGGCGCCGGTGGCGATCAGGTAGCCGGCGGTTGCGGTTTCAGGCCCAGTCGGGGCGGTCGCGGCGGCCGAGCATGGCGACCTGGCGGAACTGCTGGGCTTTTTCGGCGGGCATGGATGGATTGCGGAAGTTCGAACCCATGAGAGCGGCGAGCGCAGGGAAGACTTCGGTATTGCGGATGAAACCCTCGAAGCGCCTGGCGCCGGGACCCAAGGCGGTGACGAGGACGTAATCGGAGGTGTGGGATGTGGCCATCCAGCAGACTCCGGTGTGGTTGCCGACGACGGTTCCGAGGACTCCGTCAAGCTTGTCGAGGTCGCGGTTGAGCATCAGGCCCTTCTGGCCGCCGACGACGCGGCGGATGAAGTCGATTTCGTCTTTGCCGGGGGAGATGCCGAAGTAGGCTCGGAGGGCTTCGACGACGCGGTTGGCGGGCGGCATGGGCTTGGGCACGACCTCAGGGTTCGCATGCATGGAGTACTCGCTCCTGGTCCCTATGCGGCTGGCGATATCGCTGAAGGAGGCTTTGACCTTGAGCAGGCGCTCGAAGGCCATATTGGTGTCGCGGTACTCCTTGCCGTAGCCGCGGAGGCCGGGGTTGGAGTTGCCGTGGTCACTGGTGATGACGACGAGGGTGTTCGGTTCTTTCTCGGCGAACTTGAGGACGGCTTCGATGGCGTCGTCGAAGGCGAGCTGATCCCAGATGAGGCCGGCGGCGTCGTTGGCGTGGGCGGCGTGGTCGACGCGGGCGCCTTCGACCTGGAGGAGGAATCCGTTCTTGTTCTTCGAGAGCCGGCCGAGCGCGGCGATGGTCATCTCGGCGAGGGTCGGGACTTCCTGCTGGAGCTTCTGGCTGTTGCGCTGGTCGAGGGTGTAGGGGACGTGGCCATCGCTGAAGAGTCCGAGGAGGCGGGCGCTTTTCGCCGCAAGCATGGCGCCGCGCGATTCGACGACTTCGTACCCTTTGGACTGGAACTTCGGCCGCCAATCGGTCTTGTCGGGGCGGCGTGAATCGAAGAACTTCCTGCCGCCGCCGAGGATGACATCGACCTTGTCGAGGTACTGCTCGGCGATGAGGTGCTCGTCGTCGCGGCGCCGGGAGACGGCGGCGAAGCCGGCTGGGGTGGCGTGGGTGACAGTGGCGGTGGTAACGAGACCGACGAGGCGCTTGCGGCCGCGGGCGATATCGGCGATGGGGGTGAGCTTTGTGCCGTCGGGCAGCATGTTGACCCAGGCGTTGAAGATGCGCGCGCCGGAGCCCCAGCAACTGGAAGCGGATGAGGAGTCCGTGACGATGGAATCGAGGGAGGACATGTCCATCGTGCCGCGGACGATGTCCGGGCGGTCGATGAGCGCCTGCCAGATGGTTCCCTTGCCGCGCGCCCGGAGGGAGAACTGCTCGGCCAAGGGCAGGACGCTGGGGCTCATGCCGTCGGAGACCATCCAGATGATGTTTTTCGCCTCTTTTTCGCTGATCTGGGCGGCCTGGAGGGACTCGAGTCCGCCGGCTACGCCCGCGAGGGCTCCGGCGCGGAGAAAGAAGCTGCGTCGATCCATGCTGCTCAACTTCATCACCTTTCCTGTTTTGAATCCAAGTGTAACAATTCGGTTACAAGCTGGACAGCCAAATCTGGCCTGTCAATATGAACCCAATGCCCGCTGGAGGGGGACAGGACATGGCGGCCGAGGGTTGCGGCAGCCGCGGTGGCGGCGTGGGCGGCGCGGACGGAGTCGGGCGCGCTGCCTGCGGTGACCACACCTGTTGGAACATTCCGGGCGGCGAGAGGATTCAGGGGGGCCGCACAAATCCGGGGCAGCGATTCTAGATAGGCAGCGATGGTGGAGAAGCCTTGGGGGAGGCACCATCGGGAGGCGACGACGGGCCAGAGGTCGGAGGGGAGTTTGCGGACTTCGCCGACGATGCGGTCGGTGAAGAGGCTGCCTTTGCCGCTGGAGGCTTTGGCGAGGAACCGGGGGATGGCGGCGCCGCCGCCGAGGAGGAGATCGAGGGCGAGGCGGACGACGCCGAAGCGGGCGAGGACAGCGCCGCGGCGGGAGAGGCGGATGCCGTAGAGGAGGCGCGCAGCCTGGAAGCGGCTCAGGGGGTGGAACTC
>JACADU010000306.1 GCA_013388415.1 Bryobacteraceae bacterium
AGGTGAGAATCAGCAGAGGCGGGCCGGCCGGCTCGCGGGCCGAAGTGTCGTTGATGGGCGGGCTGCCGAGGAATCTCCTGATCGAGAAGATCGAGATCGAGAACGCGTCCACAGCCTGCCAGGGAGGATCGGCGCGGCTTCGAGATCGACATCGACGCGGATGCAATCTTCCACTACCGATCATCCTTGGGCTTGGGCCGCCTCAGTCGAATCCGTTGTGGCAGGTGCTCCTCTTCAATCTCCCGACCGATGGCGTCAAAGCGCGGATCGGCGATGTCTCCCAGAGGCTCGATCATGCCGAGCGAGTAGAGCGCCGCAGCATAGCCGGCCATGGAAACCGACCCATCCCCGCGTTCAATCCGAATCAGGGTCATGCGGCCGATGCCCGCCCGCTCGGCGAGAACAGAGGATGGGATTCTCCTGCGGCGTCGCGCATCGCGCATGTTATGCCCGAACTTGCGGGGAGCGCGCATCACCGGCACGGGGTGGACCTTGGACTTGTCAGGACTCATAATGCACCTGATTCGATTGTTAATTCAGCATAAGGATCTGTATCTGGTGCATAATGTGATTCCGACATTGCAGCTTCGAGCTATTCGCAGCGGAGGGCGCGGACGGGGTCGATGCGGCTGACGCGGCCATCGCCGCTTTGCCGATCGCAGGGCTGGTTGCTTTTATTGTATGATTCGATGTAGAGGCAACTATGGCAACTTCAATCGTTAAGCTCGAGCCTCAGAACATCACGGCCGCCGTGCGGTCGTTGAGGGCGGAATTCACAGACGCCAAACTGGCTGGGGTGAAAACGACGGCCAGAAGAGGAGCCGTTCATGTCAAGGTGCCAATTGCCCGGATGCCGGACTACCAGTTTTCTTACGACCGCGAGTGTGTGTCGTGGCGAACGCCGAGGTGGAAGGTCGTCATCCACGCGAAGGGTTTTGCGGTAGAACAGCGCACGGACGCGAAGGCTTTCCACCTGGTTTTCAAGAAGGCCGGGGCTCAACCGGAGCCGGCGGAGACTGTGAAGCCGAGCCCGATTCGGAAGATCTTCTTTCAGCGCTCGCTCCGGGCAATCGAAGAACTCCAGACACTTGATGAAAGAAGCCTGGCAGAGGCTGTCGAAGCTCCGACCGATTTCAGTGTCCTGGTCTCCGCCCTCAAATCGGAGGAGGCACTCGCAAGTATTCGGGCCCACGATCCGCTGGCTGGCGCCCGGGTCCGGGGCCTCGAGGCGAAACGAAAGCTCATCGAAGGCGAAGGCGGTTCACTATCCTCCGCAGAGGCCGCCAAGTTACTGCGAATCACCCGCCAGGCAATCGACAGGCGCCGCAAGGAAGGAAAGCTGCTTGGAGTGGAGCTTGGCCGCAAGGGCTTTCGGTATCCGGTCTGGCAATTCGGGCTTGCGAATTTTGAGCCAGTGCTTGCCGCAGTTCGAGATCTTGACAGTTGGGAGCAGTTGACTTTCTTTCTCAATCCAACCGCCATGCTTGGCGGCCTGACTCCTCTGGAAGCCCTGCAAGGGGGCAAACGCGGCGTTGACGACGTGATCCGCGCGGCTTCCGCTTACGGTGAGCAGGGCGGGTAAGTGTTCAGGCCGCCACCAGCCGATCTGCGTGACCGGCATCCGCTCATCTTCACCGCGGCAAAGGCCCATGCCTGGTTCCGAAGTTATCGAGCCGGCCGCGACGCCGTCTACTTTGGGCGGCACGGATTCCACCGCTGGGACGCGCCGAATGGAGAATTCGGGGTCCTGTACTTGGCTGCGGATGAGTATTGCGCGTTCATGGAATCGATCGGACGCGGCGCTCTCAGGACCCGATTCATTCCGGCGATCCAATTGCGGCAGGCGCGGTTGTGCAAGGTAGGATTTTCCAGGGATCTCCGGTTGATCGATTTCGCCGGCTCCGGCGGGCTCACACGGATGGGCGCCGAAGGGAGCGTGTCGAGCGTTTCCGGATATGGGAATTCGCAGAGATGGTCACAGGCTCTCAAGTCACATCCTTCGAAGCCAGATGGCATCTACTACCGCTCACGTTTTGATCCCGCACGAATGGCATGCGCGCTTTTCGACGCCTGTGCGCGTCAGGTGAAGATTCTCGAAGACTGCGGAACCTGGGCAGAACAACCGCGAACTTTGGGGGCGATCCTCGATCACTACGGCTTCGGCACGGACCTCTGAGGGTCGTCGGCGCTGAATTACTCGTAGTGCAGAGCGCGGACGGGATCGATGCGGCTGGCGCGGCGCGCGGGGATGAGTCCGGCGATGCCGGAGACGGCGACCAGCAGCACAAGGGTGCCGGTGGCGATGACGGGGTCGTTGGCCTTGATGCCGTACAGCTCAGAAGCCACGAAGCGGCCGAGGGCGAGGGCCGAGGGCAGCCCGGCGGCGAGGCCGATGGCGACCAGGATGACCACCTCGCGCATGACGAGCCAGAGGACCAGTTTCGGTTCCGCTCCAAGGGCCATGCGGATGCCCATCTCCTTGCGGCGGCGGGCGACGACGAAGGCCATGACTCCGTAAAGGCCGATGGCGGCAAGCAGGGTGGCGA
>JACADU010000381.1 GCA_013388415.1 Bryobacteraceae bacterium
GCGTTCGGCAGCAGGTCGAACCGGTCGAGAACCTGAGGGTTTCCTCCCTGCGCCTGAATGAACTGCTTGAGCTTCTGGTAGCCTGAGCCGTCCAGCAGCTTTTTCTGCGCCACCTCGCGCGCCTCTTCGATGGTGGGCACGATCTTGCCCAGGTGGATCATCCGCGCCGCGAGCTCGAGCGAAATCCGCGTCAGATCCGGCGGACCGGCATTCTGGAGCGTCTGCGAAACCTCCATGATCTCCAGCGCGTTGCCAATGGCGAATCCCAGCGGCTGGCTCATGTCCGTGATCAGCGCCTGCGCCCGCAGATCCGCCCGCCGGGCGATGGTCGTCATCATCTGCGCCAGCTTCCGCGCGTCCACCTGCCGCTTCATGAATGCGCCGGAACCCACTTTCACGTCCAGCACCAGCCCGTCCAGCGTCACCGCCAGCTTCTTCGACATGATCGACGCCGCGATCAGCGCCGTCGACTCCACCGTGCAGGTCGCATCGCGAAGCGCATACAGTTTTCCATCCGCCGGCGTCAGCGTATCGCTCTGCCCGATCACCGCGAAACCGACTTCCGCCAGTTGCTGCCTGAACTCGTCCGCGGTCAGATCGGTGCGGAATCCGGGGATCGCTTCCAGTTTGTCCAGCGTCCCGCCGGTATGCCCCAGCGCTCTGCCGCTCACCATCGGGACCTTGACGCCCGCCGCCGCCGCCAGCGGTCCCGCAATCAGGCTGGTCTTGTCCCCGACGCCGCCCGTGGAGTGCTTGTCCACCTTCGGACCCTCGATCATGCTCAGGTCCAGGCGCTCGCCTGACGCGATCATCGCCTCGACCATCGCGCCGACTTCGTGGTCCGTCATGTTCTGGAAGTAGACGGCCATCAGGAACGCCGCCATCTGGTAGTCGGGGATCTCACCGCGCGTGTAGCTGTCCACGAGCCATGTGATCTCCTCAACAGCGAGTTCCTCGCCATTGCGCTTCCGCTGAATGAGGTCGAGTGTACGCATTTTCAATCGGTTAGGATAACACTTTCATTCTCTTGCCGTAAACGGCAAACCCCTCCCCCACGGCCGGAAAAATTGCCTCTCGCCTTCTCCCCGCCGCGCCCGCCGGGCCTCATTTGCCTTGCGAAATCATCGGCATCGGATGCCTGTACCGCCCGGCAAACACCTAGGCAAAAAGCCCCAACAACTCATCATGAATAGGGCCATTGGTCACCGCGATATGTTCACCCCGCACGCTCCCCGGCCCTCCCTTCATGTCGCTGTACCGCCCCCCGGCTTCCCTCACAATGATGAGTCCCGCCGCCATGTCCCACGGATTCAACCCGAACTCCCAGAAGCCGTCCAGCCGCCCGCAGGCCACGTACGCCAAATCGAGCGCCGCCGACCCGCCCCTTCTCACCCCGTGCGACGTCACCGCAACCTGATGGAAGAAATGAACGTTCACGTTCTCGTGCCGCTTCCTCGATGGAAATCCGGTCGCCAGCAGAGAAGATTCGAGTTTCGCCGCTTTGCTCGTCCGGATCCGCCGCCCGTTCAGAAAGGCCCCTCCGCCCAGTTCCGCCGCGAACATCTCCTGCCGCAGCGGATCGTAGATCACGCCCGCGATCAGCTCCCCGGACCGCTCCAGGCCCATCGTCACGTTGAACATCGGAAAGCCGTGCGCGAAGTTCGTGGTCCCGTCGAGCGGATCGACGTACCAGCAGTATTCGCTGTTCTTTTCCCTCAGGCCGCCTTCCTCGCCGAGAATGTTGTGCGAGGGGAAGTGCGTTTGCAGCCGCTCGATCACCAGCTCCTCGCTGGCCCTGTCGGCCGCCGTCACCAGATCAAATTCTCCCTTCAGGTCGAACCCGATCCCGCGCTCGAAGTAGCCGGCCAGCAAAGCGCCCGCTTCGCGGGCGATGTCGATAGCAGTCTCCAGTATTTGGGCCATTCTGTCAGCCTGCGCCGCAGCCGGCGGAGAGAATCACTCCGCCTTCTCCTCAACCTCGTAAAGGTAGCGGATCTCGTGCTTGAAGATGAAAAGATTGGGCTCGCCCCTGTCCTCGCGCGTCAACCGCAGGAAATGCGCATCCCAGTACTCGAGGTAGCCCTCCACCTCTTCTCCGGACACCAGTTTGATCCGGATCGTCGGCTTCCGTTCGGCCAGGTATCTCAGGTACCTGACCTCCTCGAATGTCTGCGCGGGCGCTTTGGACTTGGGCAATACGTCGCGGCTCCTGATCTCTTATGTTAGCGCAGGGGTGCTCAACCCTTCGAGTCGCTGAAGTAGCCGTTCCGCGCGCTCACCGTGTAGCCCGGCTTGCGCACCTTGAGCGACACCCGGTGAAAACGGTCCTTCGACGGGGGCACGCCGCGCGGGTAATACCCCAGCAAATACTGCGTCCTGAGATCCGACAGGATCTCCCTGAACACCGAATCCAGCGCCGGACCCACCGCCGGAAAGAAGATCTTGCCTCCGGTCCACTGCGAGAGCGTCGTCAGCGCGTTCTCCCCGCGCAGATTCCGCCCCGCGTCTCCCGCCACGGGCACGACCAGGATCGAGTACAACACGGCATTGGCCTTGTGCAGCGCCTCCAGCGCGTTCTCGAACTTCAACTTGCTGATTGTGTCCCCGCCGTCGCTGACCACGATCATCACCCTCCGCCCCTCGCGTTCCTCCAGCGACTCCGAAGCCAGATAGATCGCGTCATACAGCGCCGTCGCGCCCTCGCTCTTCAGCCGCCGGAGCCCGGCTTCCAGGCGTGACAGCTTTCGCGTAAAACCCGACTGCTGCGTCACCTCGAAGTTGAAGCTGTATAGCGCCGCCGCGTCCTGCGGATTTCCGGCGGCGATCAGCGCCTTCAGGAACCGCTTCATGCTGTCGATTTCGTAGCGCTTCTCGCGCTCCGTCGACCGGCTCGTGTCGACCAGCATCGCAATGGATAAAGGCTGCGCCGTGCTCTTCTCAAACAGAGCGATCTCCTGCTCCACTCCGTTGTCGGTGACAATGAAATCTTCTTTGCCAAGCGAGCCCGCCATTTCCCCGCGCTCGTTCCTCACCGTCGCCAGCATCCGCACCAGCCGCACATCGACACGAAAGGTCGTCTCCTGCGCCAGCAAAGCCGGCGGAATTGCGATCAGCGACCGGCGAGTGACGAGTCCCAATCGCCCTCCACCCAGACTGCCCCGTCCTCGAAGTACTCCTTCTTCCAGATCGGCGCCGTCTTCTTCAACCGGTTGATTCCCTCCAGCGCGGCGTCAAACGCGGGCTTGCGGTGCGGCGACGTCACCATCACCACCACGCTTGCCTCCCCAATCTCCATCCTCCCCAGCCGGTGCACCATCGCAATCCGGCTGATCTCATGCGACCCGGCGATCTCCCTGCCGATCCGCGCCAGCACCTTGATCGCCATCGCTTCATAACACTCGTAATCGAGATACAGCGTCCGCCGCCCGCCGGAGTTGTTCCTCACCACCCCTTCAAAAACGACCACCGCCCCGTCCCGCCCCTCCAGCAGCCTCCCCCGCAACGCGCCCACATCGATCCTCTCCCGCGTCAGCGCGAAGAAATGCCCTGCCTCATCCACGATCTCGTGCGTGAAGGGTCCGCTGCCGCCGCTCACCGGCGGCAGAAAAGCCACCTCGTCGTCCTCGGCGAGCTTCCGGCTCCGCGGCGAAAAGTCGTGGTTCGCCGCCAGCAGGATCGACGCGGACAGCGGCTTCAAGCGCGGATGGATCTCCGCGTAGTGATCAAAGACATCGCCAAGACTCGCGCCCTCTTGGAGCTCGAGAGTCTCCTCGCTCTTGCCCGTCACGTCCTTCACGAGCCCGAAAAACAGGACCTTGATCTTCACTCGAATGCCATCGTAGCAGACGCGCCGGCGCGGCCCCGAGTTGCCGCTACCATGAGAATGTGAGTCAATACGCTCCCATGGAGCAGGCCGAAGTCCGCTTCCGCGTCCGCTACGCCGAAACCGACCAGATGGGCGTCGTCTACCACGCCAACTACCTCGTGTGGATGGAGATGGCCCGCACCGAACTGTGCCGCGTCCGGGGCGTCCGCTACCGCGACATCGAACTCCAGGATGGAGTCCTGCTCGCCGTCGTTGAGGTGAACTGCCGCTACCTCGCCCCCGCCCGCTACGACGACGAGATCGTCGCCCGCGCCAAGCTCGCCGCATCGAATCCCCGCATGATCACTTTCGGCTACGAGATCCTGCGCGCCGAAACGGGCCAAACCCTCTCGACCGGCGAAACCAAACACATGTTCCTCGACAAGGATGGCCGGCGGGTCAGGGTCCCCCAGAAGTACCGCTCGCTGTTCGCCATCGAGGCCTAGCCCATGCCGACCCGCCGGAAATTCCTGGCCGCTCTCTTCGCTCATTCCGGCCCCTGCTTCGTCATCTGCGGCTTCGACGGCAGAGTCCTCAAGCAGGGCGGATTCTGCGGTCAGAATCCGCCCGGCTCGACCATCAAGCCCCTCATCGCCACCCTGCTCAATCCCGCTCTGCGTTTCCCTTGCCTCCGAAAACTGCGCCTGTCCGGCCTCCGCCTCGACTGCTCTCACGCGCCCATCCCCGGCGCTCTCGATCTCGAAACCGCTCTCGCAGCAAGCTGCAACTCCTGGTTCGCTCAGGCCTCTCGGCGGCTCGAACCCACGGCCGTCATGCGCCTCATTCAGGCCGAGGGCGGCCAGGCCGGCGCCGCCCGGACCCGGGACGAACTCGCCCTCCAGGTCCTCGGGCTGCATGCCGTTTTCTTCACCCCCGCCGCGCTCGCTCGCGCCTACGTCCGCCTCCGCCATTCCGCCTCTCCCGCCATCCGCCGCGGACTCGAAGGCGCCGTCACGTACGGCACCGCATCTCAATCCCCCGGAACCCCCATCCTGCTCGCCGGCAAGACCGGCA
>JACADU010000034.1 GCA_013388415.1 Bryobacteraceae bacterium
GCCCTGGGAACCGCCACATCGGCGGTAAACTGCGGGGGCGGGACAGGGACGTAACGGATGGGCCGGCTTGCCCAGGGAATGAAGTACTTCCAGTGGGGGCCGTCCGTGTGGCCGCCGCCGTGCTGCCGCCAGGCGAGGCGGCCGGCAAGAAGACCCGTATTCACGGGCGGCATCTTCGCCTTCCTGTAGTCTTCCGCAATGCCGAGATCCTTGGCGCCGAGAAGCCGAAATGCCGGTCCCGCCGCGACCGTGGCCATGAAGCTCCCTTGCTGGTCCAGCCAACGGGCATCGCCTTTTTCCGGGACGCCGTAGCTGATGAAAGTCAGCCGCGGAGCGCACAATGCAATGAGCTGGTGCGAGTCCACCGGGATGTCGCCCGCGTTCTTACTTCCGAAAGTGGCCTCGGCCGCTCCGTATTTCAGGAAGTTCCCCGCCATCCAGTGATACTCGCCTGAGCCGGTAAGATTCTCCACGGCTTCGCCGAAGTTCCGGCGATGCGGTTTTGCTCCGCCTTCTCCAGAAGAACCGACAAGCGCCATGGCGAATCGCGGATCGAACGCCATCGTCACCAGCGCCGCTTTCCCGTACCGCGAGACCCCCTCTATGCCTACGTGCTTCGCGTCCACCGCGGGATCGGTTTCAAGGTAATCCAGGGCGCGCGACGCCCCCCATGCCCATGCGCGCAGAGCGCCCCAATCGTCCGGCTTGCGCCGCTGCCCTTTGTTGGCCAGCCCAATCACTCCCTTGGTCAGTCCCGCGCCGTTATCGGCCTGGATGCTCACAGGATTCAGCAGCGCGTAGCCCCAGCCGGCCGCGACCAACTGCACAGTCGCGGGCGGGTCGGGGCCGGCAAGGGCCGCGAAGCGCGCAAAGCCCGCCGGCACAGGCGCCGAAGGCAGCGCCGCACGCCCGAACATGATCATGAGGGGCACAGGCTTCTTGGCCCACGCCGGCGTCACAACCACCATTTGGATCTCGACGCTGATCTCCGGACAGCCCGAGTTATCTGCCCGCCCGATGAGCTCCCTGGCCACGACCGGGAACGGTCCGGCCTTGTCCTGCACCGTCCGCGCGACGGTCCAGGCAATTTTCGGCGCGTTCGCCGGCACCCGGCCGAACACCTCGCGCTCAAAGTCTTCGACGATCTCGGGCCGCCGCAGCTTCCACCACGCCTCGGCGGTCGTGACCGCGCGTCCATCCTTCAGCTTGAGGAGTTCGGGGTAGCCGGGGAAGGGATTGGCCGCGGCTTCGTCGTAGTTGGCGTGATTGGGAGCTTTTTCGTTGCCGCTCGGGCCCGGGCGGAGCGCCTTGATGCCGAGTTGGTCCATCATGTCGCGATGATCTTCGGCCGTGGTCCAGTTCCTCGGGGCGGGAACACATTGTCCGCCGGCCGCCCAATTGATGCAGAGCGCCGCCACGGCCAGCGCGGCTCGATGGAGCGGCTGTTTTTTGACTCGGCTCATGTGTTTCTCCCAGCGTTCACGGTCGAAACCAATATACCGGCTCCCAATTGGGAACGGCCGCTGGCGCGGGTCGATGGTCAATAATATATCGAGAGAAGGAGCATCCCTTGAAAGTTGGATTCGTCGGTCTCGGAATCATGGGGAAACCCATGTCGCGCAACCTCATGAAGGCTGGCCACCAGTTGGTGGTCTACGACATCGTCCAGAGCGCGGTGGACGAAATCGTCGCCGCCGGAGCGGCCAGGGGCGCCTCTGCCGCCGATGCCGCCGCGCGGTCTGAAGTCACGATCACCATGCTGCCCGACGGTCCAGAGGTCGAGGCGGCGGTGACCGGTCCCGCCGGAGTGCTGGAAGGCGCCAGTGCCGGCTCAATCGTGGTCGACATGAGTTCCATCAGCCCTTTGGCCGCTCAAGGGGTCGCCGCGGCTTGCGCAGCCAAAGGCGTCGAATTCCTCGATGCGCCCGTCAGCGGCGGCGAGCCCAAGGCGATCGATGGAACCCTGGCCATCATGGTGGGCGGCAAGCAGGAGGTCTTCGACAGAGTCCTGCCGCTGTTCCAGTGCATGGGCTCCTCCGCCACCCTCACCGGGCCGGTGGGCGCGGGCAACGTCACCAAGCTCGCCAACCAGATTATGGTCGCGATTAACATCGCCGGAGTCAGCGAAGCCCTTGTCCTGGCTGCCAAAGCCGGCCTCGATCCTGAAGTCGTCTTCAATGCCGTCAAAGGCGGACTGGCCGGCAGCACCGTCCTCAACGCCAAAGCGCCGATGATCATCGGGCGGAACTTCAAGCCGGGTTTCCGCATCCGCCTCCATCAGAAAGACCTGCGCAACGCCCTGCTCGCCGCCGAGTCGATGAAAGTCAGCCTCCCATTCACCAGCCTTGCCCAGCAGGTTCTCATCGCGCTGATGAATAACGGCCGCGGCGATCTCGATCACTCCGCCATCGCCACATTCATCGAAGACATGGCCAAAACGGAAGTGAGGAAATGAGCGCCGGAACGTACTTGCAGTGGGTCCTCGAAAACACCAAAACCGAATGGTGGCACGATTCGGCCGACCCCGCTGAACTGCGCCTGGGATTGGAGCGCGGCGCCATTGGCGTCACCACCAACCCGTTCCTCTCCAACCTGACCCTGGTCCGAAACCGCGCTGCCTGGGCCGCGGCGATTGAAGCGGTCCAATCCGCCGGCCTCACCGGCGAGAAGAAGGCCGAGGAACTGATCCGCCACGTGGTCTCCCACGCGGCTTCGATGTATCTCCCGCACTACCACCGCACCAGAGGCAGGATGGGCTATGTCTGCGCGCAAGTGAATCCGTCGCGCGCCGGCGACCGCGAGGCGATGCTCGCCATGGCCCGCCGTTTCCACTCCTTTGCTCCGAACATCGCCGTCAAGCTCCCCGCCGCCGCCGCCGGGCTCGACGTCCTCGAGGACTGCATCGCCGAAGGCATCACCGCAACCGCGACAGTCAGTTTCACCGTGCCGCAGGTCATCGCCATCGCTGAACGCTGCCGCGCCGGACGCAAACGCGCCATTGCCGCCGGCATCGAACCCGGCAGGTGCTTCGCCGTGATCATGATCGGCCGCCTTGACGACTATCTCCGCGAAGTCGCTCAGGACAACCATGCCGGTGTCACCGAAGCCGACATCCGCCAATCCGGTCTCGCCGTCACCAAGCGCGCCTACAGCATCTACCGCGAGCGCGGCTATGAAGCCGTCCTGCTCGTCGCCGCCCTGCGCGGCGAATACCACCTCACCGAACTCGCCGGCGCCGAACTCGTCATGTCCATCGCTCCCGCGCCGCAGGAATGGTTCGTCAGCCGCGACCATCCGCGTGAAGCGCGCATTGACCGCGAAATCTCCGCTGACGTAATCCGGCGCCTCTGCGCCATGCCCGAGTTCGTCAAGGCTTATGAACCCAGCGGCATGCAGCCCTCGGAATTCATCTCTTACGGCGTCACACAACGCACGCTTTGCCAGTTCATCGAATCGGGCTGGAAACTACTCGAGGAACTCCGCTAGACTCAGGGCAATCGAATGGCGACTCCGATTGAAATGCCGAAACTCGGCAACACGGTGGAAGACTGCCTCCTGGCTCGCTGGAACAAACTCGCCGGCGATCCCGTCGCGGAAGGTGAGCTCCTCGCCGAAATAGAAACCGACAAGGCGACTTTCGAACTCACTTCGCCCGTCGCCGGCACCCTGCTCGCCACGTTCTTCAAAGACGGCGATCTCGTTCCCGTTTACACCAACGTCTGCGTTGTCGGCGCCCCGGGCGAGGACATAACGCCGTTCAAACCTTCCGCCGGCTCCGCTCCAGCCGCTCCCGCTGCCGAATCATCCACCGTTTCCGCAACATCGCCGAGCCTCCCTTCGCCGCCCTCTTCCGAGCCGCTGCCGCCGGGGAGCGGCGCCCTCTCCCCCCGCGCCCGCCGCTTCGCCGCCGAACACAACTTCCACCCCGAAAACGTCCACGGCTCCGGACCCCACGGCCGCGTTCTCGAAGCCGATCTGCGCAGCCTTTACTACGCCTCCCCGCGCCCCACTCCGCTCGCACGCCGCATGATCGGCGAAGGCTTCGAACTGCGCGCCGAAACGCCCGGCATCGTCCGGGCATCCGGCCTCGGCCCTCCGCCCGAGAGGATGTCTTCGATCCGCGAACGCGTCGCCCGCCGCATGCGTGAGTCCCTCGCCGCCACCGCCCAGTACACAATGAACTCCTCGGCCGACGCCACCGGCTTGCTCGCCCTGCGCGCGAAGATCAAGGCCCGCGCCCAATCCGGAGACCTGCCCGACATCAACATCAATGAACTCATAGTGTTCTGCGCGGTCAGGGCTCTCGTCCTCGCCCCCGAGATCAACGTCGAGTTCAGCAACGGCCGCATCTACCGCCACCCCGATGTCAACATCGGCTTCGCCTGCGACACGCCTCGCGGTCTGCTGGTGCCCGTTGTCAAACAAGCCCAGAAGCTCTCTCTTGCCGAGCTCGCCGTCCGCATCAAGGAACTCGCACGCCAGGCTTTCGACGGGTCAATTTCACCAGACGACCTCGCCGGCGGCGCCTTCACTGTCAGCAATCTCGGCGCCTACGGCATCGAGTCCTTCACCCCCATCCTCAATCCGCCCCAAGCCGCCATCCTCGGCGTCAATTCGATTGAGGTCAAGCCCGTCCGCCGCAATGGCGAAATCGTGTTCGTCGACCGCATCGGCTTGTCGCTCACTTGCGACCATCAGGTCATCGACGGCGCCCCCGGCGCGCGCTTCCTCAAGACCTGCCGCGAACAGATCGAAATGATCGAATCCATCGCGGGGCTGGAGTTCTGATTCATATGCACGACCTCATCGTCATCGGCGCCGGACCCGGCGGATACGAGGCCGCCGCGCACGCGGCCAGACTCGGAGCGAAAGTCGCCATTGTCGAGAAGGACGCCATCGGCGGCGCCTGCCTCAACGTCGGCTGCATTCCCACAAAGGCTTTCCTCCGCTCCTCCCGCCTCTACGCCGAGTGCCGCAACGCCGCGGCCTTCGGCGTGGAGATCGACGGGCTCAGCTTCAACCTCGAAACCGTCGTCAAGCGCAAGGACAGAATCGTCGCCACGCTCGCCCGGGGCGTCGACTCCCTGCTCAAACGCGCCGGTGTCGAAGTCATCCACGGCGAGGCTAAGCTGGCGTCGAAGAACTCCGTCAGCGTCAACGGCCGAACTTGCCCCGCAAAGAATATCCTCATCGCCACCGGTTCGCGGCCCGCTGTCCCGCCCATCCCCGGCATCGGCTCACCCGGCGTCCTCGATTCCTCCGGCGTCCTCCGCCTGACCCGGCTGCCCGAAACCGTCGCCATCATCGGCGGCGGCTACATCGGCCTCGAGTTTGCCGGCTTCTTCGCCGCCGCCGGCGCCAAAGTCACCGTCCTTGAAATGCTCACGCAAATCGCCGCCGGCGCCGACCACGACATCTCCTCCCGCCTGATGCAATCCCTCCAGAAGCAGGGCATCGAATTTAAGACTTCCTGCACAGTCACCGGCATCGACGGCGGCGCCCTCCACTACGAGCACGCCGGCGCGCCCGGCTCCCTCGCCGCGGACTGCATCGTCAACGCCACCGGCCGCGCGCCGCTCGTCGATGGCCTCGGACTCGCCGAAATCGGCCTCGATTTCGACCGCAAGGGCATTCGCGCCAGCGATCAGGGCAAGACCAACATCCCCGGCATCTGGGCCTGCGGCGACGTCACCGGCCGCCGCCTCCTCGCCCATGCCGCCACACGCGAGGGCATCGTGGCGGTCAACAACATGTTCGGCAAGCCCTGCCGCATCCGCTACGACGCAATCCCCTCCGTCATCTACACGCACCCCGAGGCCGCCAGCGCCGGCAAGACCGAAAACGAACTCAAAGCCCTCGGCGTCGAGTACAAAAAAGCCCTCCTGCCCATGGGCGTCGCCGGCCGCTTCCTCGTCGAAAACGAGTCGCCGTCCGGTACCATCAAAGTATTGGTGGGCGCGCGCTACGGTGAAATCCTTGGCGTTCACGCTCTCGGCGATCTCTCGAGCGAATTCATCGCCGCCGCCGCGGCCATGATCGAGATGGAAATGACGGTCAGCGACGTCGAGGCCGTCGTCTTCCCGCATCCGACTGTCTCCGAGGCCCTGAAGCTCGCCATTCTCGAAGCAGCCTGATGGAACGCACTGATCACGATGCCTAAGTCAATTCCCCTCGAACCCGAAAAACTCCTTGCGCCCGGCTCCATCCAGTTCGCTCCGATCGATGTCAACGTCTACAACAAGACCGTCGCCGAGGAAATGGAAATCTACTCGCGCCAGGATCTCCTCGACATCTGGCGCGACATGGCCGCCATTCGCGAGTTCGAAACCATTCTCAACGAGATCAAGATCAAGCGCGTCTACAAAGGCGTCGAATACGACCATCTCGGCCCAGCCCACCTTTCCATCGGCCAGGAAGCCGCCGCGGTCGGCATGGCCTTCACGCTCACCCCCGACGACCATATCTACGGCTCCCATCGCAGCCACGGCGAGATTCTCGCCAAAGGCTTCTCCGCCATCCGCTGCCTCGATGACGCCGCCCTGCTCGGCATCATGCGCTCATACCTCGGCGGCGCCATCCTCGCGCCCGTCGAGAAGCGGCACAACGGCACAGTGAAGGAGCTGGCCCTGAAGTTCCTCCTCTTCGGCGCCTACAGCGAAATCTTCGCCCGCGAAACAGGCTTCAATCGCGGCCTCGGCGGCTCCATGCACGCCTTCTTCGCTCCGTTCGGCATCTATCCCAACAATGCCATCGTCGGAGGTTCCGGCTCCATCGCGCCCGGCGCCGCACTCTTCAAGCGCGTCAACCGCAAGCCAGGCATCGTCGTCGCCAACATCGGCGACGCCTCTTTCGGCTGCGGTCCTGTCTGGGAAGGCATCACCTTTTCCGCAATGGACCAGTACCGCAAGCTCTGGGATCCCTCGCTCGGCGGCGGCCTGCCCATCATCTTCAACTGCATGAACAACCACTACGGCATGGGCGGCCAGCCTCTCGGCGAGACCATGGGTGTCGAGTTCATCGCCCGCATCGGCGCCGGCGTCAACCCCGACCAGATGCACGCCGAGCGCATCAACGGCTATGACCCGCTCTCCGTCATCGACGCCTTCCGGCGGAAGAAACAGGTGATCGCCGAAGGCCGCGGCCCTGTCCTGCTCGACACCGTCACCTACCGTATCAGCGGCCACTCGCCGTCCGACGCATCCAGCTACCGCTCCAAGGAAGAGATCGAACACTGGCAGCAGGCAGATTCCCTCCTCGCCTTCCGCCGCCGCATGATCGACGGCGGCGCCCTCTCCTCCTCCGATCTCGACAGCGCCCGCGCCGCCGCCGAAGCCGTCGTCTTCGAGATGTTCCAGCTCGCCGCAAACCTCGAGACGGCGCCCCGCATCCCCATCAGCTCCGAACTCGTCGGCGAGGTCATGTTCTCGAACCGCCGTCTCACCCCGCCCGCGGACCGCAAGCCGGAGTTCACTCAGGATCTCTCCCAGAACTCACGCGTGCAGCAGATCAAAACCAAAATCCGCACGCCACTGCACGAAGGCAAGCCCGTTCCCAGGATGAAGGCCTTCAACGTCCGCGACGCCATCTTCGAGGCCCTTCTCCACGGCTTCGCCGCCGACCCCACCATGGTCGCCTTCGGTGAGGAAAACCGCGACTGGGGCGGAGCATTCGCCGTCTACCGCGGGCTGACCGAGGCGCTCCCCTATCACCGCCTTTTCAATTCCCCCATCTCGGAAGCCGCCGTCGTCGGCGCTGCCGTCGGCTACGGACTCGAAGGCGGCCGCGTCGTCGCCGAGCTCATGTACGCCGATTTCATGGGCCGCGCGGGTGACGAGATCTTCAACCAGCTCGCCAAGTGGCAGGCCATGTCCGCCGCGCAACTCGTCATGCCCGTCGTCCTCCGCATCTCCATCGGAGCCAAGTACGGCGCGCAGCACTCCCAGGACTGGACCGCGCTCGTCCACCACATCCCCGGCCTCAAGGTCGTCTACCCTGTCACCCCTTATGACGCCAAGGGCATGATGAACTCGGCGCTCGCCGGCTCCGACCCCGTCGTCTTCTTCGAAAGCCAGAAGGTCTACGACTACCCCGAGATGTTCGTCGAAGCCGGCGTCCCCGAAGGCTATTACGAAATACCCCTCTCCGAGCCTTCCGTCAAGCGGGTGGGGAAGGATCTCACCATCATCACCTTCGGCCCAGCTCTCTACACCGCCGTCAGCGCCGCCAACCAGCTCCAGGAACGCTTCGGACTCTCGGCCGAACTCATCGACCTTCGCTCGGCTTGCCCGCTGGATTACGCCCCCCTCCTCGAGTCGGTAAAAAAGACCGGCAAAGTCCTCCTGGCCAGCGACGCCGTCGAGCGCGGCAGCATCATGCAGAGCGTCGCCGCCAACCTCACACAGCTCGCCTTCGACGACCTCGACGCCCCGCCAGCCGTTATCGGAAGCCGCAATTGGATCACCCCCGCCGCCGAGCTGGAAGCCATGTTCTTCCCCCAGGCAAGCTGGTTCCTCGACGCCATTCACGAACGAATCATCCCGCTCAAGGGCCACCAGCCTGCCACCAACCAGACAAACGGCGAGCTCGCCCGCCGCCTCCGCCTCGGCGTCTGACCAGCCACGGCTCTTCGCCAAAGGATTTCGGGCGCGGTGAGAGAAGCGCTCGACACCTGCTTCAGCGGCATTGAAGAGAACGAGGCCTTGCGGCGCCGGGCGCTTGACCCGAAGAACTGACGATCGCGCCGGCGAGCAGAGCAATCTTCACCTTGTGGGTTGCCGCTGCTAGACCCGCAGCGACTCCCAAAAAAGCCGAAGATCCTGGGCCAGCGGCGCCTCAAACGAAAACGTCCTTTCCGGCGTTTCAATCGTCAGTGAAGATGCATGCAGCGCCTGCCTGTCGAGCGGCAGCGCCGCCGCCAGCCGCGGCGTCCAACCCTGCTCGATGAACTCGATGAACAGCGTCTCGTCGGGACCGTACAGCTTGTCGCCTGCGACCGGATGGCAAATATGCGCTGCGTGCACGCGGATTTGGTGCAACCGCCCGGACTCCGGCTTCGCCTCCGCCAGCGTGAACCCGCGCCTGTAATCCAGCGGAACGAACGTCGTCACCGATGCCGCGCCCCCTTCGACCACCCCCATCCTCAAGCGGAAGAGCGCATTCGGCGCGCGGTCGAGCGGCGCATCCACCCGCGTCTCCCGTTCGAGTCTGCCGTGCAGAATCGCGGTGTAACGCTTCTTTGCGGCGCCTCGTTGAATCGCGCCTTGCAGCGCCGACCCCGTCGCCGCCTTCTTGGCGAACACCACCACTCCCGACGTCTCCCGGTCCAGCCGCGACGGCATGTGCAGCCGCGCCAGTCCAGTATGCAGGCGCGCCGCCCCCACCAGACTGGAGGCGGGCCCATGTTTCGACGGGTGGCACACGACATGCGCCGGTTTGTTCACGGCGAGAACGTCGTCATCCTCGAGCAGGATCCAGGAGCGCAACTCCTCCGGGGCGATCTCCCACCCCCACTCTGTCCTCGGCATGGCTGAAGTCCATGGTAGCCAGCGATCAGAGCAGCCGGCGATGCTGCTCATTCATTGTTGATGCTTATATGGCAGCTACGCCATAATTATGGCATGGCTGTCAGGACGACTGTAGACATACCTGAACCTGTTTACGAAGCCTTGCGCGAGAGGGCTCATCGCACAGGAACCTCGATCCGCGCGCTGATCCTTCGCGCCATCGAAGACGCCTACCAGACGGAGCGGAGAGGGGCCTTCGTCAGGGGGCCACTCGTCAAGGGGCCGGGACGATTGGGTCCCAGGTTCCCCAAGGATGAGAATCCTCATGATCTCGTTTTTTCCTGACCTCAATGTCTGGCTGGCGCTCTCCGTCAGCGGCCACAGTCATTCCGCATGCGCCTGGGAGTGGCTCTACATGCTCGGCGGCGGCGCCAGGCTTGGATTCTCGCGATATACCCAAGTCGGTTTGCTCAGGCTGCTGACGAACGAATCAGTCATGGGTGAACAGGTCAAGTGCCTTGGCGCGGCGTGGAAGATCTATGAGCGCTGGCTGCGCGATCCTCGAGTCGCGTTTTGCCCTGAGCCGCGCGGCCTCGATGCTGCTTTCCGCAAGGCGACAGCCGAATTCGACGGCAAGCCTGCCTCCAAATGGGTTGGAGACTGCTACCTCCTCGCTTACGCCCAGTGCTGCGACTCCACGCTCGTGACCTTCGACCGCAAGTTGGTTGAAGTCGCACATGCGCAGAAGATCGCGGCGATCCGGCCCGTCTGAAGTCTGGCGCACGGCCCCAAGCCGCCCCCGAACCGCCGTCTGATACGATCAGTTTTCAACCAGAGGATTTCAGTTCTATGCGAACCACGCTCTTCCTGTCTTGCCTTCTCCTGCTTTCGCCTTCCCTCCCTGCCCAGCTCGGCTACAAGGACACACCGAAGCTCCCTGGCCAGCCCTGGCTCGTCCACGACATCGACCGGCCACGCCCCAAACAGATCACCCCCGGCGACCTTCCTTTCCAGCCGCCGTCGGACGCCATCATCCTCTTTGATGGCAAGGACCTCTCCAAGTGGGAACAAATCGGCCGCGGGCCCAACCGCGGCAAGATGGTCGCGCCTACATGGAAGGTCGAAAACGGGTACTTCGAATGGACCCCCGGCGCCGGCGACCTCGTCTCCAAGGAGAAGTTCGGCGACGCCCAGTACCACATCGAATGGGCCTCCCCCGTCGTCGTCGAGAACGAAGGCCAGAACCGCGGCAATTCCGGCGTCATCATCCAGAGCCGCTACGAAATCCAGGTGCTCGACTCCTGGAACAATCCCACCTACGCCGACGGCCAGGCCGGCGCCATCTACGGCCAGTGGCCCCCGCTCGTCGCTCCCGTCAAAAAGCCAGGCGAGTGGAATTACTACGACATCGTCTTCGAGGCGCCCAAATGGGAAGGCGACAAGCTCGTTAAACCGGCTTACCAGACCGTGTTTTACAACGGCGTCGTCGTCCACAACCGCAAGGAAGTCATCGGACGCATGGCCCACCGCCAGGTCGGCACTTACGCGCCCCACGCCCCCGAAGAGCCGCTCCTCCTCCAGGACCACGGCTCCAAAGTTCGTTTCCGGAATATTTGGGTCCGCCGCCTCGCCGGATACGATCAAGAGAACTGATGAAAGAAATCGCAACCCTCGCCGGAGGCTGCTTCTGGTGCCTCGAAGCCGTCTATGACGAAGTCGCCGGCGTCGAATCCGTCGAAAGCGGCTACATGGGCGGGACGGTCGAGCGCCCTGACTACCACTCCGTCTGCTCGGGCCTCACCGGCCACGCCGAAGTCGTCCAGGTCACCTTTGACAACGAAGTCATCTCCTATCGCGACATCCTCGAGATCTTCTTCGCCATCCACGACCCCACCACGCTCAACCGCCAGGGCAACGACGTCGGCACGCAATACCGCAGCGCAATCTTCGTCCACTCCGCCGAGCAGGAAGTCATCGCCCGCGGCCTCATCCAGGAACTCACCGATGCGCGCGCCTTCGATGATCCGATCGTCACCGAGGTGACGAAAGCCTCCCGGTTCTGGATCGCGGAGGACTACCACCAGGAATACTTCGCGCGGAACCCGCACCAGCCCTACTGTATGTTCGTCGTGAACCCGAAGGTGGCCAAGTTCCGCGCGAAGTTCGCCGCGCGCAGGAGAACGTAGCTACCGGAACTCGGCAGGCGGACTCAGTGTGAAATGGACGTCCACCTGCGTGACAACTTCCACCGGCTCGCCGCCAAGAATCGTCGGTTTATACTCATACTGCTGAAGCGCTTCCTGCGCCGCCTGCACCAGCAGCGGATGGCCCGAAATCAACCGCATCTTCGCGATGCTTCCGGCTTTGTCGATGAGCACGGTGAACCGGACGGCGCCCTGAATTCGCGCCTGCCGCGCCAGCGGCGGGTACACCGGTTCCACGCTCTTCACCAGCTTGAACGCCTGGACATTCCCGCCCACCGTGATGCGCTTCGTCCCCGGCTCCGCCGCGGAAAACGCCTCGATTGTAACGCCTCCGCCCGTCTTTGCCCGCTCCAGCCTCTCCATCGCACGCTTCCACCGCGGGTTTTCCGGATCAAGTTCTTCAGCCCTGCGCAGCAGCTTCTCAGCCAATTGGAACCGCGCCGCCCGCAACTTGCTCGCCGCTTCGGCTACTTTCTCCGATGGCACGGTCAGTGAATCCGGCGGAGTCATCACTTCTCCCACCGCCCCCACCAGCGGCATTTCGGTCCCTGAGTCGGCCAACCTCCGCGCCATTTCAACAAACGCTGGCTCAGGTTGGCCCCCCAGGACAACGGATCCCGACCC
>JACADU010000382.1 GCA_013388415.1 Bryobacteraceae bacterium
ACTATTGAGCTTCGCGTAATATAGTGACAGCCTCTAGAACAACTCCGCCTGCCGCCAGAAGGCGGTCACCAAGGTGGGCCGGCGCTGCATCCGGCGCAACGCGCGTCGCGCCTCGGCGGTGAGCTGCGGAAAGTCCTTCGGGCAGAAGTTGGGCAACTCGTGCTTCTTCCAGTATCCCCAGAGGTACTCCACCGGGTTCAGCTCCGGCGCGTAGGCGGGCAGGTACTCCAGGTGGATCGCGCCGTGCTGTCGAGCGAGGAAGTCCTTCACCAGCCGACTGCGATGCTGTCGCAGCCCGTCCCAAATGATGAGCAGCTTGCCGGGGATGGCCCGTTGCAGTCGGCCCAGGAAGTCGACGATCTCCGGACTCTTGATGGTGCCGGGGTACAGCCGGAAGTAGAACTGCCACAGCGTCACGCCGGCGATCGCCGAGAGCGTCTTCCAATGGAAGTGGTACTGGAGGACGGGGGTCTGCCCTCGTGGCGCCCACGTCCGACAGCGGTGCGGGCGCTCGCTGAGCCCGCTTTCGTCGATGAAGACGATGGTGCGCCGCTCGCGGCGGGCTTTTTTTTAAGCGCCGGCCAATGCTCCCGCTTCCACCACCGGATGCGGACTTCATCGCGCTCCAAGGCGCGCCCGGTCGGCCGCTGGCAGCTCCACCCGAGCTGCCGGAGCAGGCGCCAGACGTGGCCGGGATGATAGCGCTCGGCGAACTCCTGCTCGATCAGCTCGGCGACCCGCCCGGTGGTCCACAGCCCGGTGGCGTATCCCAGCGCTTCCGGCCCCCGCTGCAGGGCGCGTTCGAGCTGCCGGCGTTGCGAGGCCGTCAGCCGCGGCGGGCGCCCCGCGCGCCCGGCCTTCTTCAGCCCGGCCCGCCCGCGGGTGGCCAGCTGCTGCACCCAGCGACTCACGGACTGGCGATGCACGCCCACCCGCCGCGCGACCTCGGCCGGCCTCACCCCGGCCCGCAGCAGGCGCGCCGCTTCCAGGCGCCGTCGTTCCAACTCATCGAAATCCCGCTTCACCCCTGCCGGATTGCCCATGAGTCGCGGTGTACCATATCCGCCGAGGAATGTCACTATATTATGCGAGTCTCAATAACAAGCCGCTGCAGCCGACGCGGGCCGCGGAGCCGTTCGAACAACGGGAACCGACGCGTTGCGGCCCGCGCGGCTGACCGCCAGGCGTTAGCGAGCAGTGCGAGGCGTGTGATACGGAGAGAGGAGCGAGGTCGACATGGCGAGACCGCTGGCGAAGGTTGAGGACGATGCGCTCCAGCTGTCGGAAGAGGAGCGAGCGCGCCTTGCAGTTCGGCTCCTGGCGAGCCTCGAAGAGGAAGCCGAGTCACCGGAAGAGGTGGAGAAGCTCTGGCTTGCCGAGGCCGAGCAACGCTTCGAGGAGCTTCGAACGGGTGTCGTCCGCGGGGTTCCGGCGCGTGACGTCTTTGCCCAGCTTCGAGCCAAGTTCTCGTCGTGACGGCAGTCACGTTCCACCCGTCAGCCCGGGCGGAACTCGACGCGAGCGCGGACTTCTATGAAGCGCGTCTCAACGGTCTCGGGCTCCGGTTCTTGGATGCCGTCGAGGAGACCACGAGGCGCATCGCTGAACTGCCCGATGCCGGTGCACCGCTGGCGGGCGGCTTCCGGAAGCGATTGGTCGCTGGCTTCCCCTTCAGCGTCATCTACCGAGCGGGGAGAAACGAGATCTATCTCGTCGCCATTGCGCATCAACATCGCCGTCCTGGATACTGGCGGCGCCGGCGCCCCTCCGGCGCTCGCTAACAACAGCATGCAGCGGACGGCGCTACGCGCCGCCGCTGATGCTGAGCGTTAGCTGGCCGCTGACTCATTCAATCGAGGAAGGGAGATACTCGTTCATGAAACCAACCCTGCTAAAAGCCCTCGCGTCCACGATGGTATTGCTCGCATCCTTCACGTCCGCCCGGGCGGCGGACATCACTCCCGCCGAGGTCAAAGCCATCGCCGAGGAAGGGTTCATCTACGGCCTGCCCATCGTGATGAACTACGCGGTGATGTACGAATACTCCATCGACAAGAACTCCGGCCAATACAAGGCGCCATTCAACCAGATCAAGAACGAGGCCCGCGTCTTCACCTATCAGGACACGGCCATCGTCACGCCCAACAGCGACACGCCGTATTCCCTGGCGTGGCTCGATCTGCGGGCAGAGCCGATAGTGCTGTCCGTCCCGGCGGTACCCAAGGAGCGCTACTACTCGGTCATGCTCGTCGACGGCAACACGTTCAACTACGGCTACATCGGCCAGCGCGCCACGGGACCCGAAGCCGGAGATTACCTGGTGGTCGGCCCGGGTTGGAAAGGTGAGACCCCGGCGGGCATCAAGAACGTGTTCCACTCCTCGACAGCATTCTCGTTGGCTGCGTACCGCACGCAGTTGTTCAATCCGCAGGACATGCCGAACGTCGTCAAGGTGCAGTCGGGCTACAAGGTTCAACCGCTCTCGGCGTATCTCAAGAAACCCGCGCCCCGAGCCGCGCCGGCGATGAATTTTCCCGAGATCAACGACGATCTGGCCAAAACACGATTCTGGGAGTACCTGGCCTTTTCCCTGCCCTTTGCGCCGCCCGGTCCGGAAGAGGTGGCGATTCGTGCCCGGATCGACAGGCTCATGGCGGCGATGAAAGATGCTTAGCCGGAAATGAAGGCTGCGGTGGAACAGGGCATGAAGCAGGGCGAAGAGAAGGTCAAGCACTTCCTCGAGACCGCGCTGAAAGAGGTCAACGGTTGGAGAGCCGCATCGTTTTTCGGCGACCGTGCCTTCTATGACGGCAACTGGCTGCTGCGCGCCGCGGCTGCGACCTCGGGGATCTACGGCAACGACGCCGTCGAAGCCGTGTATCCCATGGCCAGATCGCTGGCCGACGGCGAGCCGCTGGATGGCAGCAAGCACAACTACACGCTCACTTTCCCCGCAGGTCAGTTTCCGCCGGTGAACGCCTTCTGGTCCGTGACGATGTACGACGGCAAGACCCAATTTCTGATCAAGAACCCGATCAACCGCTACCTCATCAACTCGCCGATGCTGCCCACGATGAAGAAGAACGCGGATGGATCAACGACGCTCTACATTCAGAAGGATTCGCCCGGAGCGGACAAGGAGGCCAACTGGCTGCCCGCACCCGACGGCGCGATCTACCTCGTCATGCGCCTCTACTGGCCGAAGGAAACGCCGCCCTCGATCCTCCCGGTTGGCGAAGGCACGTGGCAGCCGCCGGCGATCGTGAAGGTCCAGTAGCCAGCTAACCATCGGTTGCAGCGGACGGCGCTCGCGCGCCGCCGCTGAACCGAGCCGTTAGCGCGATCGAGAAGTCCCTTGGTACAGGCGATCTGTGCGCACGCAGTTCGAGATCGTCGGTCCTCTTCGCAGCGCGGAGACGATTGCGGCTGGACCGTCGCTTCGCGACCGCGCTCGGCTGCGACGGTTGTACGGTCGCGGCCGATGGCGGAAGCGCAAGGGCATCGCAACGGTCCGCTTGCCCGACGGATTCGTCTGCGAAGCCGAGGTGCATTGGTACGAGGCGGCCGGCGTTGGTAGAAGAGAAGTGAAGATCAAACGCTTGGTGCGGTGACGAGAATGGCGCGAAAGGTCCGGCAGAAGAAGCGGTTTGTCGTGTGCATACGCAACACGGGATATCCCGCATCCCTCGAGTTGCGGAAGATCTACCAGGCTGTGGAGGATCCCGAGGCGGAGACGCACGGGCTGGTCCGCGTCATCGACGAGTCGGGGGAGGATTACCTCTATCCGCACAAATTCTTCATGCCTCTGGACTTACCGCAGCCGGTCGAGAGCGCACTGCGCCGCGCGGCGGGATGATGGCGGTCGAACAACCGCCGCGGCCCGGCGCTATTGAGCTTCGCGTAATATAGTGACAGCCTCTAGAACAACTCCGCCTGCCGCCAGAAGGCGGTCACCAAGGTGGGCCGGCGCTGCATCCGGCGC
>JACADU010000500.1 GCA_013388415.1 Bryobacteraceae bacterium
CCAGGGTGGGATCCAGCCCGGTCGCGAAGGGGCCGCGTCCGGTCAGCCGCGGCGATCCCCTGTTCGATGGTCGAACGACTGGCCTCAGGGCCGGGACTTCCGACAGGTCGCCACGACTCGATAACAGGCAAAGGACAGCAGTCCCAGGCTGAAGAGCCGCAGGTACGCGCCTGGTTCGGGGATGAGGACGTGCACCACGTCGTCAAAGTCAAGATCGGCGCTGTTCCTGATCAACGCCTCAAGGGAAGCCGTGTCGGGTGGCGACGTTGTGACGGGCAGTTCCTGGGGGCGAGTCGTGGCTTCCGGCAAGTCAACAAGGACGAGCATGTCGCCGTTGACCTCGTGTTGTCCGTGACTGAGCGTCCGGTGATCGACGACGCCAGGCACCTCGCGCCGCGGCTCCCCGGCGATCGTTCGCTGAGCACCGTTGGTCTGGCCAAGCGTGCCGGCGCTCGCCGCGAAACACACGAACCCCAGCAGCACGGTCGTCGAGAGCCTCGCCACCAGTGCGCCTGCCATGAAACGATACGGCCTCACGTGTCCTCCCTGCTTGTTCTCAATCCTTGCGGACATGAGTAGCAGCCCTGCGCTTCCTGTCAATTGGTGATTGGCCTGGACTCGCTTGGAGTATGGGCACGGGGGTTGGAAGGCAGGGAGCCGGGCCAGACTCGTCGCGAGTCGTTCCCCGTAAACAGTCGCGTGAGTCCGGACAAGTGCGCGTTGCATATGCAACATGAAGTTGTCCGGCGTGAACCTGGCACCGTGGAGGAGATCGAATCGGGGCCGGATGCGGATTATTGCTGCTCGCGCACCAGGTAGTAACGGGCGGCAGGGTCGGTGGCGATTGGCAACTCGGCTCGCAAGACTCCGCCTTCGAGCGTCAGGGAAACCGGGCTGATTCCCCACTCGGCCAGCGGCCGCGTCAGGTCGTCCGACTGCACAATCGCAATGCGCGCGGCGCGGCTGGAGTCGATCGGCTGCCCGTCTGTGCTCGTAACCTCGAACCGGATCCGGCCAGCCGCAGCGTCGTGGGACGCACTCAGACGCAGGGGAGCGGCGACCGCGACGCTGAGGTCGAACGCGGCGAGCTCGGTCGTGCTCCGGACGTAAAGCACGCCTTCGCTCAGGGCCGGCGAATTCCAACAACGACTGTTCACCGCCCGGAACCGGTCAATCTCGCGGTATTGGTTCGGGTCCGGTTCCACCAGGACGACGTCGCCCGACTCGGCGAGGGCGAGGATCTTGCCGTTGACCAGCAGCGTGGCGCCGTAACCGAAGCCCGATTCAAACCAGCGATCCTCGCCCGTAGCGAGGCTGAGACAACCGAGGGCATTGGGAAGCTCAAAAAGGCCGTACACAAAGCCGTCCACCACCACCGGCGTGCTCCAGTGAATCGGGCGGCTGGACCGACGCGGCCACCGGGCGGTGGCGGTGAACGTGTCGCCGGTTCGCGTGATTCGAGCCGCGTTCGCTCCGGTGTTGTAGGCTGCCGAACAGAAAACCGTGTCGCCATCGACGACCGGCGAGGCCGCGCTCGAGGTGCTGTAGCGGACGGGAAAACGCCACAGCGCCGTGCCGGTCTGCGGGTCCACGGACAACAGGCCCGACTGGGTCCAGAAAACGACCTGGCGCACGCCATGGATGGTTGCGGGCACGGGGGTGGCGTGCGTCATGGCTTCGTTGTGCAGGCGCCAGGCAATGCTGCCATCGCTGGTCCGCACCGCGAGCACGCGGTTTGGAGCGGCATTGCCGTTGAGCAGCAACAGGTCGCCTTCGATTAACGGCGAGGCGGCGTTCTGCCAGGGAATCACCTCGGCTCCCAGCTCGGCCCGCAGGTCTTTGGACCAGATGGTCTCGCCCGTGGCCGCGTCGAAACAATGCAAGGTCAGGTAGCTGCCCAGGACGTACACGCGATCGCCGCCGACGGCGGGCGTGCTGCGCGGCCCGTCATCGCCGCCGACGCCGCCGTCTGGATATCGTGCCAGACCGACGGGCGAAGCCCAGAGCTGATTGCCGGTGGCGGCGTCCAGGGCCACGCAAATCTCGGTGCCGTTCAAGGCGCCGCCTTGGCGTACCTGGGTGAACACCCGTCCGGCGCTGACCGCGACGGAAGAGAGCCCATTGGTGAGCGGCTTTCGCCACAGCAAGACCGGCGGTTGTTCCGTCCAGTTGGTGCGAATCGGCTGGCGTGCGATCCCGTCCCCTCCGGGACCGCGGTACATCGGCCAATCAGCGCGGGCCGAGCCGCCGGTCAGTCCGACGACCGCGAGCAGTACCAAGCTGAGCCAGGCTTTACGCCAGCCCACGCGCTGAGCCGCCCGGGTTGGAATGGGACATCGCATGGCCAAACACTGTCCGAAAAGAGAACCGCGTCAAACGCGAAGGCCGCTCGCCGGACTCGAGCGATAGGAAGGACGCGAAAGATAACGCCGAACGGCGGGCGCCTTTCGGCGCCCGCCCAACCCAAACAACCAAACAACACCTCCTTTTCGCCGGAAAGTCCTTCCGGCGAACCCGTCTCCGGAGCGACCCGGCAAAGAAGGCTCCGTTTCGCCCCGCAGACACGTTAATCTAGCGCAGATGGCGGATGACTCAACCGATTCTTTTGGCTGAAAAGTTCGTCGCGATTCGGCGCCGGCTTGATGCGGCCCCCCAAGTTCAGGGCGGCGCGCGCCGTTCAGGGACTCCAATCGGCGACGCACCGCTGTGAACGGCGCCCACAGCCAGACATCCCGAGCCTTTCGTGGTCGGCACCGCTGGCGGAGCCCGCGGTCAGGCTCGCGCCATCAGCCGTTAGTCGCTGCGCCCCGCCAGTTGCGGTTGCCTGGTCGGTCCAAACGCCACGTTGTATTCCGCGTCGTAGATCAACTGGCCCTCCGCGAACTTCAGTTTGGCCGTAAGGCAGAACGGCGTTTCGTAGAAGCAGAGCAGGGCAGTGTAGGTGTCGTCAGCCGTCCATGCGCCGCTCGCTGCCACGGGTTGTTCGGGCATCGCGCCGATGGCCAGGCGTCCTTTTTGCCAGGTGCCCTGGCCGCACGGGACCCGGTGTTCAGCGCCATTGATACGAGCGACCAGCGTGACCGCAACGCCGTCCGTTCCCAGCTCGAGCGAGAGGGCCTCGAGGTTTTGAGCGTTCGGCGGAAAACGGTATCGCCTGCCGGAAACCTGGGTGGCTCGCGGCGAGGTTGCCGCGCCAGCCGGCGTGCGCAACGCAGCCGTCTTCCAAAACTGTTCCAGTTCGGCGCGGGCCGTCGGGTTCGGCGTCAATGGCTCGGGTTGCAGCGCCGGCAGCAGCTTCTCCCACACGAGGTTCATGACGCGTTGCATATCGCGGGTTCCGCTGGTGATGGCGACCACGGCGTCGTGCGCCGGCAAGAAGATGCAAAACTGTCCAAACGCGCCGTCCCCGCGATAGGCCCCGTGGCGGCAGCGCCAGAACTGGTAGCCGTAACCCTGGTCCCAGTCGCTGTCAGGGTTGCTGCCGTTGGAAGTCTGGCGGGCGGTGGCTTCGTCGATCCAGGCGGCGGGAACCAGTTGCCGGCCATTCCACGACCCGCGGCGCAGGTAGAGCTCGCCAAAGCGCGCGATATCCTCGGTGCGAATGCTCAGGCCATAGCCGCCAGGGTGATGCCTTGCGGGCTGGTTCCCCAGATCGGGTTTTCGATGCCCAGAGGCTCAAACAAGCGCGGCCGCAGGTAGTCGAGGACGGTTGAGCCGGTCGCCTTTTGAACCATCGCCGAAAGCATGTACGTGGCCGGCGTGTTGTAGAGAAAGTGCGTGCCTGGCTTAAAGGGGACCGGGTGCGCCAGGAAGGCGCGCGTCCAGTGCGGTTCGGAGCCGAATGAAGGCTCGGTCTGGTGTCCGGTGGACATGCGCAGGAGATCGCGCACGCGCATCGCCTTGAGGTGATCGCCAGGCTGACTGGGGGCGTCTTCCGGGAAGGCGTCCAACACCCGGTCGTCGAGACTCAGCTTGCCTTCCGCAATGGCCAGTCCCACGGCGGTGGAGGTGAAGCTCTTGCTCAGCGAGTAAAGCGAATGCGGTGTCTGAGCGTCGTACGGGGCCCACCAGCCTTCGGCGACGACGTGCCCGTGGCGCACCAGCATGAAGCTGTGCATCGCGTCCACGGTTGCGTCGGCGGCCCGGACAAAATCCAGCACGGCGGCGGAGGAAACGCCTTGCGTTTCAGGGGCGCTGCGCGGCAGCGACGAGGCGCTGGCGAGACTGAAGCCGAGGCTGAGGGCGCAAACTGCCGGTGCGATGGAGAGCGTGATCGTGTGCATGCCGTGCCGTCTGTTCGGCGAATGGAGCCACAAGCCCGGTTCCTTGTACAGCCGCGGATGTCGTTCAGGCGCGCGCCGGCAAGGGGGCAAACGTTGGCGTGATCTTCCTGTCGCGACCGAGGAACAGGAAGTGGTCGAAGTAGTAGTGAATCAGGAGAAACGACAGGACCACGCTGTAGAACGCGAAGTAGTGTTGTTTGGCGTACACCGTGCCATGGAAGAAGCTTCGCATCTGCCGGCCCTCTTCGAACCAGCCGAAATGCACCACCACCGAGAGCAGGGCCAGAAACATCAGCCCCGCCGCCAGCGTAAACGCCAGGCACAACCCGTACAGGCGCCACCCCCGCCGCGAGACCCTCTGCACCAGGCCCGATTGGATGTAGCCGCTCTGCTCGCGCAGCCGGTTCAGGTACAACACCAGCGCCAGATACTGAAACGAGTGCCAGCAGTTGAGGCCCTGGAAGGCGATGTCCAGATTGCTCAGCGTCGGAGTCCACAGAAACAGAATCGTCGCCAGGCTGATATGAAAGGTCTTGGCAAAGTGAAAACGCCCGGCGCGCCACTCGGAAACCGTTTTCACCAGGAACGCCGACAGGAAGCCCAGAAAGATGCCCCAGGCCAACCCCGGCAACCAATCGACGCGCAGGAACTCAGGAAACAGCAGCACGCGGCCGCCGGTGTTGAACTCGTTCCGAATGAGCTTCTCCGTCGCCACCGGGTAAAGGCAGGTCATCATCAGTCCATAGTCGATGAAGCGCGACCGCCAGCTCCAGCCGCGAGGATCCTTCATGCGATACGCGTCGGCCACGAAGCACGCCTGGTGAATCACATGCACCGAGGCCCAGAAGAAAAAAATCGTGACCAGCAGCGTCAGGTTCAGCGCTGCCAGCGTCACAATGATTACCGGCAGAAGCCACGCGAGTTTCGAATAGACGGGGTAGCGGCGGCGAAAATCCGGCTCCATCACGGTCATCGTGTAGGTGGCAAACAAGTGCGGGCCGCCGACCACCATCGTGACCAACTGATCGACGAAGACATTGCTGGGCACCAGGGCGTGGCTGACGTGCGGGAACAGGACGACCACCGCGGAAAGAATGATGAAAGCCAGGTCGTAGCCCGGCCCAACCAGCCAGTAGTCATTTCGAGCAAACTGATCCCGGAGCGTTGCCGCGTGCGCTGGCCGTTGGCTGGTCCGCCGCATGATTGCTTCGGTGCGTTCTGGCTGCCTCTCGCGTGTCGGTGTGGTCGTGCGAATGTAGTGAAGGAAGGGCGCCGGTCAAGGCAGGGGCTTCGGGACCCGGCGCCGCGGGCCGCAGTCCCCAGGGTGACATTCGAATGCTTGGATCCTCGTCAGCGCGCCCGCTCGGCCGAATCGCCCGCCCGCGGAGGATTGATGATGGCCAACTCCGGCCGGTCGCTTGTGCTCAATGCCTTGAACGCATAGGCGGCCGCGACCCCGCCCGCGAAATCGGCGAGCAAATGAATCCAGATGTTCCCCCCTTGAATCAGGTGCATCACCGCCGCGCCGACCGCGACGGCGGGATTGAAGGCGCCGCCCGAGACGGCGCCCACGGCAAAGGCCATCACCATGACCGTGAAACCGATGGCCAGGCCGTAATTGGAGTTGCCTTCCGTCGCCTTGGCGGTGGCGGCATTGAGGACCACCCAGCACAAGGCGAAGGTTCCCAGAAACTCCGCAAGCAACGCCGGCCCGATTCTCAGTGGGCCGGGCGACAACTGGGGGTTGCCTTTCAAATAAATCACCACCACGGCGGCGACGATGGCGCCGACGATTTGTGCCACAAAGTAGCCGGGCAGGTCGGTGGTGCCGCATTTCCCGCGCAGCCACACCGCCACGGTCACCGCCGGATTGTAGTGGCCGCCGGAAATGTGGCCGCCGGCATAGACCATCACCATGAGCGCCGCGCCGATGGCCAGGGGCGCGAAATTGCCGAGGCCCGGTTCGATCACACTCATCCCGACCGTGAGCACAAGGAAGAACGTGCCGATGAATTCGACGATGTACTTGTTCATGTTTTGTTGGGTGTTCCGCCGGCCACGGCTCGACTGCCCTGAACCACGCGCCGCGGCGTTGACGCTGTTGTTTTCGCGGATCTGTTGTGCGCAATCAAAGTCGATCCGAATCGGGCGCTTGTCCAGCGGCCCCGGAAACCCGAGGCGTCGAATCAAGCGATGCGCCCGGGGGCGGTTGGCCCGGACCGTCAAACGGCAGCAGCCGCTCGCCGGGGCTCGACGGACGCCTCGCCCCGCCGGCGGCGGTTGCGGCTTGCCGCGCAGTGAAAGCCCGGGGTTTCGGCCCGGCCGTGAGTTGACCGGGGCCGGCGCGCATGGCTTATTGTCGGTGCGTTCGGGACGCATCCGGGTCCGCGGAAAGGGCTGAGCCCACCTGTGCAAAGTTCGGTGTCAGCACAACCTTGATGCTGCCTGTCGGGCGGACCCCAGGCGATAGCAGAAAGGTTCTATGCCGAAGTCGCTGCCTCCGCGGCCGAATCTTGAACAGCTCAAGACTCAGGCCAAGGACCTCCTCAAAGCTCACCGCGCCGGCGACGCCAGCGCGCGCCACCGCATCCGCGAAAACCATCCGCGCTGGTCCCAGGCGTCGGAATCGGACCTCCGCGCGGCCAGGTTCTCCCTCAGCGACGCTCAACTGGTGATCGCCCGCGAGCATGGCTTTGCCAGTTGGCCGCGGCTTAAGGCGCATCTCCACCGGTTGGATTCCGAAACGGGCGACCCCGTGGAACAGTTGCGCCAGGCGTTTGCGGCCGATGATGCGATGCGGTTTCGCCGGTTGCTGGCGCGCAATCCGGAACTCAAAGCCCGGATCAACGAGCCCGTGGCCGCGTTCGATGCGCCGCTGATCACTCACGTCCGCAGCCGCGCGATGCTGGAGGTGTTGCTGGAGGCGGGGGCCGATATCAATGCCAAGAGCCGCTGGTGGGCGGGCGGTTTTGGACTCCTGCACGGCGCCGAGCCCGAGCTGGCCCGATATGCGATCCAACGCGGTGCAGCGGTCGATGTTCACGCCGCGGCGCGCCTCGGAATGATCGATCGGCTTCGCGAGTTGCTGGCCGCGGATCGCGCCTTGGTTCACGCGCGGGGCCCGGATGGCCAAACCCCGCTCCACTTTGCGAGCACGATTGAAATCGCGGAATGCCTCCTGGATCGGGGAGCGGACATTGATGCCCGCGACCTCGATCACGAATCCACCCCCGCGCAATACATGGTGCGCGACCGTCCGGAG
>JACADU010000365.1 GCA_013388415.1 Bryobacteraceae bacterium
AGAACCGCCTGGTGCTTACGCGAAATGAGCGTGCCGGGCTTTTCCGCGGCCGCCTGGGCGATCTCGACGAAGCTGCGCCCTTCGATCTGGTGAGCGGCAAACACCTCGCGCTGAGGAACGGGCAATTCGTCGATAGCCGCCAACAACTCGTCGAGCAGAGCCCTTTGCGCGTAGACAGCATCGGGACCTGCGGTGGTGGATGGGAGGATATCCTCCCAAGTTGTCCTTTTCACCGGATCCGCGCCGGCAACGGGATCACCGAGAGCGACCGGCCGTTTTTTCCTGAACCAGTCGGTCACCCGGTTGCGGGCGACGCGAAGCATCCAGGCGCCCGCGTTGTGGATCGGCTCAGTGAGGCGATAGGCGACGACAGACTCGTAGAAGACTCACTGAAGGGCATCTTCGGCATCGGCCCGATCTGGGATTCTGCCGCGGATAAAGCGCCACAGGCGGCCACGTCCGCGGGCGATGGCGTCGTCGATGCCGGATATTGCGTAATTCTCCAGTCTGAGTGGCCGTCATGAAACAACCATGGCAAGTTTGGCCCTTTGGGGGCTGTCTTTCAGGCTGCGCGGGTCTCTTCGTCAGGCCCTCCGGGGCGGCCTGGGAGGCCGCCGCAGGCCGAGGGCCTGCCCTACGGGATGACATGGTGGTCTTCTAAAGACCCTTCAATAAGGGGTGCGGCCCGGCGCGGCGCGCCAGGCGTCGAATGGGGCGGACCCCTCCCCGCACTCCAACCGGATGGCGGGCTTTGATCGTTTCTCCAGGGAGAGCGGGATCTCGTCGTAGAGGAAGGAGTCGTCGAATCCGGCGGCGGCGGCGTCCTGACGGGTCGCTGCGAAGTAGACTGCATCGAGGCGCGCCCAGTAGATCGCGCCGAGGCACATGGGGCAGGGTTCGCAGCTTGCGTAGATCACGCAGCCCGAAAGGTTGTGCGTGCCCAGGCAGCGCGCCGCCTCGCGGATGGCGAGCACCTCCGCGTGCGCGGTGGGGTCAGGGATCGTGGTGACGCGGTTGGCGGCTTCGGCGACGACGGCGCCGTCGCGCACGATCACGGCTCCAAAAGGGCCGCCGCGCCCCTGCTCGACGTTTTCGACGGCGAGCCGGATGGCGCGGCGGAGATACTGCTCATGCATGGCTGCGAAGCGCCGTGCGCTTACTTGCCGGAGTTGAATCGCTCTTCGGCCTTTGCCCAGTTGACCACATTCCACCAGGCGGCGATGTAGTCCGGGCGGCGGTTCTGATACTTCAGGTAGTAGGCGTGTTCCCAGACGTCCAAGCCGATAACGGCGTACTTGCCCTCCATCAGCGGGTTGTCCTGGTTGGGAGTCGACATGATGTCGATGCCGTCGGCAGTCTTGATCAACCATGCCCAACCGGAGCCGAACCGGCCCACGCCCGCCGCCGTGAACTTCTCTTTGAAGTTGTCGAAAGTGCCGAATTTGGCGTTGATCGCCTTGGCCAGGTTGCCGACGGGGGCGCCGCCGGCCTTCGGGGCCATGATTTCCCAAAACAGGGTGTGGTTCCAGTGGCCGCCGCCGTTGTTGCGGACCGCGGTGCGGATCGATTCGGGCACGGCGGACACTCCATTGGCCAGCAGTTGTTCCAGGCTCTTGCCGGCCAGATCGGGGGCGGACTCAAGCGCCTTATTCAAATTCGTGACATAGGCCTGATGGTGCTTTCCGTGGTGGATCTCCATCGTCATCTTGTCCACGTACGGTTCCAGCGCGTCGTGCGCATAGGGGAGAGGGGGCAGAGTAAAGGCCATAAAGGTGATACTTCCTCCTTGGAAGAGATGGCGGCAATCCCGGAAAGGATGCAGCCCTTTGGTCGGATTCCCAGACTGTCTTATAGTGTAAATCCGCCGGCGCGTTCAAAGTGGGCCGCCAGCCGGAACATGCCCGGCTCGTCGAAGTGGCGGGTCAGGATCTGCATTCCGACAGGCAGGCCCTCGGAGGTGGCGCCGCAGGGCACGCTCATGCAGGGGATGCCGGCCAGAGAGCCGGTGATCGTGTAGATGTCGCTCAGGTACATCTGGATGGGGTCGTCGAGTTTCTCGCCGAGTTTGAAGGCGGGGAACGGGCTCACTGGCGTCACGAGGGCATCGACGGTTTCGAAGGCGCGTTCGAAATCGCGCGCGATGAGGGCGCGGACCTTCTGCGCCTTGAGATAGTAGGCGTCGTAATAGCCGGCGCTGAGAACGTAGGTTCCGAGCATGATGCGGCGTTTGCACTCGGCCCCGAACCCTTCTCCACGGGTCATTCGGTACATGTCCTGGAGGGTCTGCGCGCGGCTGGAGCGGATGGTGTACTTGACGCCGTCATAGCGGGCGAGGTTGGAACTGGCCTCGGCGGTGCAGATGATGTAGTAACAGGCGATGGCGTAGGGCGTGTGAGGCAGGCTCACCTCGAGGACTTCGCATCCTTCCTGCCGCAGCAACCGGACGCCCTTTTCGATCTGGAGCCGGGTGTCGCTGGTGAGGCCCTCGAAGTATTCCTTGGGGAGGCCGATCTTCATTCCTCGGACGGGCAGATGCATGGCCGCGCGGTAGTCCTGAACGGGAGCGAAGGCGCTGGTCGAGTCCATGGGGTCGCGGCCGGCAATGACGCCGAGCAGGGTGGCGGCGTCATCGACGTTCCTGGCCAAGGGGCCGATGTGATCGAGGCTCGAGGCGAAGGCGACCAATCCGTAGCGTGAAACGCGGCCGTAGGTCGGCGTGACGCCGACGACGCCGCAGAAGGAGGCGGGTTGGCGGATGGATCCGCCGGTATCCGAGCCGAGCGCGACGACGGCGGTCCCCTGCGCCACGGCGGCGGCCGATCCGCCGGAACTGCCGCCGGGCACACGGTCTGGCGCGGCCGGATTGCGAACCGGTCCGAAGGCCGAGTTTTCATTCGACGAACCCATGGCGAACTCGTCGCAATTCAGCTTGCCGAGCAGGACGCCGCCCGCGTTTTCGATGCGAGCCACGGCGGTGGCGTCGTAGGGAGGAACGAACTTCTCGAGCAGCTTCGAGCCGCAGGTGGTTCTGAGGCCCTTGGTGACGATGACGTCCTTGATGCCGGTGGGCACGCCCGCCAGCGGGCCGGGATCTTCGCCAGCCGACAGTTTGGCGTCCACGCGCCGTGCCGATGCCAGGGCGCGGTCCGCGGCGAGCAGCAGATATGCGTTGGTTTTCGGATTCTCCGCTTCAGCGAAGGCGAGAGCCGACTCCGCGAGTTCGACCGCGGAGAATTGCTTCGAGCGCAGTCCTGCCTGGATTTGCGCGATCGTGAGTTTGCCGGTTTCCATCGTTGTTTCGCGCGTCCTACCGCTCGATGATCTTTGGGACTTTGAATTGCCCGGCGCCTGAGAGCGGGGCATTGGCAAGCGCGGCTTGGTTGGAAAGAGTGGCGCCGGGCTCGTCCTCGCGCAGCGTGGCTGTTTCACCGGCGGGGAAGAGCACTTGCGCCATGGGCTCGACGCCGCCGGTGTCCAACTCGTTGAGCTTGTCCATGTAGGTCAGGATTTCGTCGAGCTCGTGGGCCATTCGCGCCGTTTCCGGTTCGCTGAGTTCCAGGTTGGCCAGCGCGGCCACGTACCGTACTTCCTGTTCCGTGATTTTCATGTCAGGCGAGAGCCTTCTTTCTGGAATTGACGTAGATGCGGCGCAAGCCCGGATCCGCGATGGAGTCGGCTTCGTCGAGGGAAGCGGTCTCCAGGCGGAATTCGCGCTGCGGAGAACGCCGCTGGGGCGCGAGGACGAATTCGATCGACTCGGGCGCAGCGCTGCCCACCAGATCCCGCAGATTGGCCAGGATTTGACGCGTGAGGCTTTGCAGGTTGCGCTGATAGAGAACGTCTTCGACAGCGACAATCAGGCGGCGCTCTTCCACCCTCAGAACTCGCGTGCGGGCCGCGACCTGTTTGCCGACGGCGGCGGGCCACGCCGCTGCGGCGAGATCGCGGTCGCGAAGGACTCGCCGGGCAGGTTTGAGCTGGGCAAGCAGCCGGGC
>JACADU010000307.1 GCA_013388415.1 Bryobacteraceae bacterium
CTCGACAAGGTGCTTGCCGATGATTTGATTTATCGTCACTCCAACGCTCTTGTCGATACGAAGGCGAGCTACATCGAAAGCTCAAAGTCCGGCAAGTCCAACTACATCAGTATCGACTACAAGGAGCCGATCCAGCCCAAGATTCTGAGCAAGGATCTGGCGATGGCGTTTGTCCGGGCGACCGTGGTCACCATGCAGAACGGAAAGCCCACTCCGATGGACCTGGCGATGCTTCACATCTTCCGGAAGAAGGGCAACCAGTGGCAGATGATCGCGCATCAGTCGGCCAGGATTCCGGCGCAGTGATCGAACTGCTCAAACCTCATATCGAGTTTTTCCCGGGCGAAGTCCGCCTGTTCGCCAAGAACCTCAGGTCCGGCGCGGAGGCGGGGCTGGGGGAGGGCGAACGTGTCCGCACGGCGAGCACAATCAAGCTGCCGATCATGGCGGCGGTGTTCAACGAGGTGGCCAGAGGGCGCGCGAAATGGGACGAGCGGCTGCGTTTGCGGGATTCGGACAAAGTCTCCGGTTCCGGCGTTCTGCACGAGTTCAGCGATGGAGTCGAGTTGCCGTTGCGCGATGTCATGCACCTGATGATCGTTGTGAGCGACAACACGGCCACCAACCTGATCCTCGACCGGATCACCGCCGACACGGTCAACGACTTCATGGACTCGCTCGGGCTGACGAACACGCGCAGCCTGCGCAAAGTGCGCGGCGACGGCAGCCAGCTGAAGGCGCCCTCGGGCTGGAGCAAGGCCGGGCTGATGGAGGAAAACAAGCGGTTCGGGCTGGGGGTATCGACGCCGCGCGAGATGGTTCTGCTGCTCGAGAAACTCCACCGCGGCGAGGTGGTTTCGGCGGCGGCGTCCAAGGAGATGCTGTCCGTGCTCGACCGCCAGCAGTACAAGGACGGCATCGGCCGCTTCATGGGGTCGCGCAAGGTGATGAGCAAGAGCGGGGCGCTGGATGCGCTGCGCAGCGACGTGGGCATCGTCGTGGCGCCGGGAGGTCCGATTGGGATCGCGATCACGGTGGATGGGATGCCGTGGGTGGACTATTCGCCGGAGAATCCGGGGCTTGCTCTGATTGGGCGGCTCGCTTCGATCATCGCTGACCAGCTCGCCTAGCGAGCTGCGGCCCTTCGAGCATTCTGCCGCCGTCCGGCAAGACTCACTTGGGCTCGATTCGGAACCCGGACACGAAGCGAAGCGCCGCTGGAATGGTTCCCATCTCCCGAGCGAGCGAGACGAGTCATCTCCTCCAAAGCCGCTCCGGCCAGTCGCAGCTCAGGCGACTACGCGTCAAACTAACCTCGTGTAGACTCAAGTCATGCAAGGTACGCGACGCTTGACCGCCATCATCGAGCGAGAAGGCGATGGATTCGTCTCGTTGTGTCCGGAACTCGACATCGCCAGCCAAGGCGCGTCTATCGAAGAGGCCCGGGCGAACTTGGTCGAAGCATTGACTCTGTTTTTCGAGACTGCGGACGCGTCCGAGGTGACGCAGCGCTACCATGGCGATGTGCTTGTCACTCAGGTCGAGGTGCCGGTTGGGTAGGCTTCGGGTTTTGTCAGGCATGGAGATATGCCAGATTCTCGAACAACACGGTTTCTTCCCGGTCCGCCAGCGCGGCAGTCATCGCATCATGCAAAAACGGGTAGAGGGGGCGACCATCACGGTTCCGGTTCCGCTTCACCATTCCATCCGGGCAGGCACTCTGTCAAGCATAGTCCGACAGTCCGGGTTGCCGCGGTCCCTGTTCGAATAGACAGCACGGCCAGCCCGCCTCGAGTCATTCCGCGAGATCGCGACTGCGCGTCAACCTGGATTGCTGCCGAGCGGCCGACGATACGCTTGGAGTCCCGGTTGCTCCCTGGCCGCGCCGGAATGCGACGGCAATGTTTTGCGCCGGCAGGCGATACAAAGCGCTCATAGCCGTATTGCGCCACGAATCCTTCCGCCAGGGCGCGGGACAATCCGAGAAGGCGCCTGAATCCAGTGATCTCCCACCGGCCACATCCGCGCAAGGTTTTCGCTGAAGGCCAGAAGATGGATACTCGATTCACAGGAGCAGATCTGTGCCACTCGTCTTGCTCATGCTGGTAGCCCTTGTCTCGTCGCTCTCCGGACAGGGCACCGAGAGTGATCCCATGCTGAAGAACACCGGTGGCCGCCCCATCGTTGCTCACGCCACTACTTCGCCGTACCGGGAACTGGCCCCTGAGATTCTTCGGGAACTGGTTGAAATCAGGTCCACGCAATCTGGCGTTGGGTCGACGCCAGCTTCAGAGGCTGTAGCGCGCAGGCTGCTCGCTGCCGGATACCCGGCTACGGGCATCCACGTTGCCGGCCCATCACCGAGGAAGCAAAACCTGGTGGCGCGCCTGCGCGGCAGGACGAAAGACAAGCCTACCCTGCTGTTTGCGCATCTCGACAAGGTGCTTGCCGATGATTTGATTTATCGTCACTCCAACGCTCTTGTCGATACGAAGGCGAGCTACATCGAAAGCTCAAAGTCCGGCAAGTCCAACTACATCAGTATCGACTA
>JACADU010000383.1 GCA_013388415.1 Bryobacteraceae bacterium
CCGCCATCAGCGCGGCGTCGACTTGTGAGAGCGTGCGCCGCAAGGCGTTCAGGAACGTGACTGTCTCATCGCGTCTGCTCATGCTCTGCATCCGGTCCGTCAATTCGTTCTCGATCTCGTCCACAACCAATTGAGGGCTCTGCGCTCGAATGAGTTGAACGAGTTCGGTTCGCTTGTTCTGAAGCGCCTCTTCCAAAGCGTGAATCTGCTTGGTCATACTTGCTCTCTCCTTGCGCCGCTTGTCTACTGTTGGCGCCTGTCGCGCCCCGGCAGCATTGTGTCGGACTGCACTGTTTCCAATTGCACGCGTGCTTCCAAACCCTTTGCTCCGCAAGTGCAAGAGATTGGAGCCACGGAGGCCGAACGCTGCTGAAGTGTCCGCCATCTGCCGACGGCAGGCGACGACGGAGTCAGTCGTCACGGTGATCTGAACAGACCGGGGGCTCCAGGAACGCTTTCGCTCGGAAACCGGGTAAAACCTCAACGGTTCACCCGTATTGCCGCGCGATCCCGAACTTCTTCATCCGCGATTGAAGCGTGGTACGGGGAATCCCGAGCCGGGCCGCTGCGCCTCCAGGCCCTGCGACCTTCCAGCCGCATTGCTGCAATGCGGCCAGGATCCGCGCGCGCTCAGCCGCTTGAGAACCGCAAGGCCCCCCTGATGCCGGCCCGCTCGGCGCGTCTCCACGCGGAGGCTCTATCAGCAGCACTTTCCCGGGACTCAGGATGACCGAGCGCTCGATCAGGTTTTGCAGTTCCCGGATATTCCCCGGCCACGAGTACGCCGCCAGATCCTCAAGCGCGGTGGACGGGATCTCTTCGATGGGCCGGTTCAATCGCTTCGCGTGCTTCTGCGTGAAATAGCGGACCAGCAAGGGAATGTCCTCCAGGCGTTCCCGCAACGGCGGAACACTCAATGGAAAGACGTGCAGCCTGAAATACAGGTCGCTGCGGAACTGGCCGTTTTCGACCATGCGCTTGAGATCCCGGTTTGTCGCCGCGACGATGCGAACGTCCACCCGGACCGTGCGGCTTCCACCCACCCGCTCGAACTCCTGTTCCTGGAGGGCGCGCAGCAACTTGGGCTGCAACTCCAAGGGGATCTCGCCGATCTCATCGAGGAACAGCGTGCCCTGGTGCGCTAACTCGAACCGGCCGATCTTCTGAGCGAAGGCGCCAGTGAACGAACCCTTCTCATGCCCGAACAATTCGCTTTCCAGCAGGGCGGCTGGGATTGCGGCGCAATTGACTTTTATGAAGGAGCGTTTGTCTCGTTCACTCAAGTCGTGGATGGCGCGCGCGACCAGTTCTTTGCCGGTCCCCGTTTCGCCGTGAATTAGCACGGTGGCGTCAGTGCGCGCGACGATCTGAATGCTGCGGAGGACAGAATGGAACGCCGGGCTGTCCCCAACCATCGTTCCAACGTTCTGCTCCAGTCTGATCTCGTCCTCCAGGTAGAGCTTTTCCGTCGCCAGCTTATCCTTCAGTTCGGAGAGCTCTTGATACATCAGCGAGTTTTCAAGCGCGATAGCAATCTGGCGGGTTACCGGAACGAGCAAGTCCACTTCGTCATTCGTGAATGGCGCTCCACTCGTTCGGGCCACGTCCAGAACCCCGGCAAATCCTTCTTTCCCCCGGAATGGAATGGAACAGCCTGAGCGAAAGCCGTAGCTGGCATACTTCCTGAAGACCGGCGATCGAAAGCGGTCGAAATCGGGGCCGGAGAACGTGACCGGTCTGCCGCTCAGGATCGCCTCGCCGGCCGGCAATCCATCAGGCGGCGTCCTCGCCTGCTGTTCGAGCTGTATGCCGGCGGGAGAGTGTAGCGCCGTCAATTGCAGTTCGCCGGTTTTGCTATCGAGGAGGCCGATCCACGCGAAATCGTACACAACGACGCGGCTGAGTTGATCTGAAATCGCCGGGAACAGCTCCTTGATCGGAAGCTTGGAAACGAGCGAGTTGGTGATGTCGAATAGGGCGCTCACTCGATCGCGCTCCTCGGCCAGGGCGCGCAGGGTGAGATAGCCGTCAACGGCGAGAGCGGTTTCAGCCGCGACCCGCCGAAGAAAGACCAGACTTTCCTCGGCTGGGCAAAACGGCTGCGCGAACCCAAAGGCCAGGATCCCCAGCCGGCGCGCCCCGTTTGACAACGGCACGAGCGTCAGAGCGTTGATGCCCTCCTGAAGAGCCTGTCGAACCACGCTCTCGCCATGCTCGAAATCCTGGAGGGGCGACAACACGAGCGGCTCTTGTTCGCGCCACACGACAGCGGCGATGTCGTTCCCATTGGCGGGAAGCACAACGTCCCGGCCGGTCTGCTGGCGGTCGGTGCTGAACGCCAGCAGGCGCAGTTCGTCGCGCATGGGATCGTGAAGAACGATTCCGAGGAAATCGAAGGGGACGATGCGGCGCAGCGATCCGCTCAGCGCGCTGCACAGGGCCTTCAGATCCCGGCCACCATCAATCGACTTGGTCAGATCGAGAAGCGCCCTGAACAGCTCCGACTCTTCAACCTGCATGCTATGCTCCCATGGCGCCATGCAGCGCCGGCTGCGCCGCCGGCTTGTGGCGCTGGTCCATCAGCCTCACACTTCTTGCGTCGTTTCGGAGGCCACGGTGACTTGCTCCTCTTCCTGGTGGCTCCAGGAGATCCACTTCAAATCACGAACGGCGATGGCGTACAGCACGGGGACCAGCCCAAGCGTGATAAAGGTCGCTATGCTCAAACCGCCGATCTGGGCGTAACAAAGCGGTTCCCACAGCGGACCCCCGTGGCTCGCCAGCGGAAAGAGCGCCAGCACGGTTGCGGCAACCGTGATCATGACTGGCCGCAATCGCTGAATTCCAGCGTCGAGCAGCGCCTGCTCGAGCGGCGCCCCGTGCTCGCGCTGTTCTTCGATGAAATCAAACAGCACGATGATGTGGCTGACGATGACCCCAACCAGGGAGACTACTCCAAGAAAGGCCATGAACCCGAAAGGCGCGTCCATCAGCCACAAAGAGACCACTGCCCCGGTCATGCCGTACGGGATAGCGGCGAAGACGAGCACCGGCTTGATGGCGCTCTTAAACTGCACGACCAGAGCTACGTAGATTAGCAGGACGGATACTGCGAGCACCGCAGTCAATTCCACAAAGCCGTTCACCTGCTCCTTGTGCTCTCCTGCGATTTCCATCCTGACGCCCGGGGCTAGAGTGCTTCTGAATTGTTCGATGTCTGCCGAGGCGGCGACAAGGACCTCCGACGGGAGCCGTCCCGGTGCGGGAAAACACGACACAGTTCTGGTGAGGAACTGGTTGAAGCGGCGAAGCCGGGCGGGTTCGAACCGGTGCTCGACGGTTGCTATTTGCCTGAGCGGGACCCGCCGGGGGTCTTGGGACGAGTAAACGTATAGATCGTCCAACCGCGTAAGCACGTTCCGTTCATCCATTCGGAGGCGAGCCATGACCTGCAACTGCTTGTCGCCCTCGCGGTACGTCGTCACCGGAAACCCGTCGATTGCGGCAGCGGTGCTTGCCTCCAGGTCCCGCGCCGTGACTCCGGCCGCCGAAGCGCGGTCCTGATCCAGCGTGAAGACAGTCTGCATGCTGTCGATGCCCCAGTCGTCCCGGATGCGCAGGGCGAAGGGTACTTTCCGGAAGACCGCCTTCAAGCGCTCAGCTTCGGCCCGGAGCGTGGGGATATCGTCTCCCATGAGACGAATCTGCACCGGTATGCCGATGGGCTTCCCAGTCTCCAACTGCCGAACGTCGATGCGCGCCTCGGGAACTCCCGCCATCAGCGCTATCTGCCAAGGGCCCACCAGATGGTTGGTGTCGTGCTTGTCCTCGACTTCCACGACAATCTGTGCGTAGTTCGGCTGCCTGGCTTCCGGAGTCGCCGAGAGCCAGAACCGAGGCCCGCCCCCGCCAACGAATGTGGTCAGAGACTTGAGAACGCCCCCCTGCTTCTTGTGCTCGCGGCCATATTCTTCGGACACCTCTCTGATAATGCGTTCCGCTTTTCGGCTGGCATGCGCCGTCGTCTCCAAGGGAGCATCCTCCGGCAGCCACACGTCCACGTACGACAGGTACTGCAGGTCCTTGGGAAAGAACTGCTGCGGCAATTGCTTCAGGAACAGAAACCCGACAACCAGCACGCTGAGCGAGGCGAGCGCGCAGAGCTTTCGGTGAGCGATTCCCCATGAACCGATCCTCCAGTACCATTTGCCATACCCCGTGGTCCGTTGCAGCTCCATGGGAGCAACAGTCTTTGGCTTGAGCAGGTAACGGCTGATCAGCGGCACAAACGTCATCGCCACGATTTGCGCCGCAATCAGCGAGCACGTGATCACGATGGGCAGACTATACATGAACTTGCCTGTATCTCCGGTCAACATCAGGAATGGCAGATAGGCGACGATGTTCGTCAGCGTCGCGTACATCATCGTCGTGAACAGTTTTTTCGGTCCCAGCCATGCGGCGACCGGCCGTTCGTGTCCGTGCCCCATCGCGCGCTCGATCGCATCGCCGGAAACCACCGGAACGTCAACCAATAGCCCAAGAGCGATGATCAGCGAGGCGATGGAAACCTGCTGCAAATCGATTCCAAGGACGTACGTCATGCCGAATGTCAGCCCGAGCGTAATCGGAATCGCCAAGGCCATGAGAATCGCGGAGCGCCAGCTCCAGAAACCGAGCCACGAGACCACCACGACCAGCACGATCGCCTCCCAGAGGCTCGACATGAAAAGGTCGATGTTCTCCGTCACCTGCCGGGGTTGATCTGACGTTCTGGCAAGCACCAAATCGGCGGGCAGCAGCCGTTTCACTTGGTCGATTCTCGCGTCGACCTGTTTGCCGAATATTCCGATCTGCTCCCCTTTGCGCATCTGAACCGACAGAGTGATGGCTCGCGTCGAGACCCAGCCTCCTCCTTCGGTTCGCCTCGTATAGGAATTCAGATACTGAGCCGGGCTCTCGTATTCGCGCTGTATTCCCGCGACGTCGCGGATATAGATCGGAGCGCCGCCCGGCGCCGTTCCGACGGCGACGCTGCCGAGTTCGTCAACAGAGCGAAATTCGCCCGCGGGAATAATCGCGATGTTCCTTCCCCCGGAGTTGACCTCCCCGCCCGCGGCCGTGACGTTCCGTTGCCTGAGGGCCTGAAGGAAGGCCCCGGGGGAAAGTCCATAAGCGGCGAGCCGGTTCTGGGAATAGGTGAGATAGACGCGTTCATCCAGCACTCCCACGCGTTCGACCTTGCTCACCAGAGCGATGAGCTTAAGCTGCCGCTCGATGACGTCCGTGAAGTTGTCCATCTCCCGGTAGCTGTATCTGTCCCCCGCGACCGAAGCCAGCAGGCGCTCCGTATCCTCGGGGTTGCGCACGATAATGGGAACCCACAGGTCGGGATGAACCTGGTCGCTGCGTATGTTCTCTTCCGCATAACTCAGCAATTCGTCGCGCAAATCCTGCTCGGAGCGAGTCGTCGTGAGATCCAGCGCGATAAAACCCGAACCTTGGAGTATCTGTATTCCCTCTCCAACGTTTCGCTCCACCCAGGAAAGCCGGAGCATCTCCGCGGGTCTCCTGAGTATTTCAGGATCCATGCCAGCCGGATGGGCCAGCACAACTGCCGCCCGCCCGCCCGGCAATCCGCGCCGTGCTTCCTCGATGGCTTTGCGAATCTCAGCTGCGCGCGACGCCACCTCGTCGGCGCCAGCCCGGGGCGATGCCACCGTCAGCATGAGCGCCGCCGTGTCGCCAAAGTCCTTAACGAAATAGATTGGGCCGGCGCCGTCCGGCAAGTCCCTGATGCCGTCAAGCTTGATCTTCAGGTCATCGAATTCCTTCAGGACATCGAACCGTCCTTTTTCCTGGACCTCCCCATATACGACGGAAAGCCCATTGCGTGAAATCGACTTGATCTCGTCGATACGCGCATTCAATCCCACCTGGTGTTCGATCTTTCTGGTGATCAACTGCTCGACCCGGGCTGCTTCAACGCCGGGCCATGGGGTCACGATCATGCACTGGCGAACCGGGATGTCGGGGTCCTTTCGTTGGGGCATGCTCGCGTAACCGAAGATGCCCCACGCCAGAACCGCCGCCAAGCCCACAAAGGCGACTTGAGGGTGGTTGATGACATAGCGTGCGCTTGACCGGCTGCGTGCAATCAATTCCTGATCTGATATGTGCGCCATGGTTGTCCTTTACTCCGCGATGCGGATGAGCGCTCCATCCACGAGGTTCTGCTTCCCTCCCGTCACGACTCGATCCTGCGCCTTCAGGCCGGCCAGAACGGTAACGCGGCGGCCGACGAACTGCCCGAGCCGGATCGTCTTCAGCCGCGCGATATTCTTTCCCTGCTCGCCCTCGACGACAAAAACAGAGGCGGCATATGGATCGGACGGCGACCGCAGAAGCGCGGTTGACGGAACGGCGGGCAACGAAGTGACTGGTTGAGTTCCGGCGACCGAGACCTTGCCCATCATCCCGGTTTTCAGTTCTTGCCTGGCGTTCGGAACCGCTACCTCAACCCGATACAGGCGCGTGGAAGGATCCGCGGCCGCAGCGATCTCCCTGACGCGTCCCTCGAAAGACCTATCGGGCCAAGCATCCACATGAACCGGAAGGGGTTCGCCGAGCTTCAGTTGGTTGACCAGGGTGTCGGGGACACTGAAAGCCATCCGGACTGTGCCGACATCGCCCAACCGGAAGACTGGCATACCACGGCTCACGAGGGTGCCGTTCTCAACTCGCTTATCCAGCACGACCGCCGAAATGGGCGCTACGAGCGCGGTGTCTTCGAACGTAATGGTGGACAGCCGCTCGTTCGCCCTGGCGGTCTCGAGCAGTTCGCGCTGGGCCTCGATGGCCTTGCGGGCGGCCTCCACCTCGGCTCGCGTGGAATCGAGCTGTGCGCGAGCGGCGTCATAGTCCTGTTTGGGGAGTGCTTTCTCCCGGTACAGAGCTGTGGCGCGCTCCTCATCGAGCTTAGCCTTCGTATAATGCGCCTCCGCCTGAGTCAGCTTCCACGTCGTCACCTTTAGAACTTCGCCTGCCTGGAGCGCCTGCGCGCGCGCGGCATCTAGGCTTGCCTGGTAGTCGCTCTTGCGAACCCGCGCCAGTACGGCTCCTCGCGGAACAAAGTCGCCGGTTTGCAGATTACGGCCGCCGACCTGAAAGAGCGACTCGACGTAACCGTCTACCTTGAACGCCATCTCGACCGTGGTGTCCGGTTCGATCGTCGCCGAGTAGTGAGTGGCCGTGTCCACAGCCGCTTCTTCTACCAGGGCTGTCTGCACTGGCACGGCGGCAGGGACGCTTACCTGGGGGTGAGCGTCTCCGCACCCGCCAAGAACCATCAGTCCACCGGCCAGAATCGCGGCGCAAATACATGTGTGCTTTCTCATTGTTCCCCCAAAACTCGTTTCAATTCGGCCCTCGCGGACCAATAGGCGGCCAGCGCCCGGCGCTGCTCGTCATCCGCCGCCGCCAGAACCGTCTGTGATTGCAGAACATCTTTCAAGAGCACCGCTTCACGGCCGAAAGCGGACTGCTGCTCGCGCAGTCCCTCGCGGGCGGCCCGCTGTGTCAGAGTGCTTACCTTTACTCGTTGCGCGGCCTCGGCGCACTGCCTCAGAGCCTGTCCCACTTCCACCCGGATGCGGCGGTCGAGAGCTTCTTCGGCGATCCGTGCCTGAGACGCTATGTGTCGCTTCGCGCTCATTTCCCGCTTTTTGCGGCCCCAGTCGAATACTTCCCACTCGAGGTACACACCGGCGGTGGCGACATTCTGTGGCAAAGCGTTTTGAAAGTTGTACGCGGATCCGTAGGTTAGCGCCAGGCTGACGTCGGGAATGTACTCGGACTTCTTAACCCGGATGTCGAGATCGGCTTGCCGAACTCGAAGGCTTGCCTGCTGAACCTCCGGTCGCCGGTTGAGCGCCATGCGGATCGCCTCGCCCGGATCGAGACTCTCTTCAACGAGGTGGCTGACGCCCACGGTCCGGAAGGGCGTATTCACCGGCCTGCCCATGAGCTCATTGAGGACTTCCATCTGCGTCGCGATCGGGTTTCGCAGCTTGAGTGCTTCCAGTTCCACCTTGGCCACATCCGCCTCGGCTTTGAGCTGCTGGCTTTCCAGAACGGTCTCCAACTTCAGGCCAACCTTGGCAAGCCGAAACGTCTCGCGATAGAGCGGCAGAGATTGCTCAACGCTTTCCAGAGCGCTCTGCGTTTCGAGCAGGCGGTAATACGCTTTCCTCACCTGTTCAGCAACGGCGGCTCGGCGCTCTGCCAGCTTCGCCTCCTCGAGCAGCCGTTCCAGTGTCAGAAGCTTTACCCCGAGTCCAAGCCGGTATTGTTGGCTAAGGGGCTGCAGCATCTGACCGTAAAGAAAGGCGGTGGGCTTGCGCGGGATGTTCACTTTGGTTTCCTGTCCCGGTATGGGGCCCACCCCGGGATAGGTGCCGAACACGCCTTGATCGAAGGTCACGGTCGGCTTGGTGAGCAGTTGCCCAGCCAGCGTCGTCCACTTGAGCGATGGCAGACGGCGGGTGCGGAATGCGGCGAGGTTGTCCGAGGACTTTTCCACATCCAACTCTGCCGTGCGTAGTGAAGGATTACGCTGTAAGGCATTGCTCACCGCCTGATCCACCGTCAGCGTTTCGGCGGGAGGTGCCGGGTCTTGTGCGTGCGCCATCAGCCCGAGCGACCATAGCAACATGGCGCATCGGACTGTCAGACTGAATCGCTGATGCTTCGTCGTCATTGGGAGTGCCTGTGATGTAGGTCTTCCGGTCGATGAAGGGGTTGGATGCGAGCTCGGCCGCTCGCCTCGCATTGCTGCCGTCGAATCTGGTTTTGTGTCCTCATGTGACGCATCGCAGAATGCAACTAGCCCTCCATCTCCGAGGCCATTCGGAATCAGCGACATGAGTGGCGGGCCCGCCAAACAACTTCGGCACTTTCGTCTTCTGCCGACGCAAGGTGCCGAAGCGCTTAGCTCCGGCGCCCGCTCACGGCGCTGCGCCGTCGAAGAAAGACGGCCAAACATTCAAGACTTCCCGCGAGGTTCGGCCCATGCTGTCAGCGCCTGCCGACAGTCGGCGCCTGTGGAGGCTGTAACTGATTGATACGTCGTCGCTGGGCTGCGGACACGTGCGTGCAGTTCCAGGGGTGTGGAGCGGTGAACGCATGATACGGATTTTCACGGCGAACGACCCAATGGCTGTCAGAGTCACTGTGGACGGTCAACTCGTCGACGACTATGTCGACGCGCTCAATGCCTGCATGAGCCAGGCAATGAGCCAGCCCGGGCAAGTTCAGCTCTTCTTGCGCGATGTCTCTCACATCGATGAACGCGGCCGTTCACTCCTGGCTCAGCTGGCTTCAACAGGCGTTAAGCTCAGCGCAGCTGGAGTTTACAGCGCCTACATCGTCTCCGAGATTTGCCGCGAGCATCCCAGGGAGCCAGAGGCCGAGCGCGGGCCGCGGCAGCCCTAAGGAGTCAAAACCGATCCTGACACCCGGCTCGGCAGTCTCTCGGCAATTGCCGAAAGTCCGGTGTGTCAAACCCCTAACTCCCTGAATTGAAATGGGGGGAGGATTGGCACGCGTATTGCTATCTTCCATGCGATCAATGGACTGCCAAAAGAAACCACAGAGCCGTTCCAGGCGCATGACCCGTCTTCCCGCGCCACGTCGCCCCCGGTTGCGCTCGGGGCACGGCGGGTGGAGAACGCATGGAAAAGGAGAGTGATTTCGCTATGATTAGGACCGTGGCGGCATCCTCCAGCGAAATCCTAGAGGCTGTACTGGCACTCTCGCGGTCCATAGCAGGCCGTACAGACCTTCCCGCCCTGCTCTCGGGCGTGGCCGAGTCCCTCAGCCGTGTCGTCACCTTTGATCACGTCGGGCTGGTTCTTCACGATGCGAGCGAGAACGCCATGCAGGGGCACATTCTCAACGCCCCTGGAAACCCCGCAATCGAGAACCTTCGGCTGCCGGTCGATGAGGATCCGGCTGGCTGGGTATGGCTGAATCAGACCCCGCTTGTGATCCCTCGTCTTGACAGCGAGACCCGGTGGCCCAGGTTTGTCGGCCGCGCCCGCCGGGAGTTTGGGATCACAACCACGATTCTCGTGCCCCTCACCACTGGCGAAAGCCGGATGGGCGCATTCGGGTTCAGCTCAGTGGCGCCGCTCGATCCCAGTCCTGCCGAAATCGCCTTTCTTGAGCGTGTCGCAAGCGAGTTTGCAGTGGCCGTTGAATCCTTCCTTGCCAAGCAGGCGGCCGCGCGAGAGCGGGATCGGTTGCGCGCCCTATTCGATATCACCAATGCGCTTGTGTCGAAGTTAACGCCAAACAAGTTGTTCCCGGCAATCTCTGAGCAACTCTCCAGGGTGATCAAGCACGACTTCGCTTTGCTGACTTTGAGGAATGATAGTGGCAGGCTCGAACCGTACGCGCTGCATTCTACAGGCCCTGAGCTCTTCGAGGAGCTGAAGGAGCCGTTCGACCCTGCGGGCATGCCGGCGGCCGACGTCCTCGCCATCGGGAGGCCCATCGTGGCGCGCGATACGGACCTGGACCGTTATCCCGCGATGCGGCGGTTTGTGGCGCTGGGGTTCAAGTCCATTTGCTCGGCTCCGCTGATCACGCGAGACCGGGTTTTCGGAACCCTGGCGCTCTCTCGCATGAGCGATCTTGAGTGGACTCGCGATGATGTCGAATTTTTGTCGCAGGTCGCGGGCCAAGTCTCCATCGCCGTGGACAATTCACTCGCCTACCGCGAACTGTCAGAAATGAAGGAGCGGCTAGCCACCGAGAAGCTGTACCTGGAAGATGAGATCCGCCTCGACCACAACATCGGCAACATGGTCGGGCAAGGACCGGCGTTTCATTCCGTTTTGAAGAGCGTCCAGATTGTCGCGCCGACCGACTCAACTGTTCTCATCCTGGGGGAAACCGGAACGGGAAAAGAACTCGTGGCACGCGCGATCCATGAGATGGGCGGACGCAAGAAGGGCAGCTTCGTCAAGGTGAACTGCGCCGCGATTCCAGCCAGTCTCCTGGAGAGCGAACTATTCGGCCATGAGAAGGGTTCGTTCACGGGCGCCTCCGCGCAGAGAATCGGACGATTTGAACTCGCTCATCAGGGCACCCTGTTTCTCGATGAGATTGGGGAAATGCCGTTGGAACTCCAACCGAAACTGCTTCGCGCGATCCAGGATCAGGAGTTTGAGCGCGTCGGCGGGACCCGGACGATCCGGACCGACGTTCGCTTCCTTGCCGCCACGAATCGTGATCTCAAGGCGATGGTCGACGAAAACAAGTTTCGCGCTGACCTGTACTACCGGCTGCACGTCTTCCCCCTGCGCGTGCCTCCGCTTCGGGAACGGCGCGAGGACATTCCTCTGCTGACTCGCTACTTCGTCCAGAAGCACGCCCAGAAGATGGGTCGCACGATCGACACGATCCCCGCTCCCGCATTGGAAGCTCTGACTCGATACGATTGGCCAGGCAATATTCGCGAACTCCAGAACCTCATTGAGCGGTCGGTGATTCTCACTACCGGGAACACCCTCAACATCACTCTGCCCGAGCTGCCGGAGAATACACCTGCCGCGCATCCGGCTGGTTCGTCTCCCGGCGCGACTCACATCGCGGAGCGGGAGCGAATCATTAAAGCGCTGGAGGAGGCGAAGGGCCAGGTCGGCGGCCCGAACGGCGCAGCCGCCCGCTTGGGCTTGAGGCGTACAACGCTACAGTCACGCATGCGCAAGCTGAAGATCTCACGGCAGTATCATTGAACTGCGGTCCGGTTTCGGGCTCGATGACAAGGCAAGAGGCAGAAAGGCGGCGGGCACGCACGGATTGAGCGTGATGGGAACCATCGGGATCCTTGAGCGGGTCGTTCGAGAAGACCTGATTGAGGTAGGGACGTCAGTCCTGCTTCTGTTATTCATTCCCTTGAGAGCGCAGTCGCGGAACAGGGCCCATTGAATCTAAAGGACTTTCATGCCAGAAACCGCCGCCTTCAACAACTAAGTCCTTTATTCACAATCGACAGCCATTTTCCCAAGCTGGACGTCGCGGGTTCGAGTCCCGTCTCCCGCTCCATGTTTTCTAGCATTTACGACCAATTTGGGATACCCCGCCGATTCCTCGTTACTCCGTTTACTCCATTAAGCCGACTTGCGCCATGCTGACGGCTGGGGTTGCGGTTTGGACTCCTTCTGCCGGACGGCGGCTTCCAGAGCCCGAAGTGCGGCTCGCTTTTGCTCCAAGTCGGAGCTCGTGTAGACCTCCAGGCTGACGCCGAGCCCGTGGCCCCTCTGGTCGGAGGCGACCTTCGGATCGACGCCTGCCTTCTTCGACAGGCTGGCG
>JACADU010000384.1 GCA_013388415.1 Bryobacteraceae bacterium
AGGCGGGCAGGCAGGCGGCGATTTGGGCCGCGTGGCGCTGCACGAACGCATGCGCCCCGGGAGTGATCTTCAACTGACTGAGCTTCTTCCACTTGGCCGTCCAGCGTGTGTTGTATTCCTCCAGCACCGCCGTGGAGGCGCCCTCCTTGAGAACCGCGGCGAGGCTGGCGGCAAGGTCGTCGGCTTCCTGAAGGCCCAGGTTCATGCTCTGGATCGCCGCCGGACCCGCCAGATGCGCCGCGTCGCCCGCCAGCCACATCCTCCCGCTTCCGTAACTCTCCGCCTGCCGCTTCTCGAAGCGCACCAGCGTCTTCCATGCGACCTTGCCAACCTTGCCCGCGAACCACGGCGCCCGCTCGTCCAACAGTTTCGCCAGATGCGATTCGTCGAGTTCGGGAAGCAGGTCTCCCGGCGAGCCCTCCGTGCGGTCTTTTGTCCTCTCCGTGGGAATGTAGCCGAGACCCGCGTCCGCCAGGCGTTTCTTCATCTCTTCCACCTGCGGGTCGGCATAGCCGGGAAGCTGGAAACTCCAACGCGCCGAACCCCCGGGCAGCGGCCAGAGAACATCGGTTGTGTCGTGCCCGAAAACCAGGCGGATGCTGTTCTGGAGATTCGCGTCGGTTTCGAACTCAAAGACCGCATAATAATCCGCCGGGGCGGTCTCCGGGAATTTGATGCCGAGTGTTCTGCGGACCTGTGAATTGTAGCCGTCCGCGCCGACCACGAAGGGAACTTCCAGTTTGCGCTGCTCTTCCACCACCCACTCGGTATGTGCCACTGCGTAACCCCGGGACTCCTTGCCCAGCCGGTTGACAGTGGCCCGGACGGCGGTTTCGCCCGGCTCCAGGCTGAAGACCTCGTGCCGCCAATGGACGGAAACCCCTGCGCTTTTCAGCGCGCCCTCCAGCAGCGACTCCAGCGCGTCCTGCCGGGTCACCATGATGTCCCGGACCGTGATGGCCAGTTTCTCGCCTCCCTTGTCGCAGAGCGCCAGCCCCTTCACGGCGTATGCTCCCGCGCGCACGGCAGGAGCCAGCCCGTATTTCTCCAGCAGATCGAGCGACGCCGCGTGCAGCGCCAGGGCGTAACTGTGCTGGCATGGCCAGACGCCGGTGTCGACGATCTCCACGCCGGCCCCGCGCTTGTTCAGCGCCAGCCCGGCGAGCATCCCCACCGGCCCTGCTCCAACTACGAGTACTTCCGGGTTCCTGTCCTTGAACATCGTGAGTCCTCCTCGGTCCGGACTTGAGTCTACCCCAGCAGGGCCCCGGACGCATATCGCATATACTGACATGCAGCTATGAACCGTCGCCACTTTCTCTCAAGCAGCGCGGCCGCGATGATCGCGGCCGAATCGAAAAAACGCGTCGGGGTGATCGGTCCCGGATGGTACGGCAAGGCGGACCTGTTCCGGCTGATTCAGGTCGCGCCGGTTGAAGTGGTCTCGCTCGCCGACCCGGACCGCCGCAATCTCGAAGCCGCGGCCGAACTGGTGAGCCAGAGACAGGCGTCGAAACAAAAGCCGCGGATCTACAAAGACTACCGCGAGATGCTCAAGGAGAAGGATCTGGATCTCGTGCTGATCGCGACGCCGGACCACTGGCACGCGCTCGCCGCGATCGACGCGATCAAGGCAGGCTGCGACCTCTACCTGCAAAAACCCATCAGCGCCGACATTATCGAGGGACAGGCCATCCTGGCGGCGGCGAGAAAGTACAACCGCGTGGTTCAGGTGGGCACGCAGCGGCGCTCGACGCCCCACCTGATCGAGGCGAAGGACGAGATCATCCGCTCGGGCAAGCTGGGCAAGATCGGCCTGGTCGAAGTCTACTGCTACACCGGACGCCGCACGACGCCCGTCCCCGACAAGCCCGTGCCAGACTACCTCGATTGGGATCTCTGGACCGGCCCGGCGCCCATGCTGCCCTACAACGAACTGGCGCATCCCGGCGGCTGGCGCAATTTCAAGGAGTACGGCAACGGCATCATGGGCGACATGTGCATCCACATGCTCGACATGGTGCGGTGGATGATGGACCTGGGCTGGCCCTCGCGCGTTTCTAGCAGCGGCGGCATTCTCGTCCACAAAAACGCCAAGCCCAACACGCCTGACACCCAATTGGCCACCTGGGACTTCGGAGACCTGCGCGTCGCCTGGACGCATCGCTGCTATGGCCAGGGGCCGGACCCTGATTACTGGTGGGGCGCCAATTTCTACGGCGACAAAGGCACGCTCAAAGCAAGCGTCTTCCGCTACGACTACATCCCGCTCGGCAAAAACGCTCCGCGCGTCCACAAGGACGTGACCTACGAACTGGAGCAATACCCCGAAGACAAGACCGAGCCGCGCCTCGAGCGGCACGTCGCGCCGGCCATCCGTTATCACATGAAGGATCTGCTGGCAGCCATTGCGAACCGCAGCAAACCCGTCGCCGACATCGAACAGGGGCACATCTCCACGGCAAGCTGCATCATGGCGAACATCAGCCTCGAACTCGGCCGTTCCCTGATTTGGGACCCGGCGAAGCACCAGTTCGCCGGCGACGCCGAAGCCAACAAGAGGCTGCGGCGGCCATACCGCAAGCCTTGGATTCATCCCGAGCCGGGAACGGTTTAAGCGGGCTGTCAACGTGGCGAAGCATCAGCCCGCCGTGAATCGTCTGCGCGGCGTGCCGGCCGCTTACGTCGCGCCCGTTGGCCAACGGGAAGCGGAGGCTGCCCGCTTCCGGCATCGGAATCGAGTCAGCCAGCCGGCGCTTCAGAGCGGCGCTAGCTCGCCAGTTGCGCGCTGGCGCGGGTCAGCAGCAGATCCTCAAAGCTGTAGTCGATTGGCGCCCGCTTGTGATGCCGCAGGTACCACTTGTACGTTTCGGCCAGGCCCTCAGCGAAGGGCAGCGGCTTGAAGCGGAGCACCCGCTGCGCCTTGGCAACCAGCGTGGTGATGGGAGGCAGGTCGAAGTATTGCCCGAAATACAGATTCGGGCCCATCGGATGGCCGCCCGACCGAAGAATCCTCTCGCGCGGGACCCGAACCACCTCCGCCGTCTTGCCGGCGACCCTGGCCATTAATTCGACCACCTCGGCTTGAGTCAGCGCGCGGGAGTTGGCCACGTTGAACGCATGGCCCACCGTGTTCGCGGTGCTCATCGAAGCGATCAGCGCGGCTACCAGATCTTTCACATAAACGAACTGCATCAGCCTGCGCCCGTCGCCCGGCAGGATGATCGGCCGTTTGTCGCGCAGGCGGTCCCAAAAGAACTGCTCGCGGTAATAGGGGTTCCCAGGACCGAAAACGAAAGGCGGACGGATGGTGACGACAGGCGTGCCGTGGCGCTGGTGCAGGCGGAAAAGGGCGCGTTCGCTCTGAGCCTTCTCGCGCGTGTACCGGTCGGCATGATCGTCGTCGGCCAGAGCGTCGCCTTCATGGTGATTCAGTCCATCGCCATAAGCCGCCACGCTCGACATGAAGACGTACCTTCCGCAGTTGCCCGTCAGCAGGTGAGCCAGCGATTGCACGGCATGCGCCGGCGTGCCGCGCTCCCAGTCGTAGGCCAGGTCGAATACCGCGTCATACGACTTGCCGCAGAGCAGAGGGCGAAGCGAGTTCACGTCGTTCCGGTCGCCTTGGAGGTTCGTGACCTTCTTGCCGAAATCGTGCGCCGCCTTCCGGTGAAGAATCGTCGTCTCGTGTCCGCCCTTGACCAGCGTGTTGACGAGATGCCTTCCGATGAAGTTCGTGCCGCCAATGATGAGAATGTTCATTGTTCTGTTCCGCCTCGGTTAGCTACGTTTTCCAGAGTCCTCGGGCGGCCGGAATCAGTCGTAGTACTCGAGACCGAGATGCGTGATGAGATCCTCGCCCCTCATCCATCGGAGAGTGTTCTTCAGTTTCATGAGCTGAATGAAAATGTCGTGCTCGGGGTAGAGCCCCGGCGCGGTCATCGGCGCCTTGAAGTAGAAGCTGAGCCACTCCTGAATGCCCTTCATGCCGGCGCGCTGCGCGAGGTCCAGGAAAAGCACCAGATCCAGAACCAGCGGAGCGGCGAGGATCGAGTCGCGGCACAGGAAGTCCACTTTGATCTGCATCGGATAGCCGAGCCAGCCAAAGATGTCGATATTGTCCCAGCCTTCCTTGGCGTCGCCCCGCGGAGGGTAATAATTGATGCGGACCGCGTGGAAGAACTTGCCGTAAAGATCGGGGTAAAGCTGAGGCTGGAGAATCGTATCGAGCACGCTCAGCTTGGTCTCTTCTTTCGACCGGAAGCTGCCCGGATCGTCGAGGACTTCGCCGTCGCGGTTGCCGAGGATGTTGGTCGAGAACCAGCCGTTCAGTCCCAGCATGCGCGCTTTGAGCCCGGGCGACAGCAGCGTCTTCATGAATGTCTGACCCGTCTTGAAGTCCTTGCCGCAAACCGGAATCTGCCGCTCGCGAGCCAGGTCGAGCAATGCCGGAATGTCGTGGGTGAGATTGGGCGCGCCGTTGGCAAACGGAACGCCCGACATCAGCGACGCGTACGCGTAAATCTGGCTGGGGGCGATTTCGGGGTCGCTCTTCCGCAGTCCCTCCTCGAACGCCGCCACCGTCTGATGAACCTCCGCCGGGCGGTGGAAGACCTCCGTCGAGCCGCACCAGATCATGACTGTCCGGTTGCAGCCGGTCTCCTTCTTGAACCTTGCGATGTCATCCATCAGCGCCTGCGCCTTGTCCATCTTGGACCCTTCGGTCTTCAAGTGGGTCCCATGCAGCCGCTTGACGTATTCCTGCTCGAACACCGCCTTCATCGGCTTGATCGCCGACAGTGGCTCCTTGACCTTTTCGATCAGGCTTGACTCGAGAACCTGCGCCTTCTTCGCCGCCTCGTATGCGTTGTCCTCGAAAATGTCCCAGCCTCCGTAGACAAGATCGTTCAGTCCGGCGAGCGGAACGAACTCTTTGATCAACGGCGAGCGGTTGTCGGTCCGCTTTCCCAGCCTGATTGTGGCCAATTGGGTCAACGATCCGACGGGAAGGCCAATCCCACGCTTGATGGCTTCAACCCCGGCGATGAACGTGGTTGATACCGCGCCGATTCCGGGGATCAGAACGCCGAGTTTCCCTTCTGGAGGCGCGATCTTGACAGGCTGCTGGGTGGACAAGTTCATTTACTCCTTCTGTGTACTCCGCGGAGAGGAATGCGGAGGACGAAAGAACTCCAAGTTTTATGGTATCAAGACCGGCGCGAAGTGGCATCTGGAAGCCGTGAGTCACTGAGCCGTTTGATCAACTGAATCTGTCCCGCGTGGTAGATGTCGTGCGCCGCCGCTCCGCGAATCAGAAACTCGAGCGTGTATTTGCTCTTGGGGGGCTTCACACCCAAGTCCCCAGGCGCGAGGCTGGAAACCGCGTCACGCAGTTTCGCGTGCATCAACTCCAGCAGCTTGAGCTCGCAGGCCCACTGTTCAGCCGCTGGCTCTTCGCGCGCCCAGAAGTTCGAGCCTTTCAGCGGGAATAAGGCGCGGGGCGCGCCTGTGATCTGCCTCCAAACCACGTACTTCCAATAGGCGCAATGCAGCGCGATCTCCCAGATGTTGTGCCGCCCTGGGGCGGGCCGCCATGCCGCCTGCTCCGCCGCGACGCCGCGCAACGATCCGCGAAGATTGGTTCCGTGCCAGGACTTGTGGTCGAAGGCCTCATCCAGTGCGTTCAGGAGGATTCTCATGGGTTCGCCGGCGCCGATCCTACATTATGCTCACCCGCCGGCGGAGGCGCCGAGCGCGCGCTTGGCCACCTTGCCGCTTGGCGTTGTCGGCAGGGCATCGCGGAACTCCACCTGCTGCGGCACCATGAAGTCCTCAAGCCTGCTCTTGCAATGGTGGAGCACATCCTGCGGCGTGAGAGTGAAGCCGGGCCGCAAGGTCAAGATCGCACGAACCGCCTGCCCGAGCACCGGATCGGAAACGCCCACGACGGCCGCATCCTGCACCGCTTCAAGCTGGTACAGGACGTCTTCAACCTCTTTGGGGCTCACTTTCTCGCCACGAGTCTTGATGATGTCGTCCTTGCGTCCGAGAAAGTACAGGTAGCCCTCCTCGTCCGACCGAAACACGTCGCCGGTGTACAGCACGCTCTCCCATGGGTAAGGACCCGGACGCAGCATCTTCGCGGTTTCCTCCGGCAGCTCCCAATACCCCTTCATGACGTTGGCGCCGCGAACGACGAGTTCGCCAGTGCTCCCGTGCGGAAGCCGCTGGCCATTCTCGTCAACAAGGTAGACCTCCTCATTGGGCATGCCCCGCCCGATCGAGCCCGGCCGGATCTCAATCTGATCGGGAGGCAGATAGGAGACCCGCTTGCATTCGGTCAAGCCATACATCGAGTAGATCTTCACGTGCGGCAGACACTCATGGAGCCGCCGGATGTGCTCCACAGGCAGCGCGGCTGCGGTGTTCGTGATGTAGCGCAGATGGGGAAAGCCGTAACTCTTCAGGTCCAGCCCTAACAGGATGGACGAGATGGTCGGAACGATGGGCAGCCCGGTCACTTTCTCGCGCAGGATCGTCTCAAGAACCTGGTGCGGGTAGACGAATCCGCGTTCCAGGACCAGCGTCGCCCCCACCTTGAAAGCCATCAACACCTGATACAACCCGTAATCGAAGGCGATCGGCAGCAGGTTCACAATGATGTCCTCAGCCGTGTTTTCGAGATACTCCGTGATGGATGCCGCCGCTGAGACGATATTCAAATGCGTGAGCATCACCCCTTTGGGCCTGCCGGTCGAGCCCGACGTGTAGATCAGCGCCGCAAGGTCGAGGTCGATGCCCCGGAACCGCCCGCGCTCAGCCGGAGCCCCACTTGTCAGAACCGGGTCCAGGGCGATCGCTTTTCCCCCAAGCTCGCCTTCCGCCACGCCAGTGACCCAGATGGCTCGCAAGTGCGGCAATTCTCCGCATTCGGCGAGCATCTTGAGGCGCCGCGCGTCCGTCACAAGACCGGCCGCCCGGCTGTTGTTCAGGATGTATTCGAGCTTGGCTGCTTTTGTGGTCGGGTTGACGATGACGAAGACTCCGCCCGCCTTCAAGACGCCGAAAACGGCGTCCACCGCCTCCACCGAGTTCTCGAGAAAAATGACCACACGGTCCCCGCGCGCCACCTGTTGAGCGGTTAAGCTCCCGGCAAAGCGGCTTGCGCGAAGATCGAGTTCTTTGTACGTCAGGCGCCTGGCGCCGCAGATCAGCGCCGTCTTGTCTGGAAACACCGCAGCGCTGTTCTCCAGAAAGTGTTCGACCCGCACGGCTCGACCTCCGAAGGCTATTGGAGATGTCTGATGAACCGATGGATCAGCAGTTGCGTCGACAGAATGCCAACAACCGCCATGTTGTCCGCAACGCCTGCGACGTCGCCGCGGCGCGCCTTCTCCACGAGTCTCTCAACCGCGCCGGGATGGAAGACGCCGTCTTCCCGGATGCGTCCCTGCGAAAGGAGCTCACTTACGTAGTCCGCGGCTCCGGCGCAAAAGAAACTGCGTGCGTCGGGCGCGCGATAAGGTTGTTTGTGCCGCTCGAGCACAGCGCGTGGAACCAGGTTCCGCGCGCTGCGCTTCAGCAGGTACTTCTCTTTGAGAACCTTCATCAGCAACCGGGATGGCAGCTTGCACGCAAACGCCGCCACACGGTAATCGAGGAACGGAAACCTGCCCTCCACCGCATGCGCCATGGCCACACGGTCCCCCTGCGAGGACAGGATGTAACCCGGCAGGAGATAACTGGCTTCCAGGTATTGCGCTTTGGTGAACGCATCCCAGCCGGCGAATCTCTCCGGCAATGCGCTGCCCAGCCACTCCAGGGGCGCCTCACCCGCCAGCTGCGACTTCGCTTCGTCGGAGAAGAATGACTTGAGCCGCGAGGTCATGCGCCAGCGTGGCAGGTGGGAAAAGAACGGGCTTTGCCGGTCGGCTTCGCCGGCATGGAAGAACGCCGATAGGTACGCCGGACTCTGCATCTGTGTCCGCGACTGGTACGGATAGAGCTTGCGCAGCAGGAGCGGCCTCAACTTTGAGTCCGGCTGTGAGGCCCAGAACGCGCGCACCTTCGCCTCTTTGAAGATGTCGTAGCCGCCCAGGACTTCGTCGGCGCCTTCCCCTGTCAGCACCACCTTGTACCCGCTCTGCCGGACCAGTCTTGCGAGCAGATAAAGCGGCGCGGGCGCCGTGCGGATGACGGGCTTCTCCGCATGCCAGATCACATCCGGAAAGATCTCGCCTATCTGCCGGTTCGAGCAGAGGATTTCGCGGTGCTCGGTCCCTAACGACTTGACCGCCTCCGACTGAAAGGGGCCCTCATCCAGTTCGGAGTCCTCGAACCTGACAGAAAAGGTGTTCAGCCTGGTGACGCCTGTGCGCTTGACCAGGCTGGCGATCAGAGTCGAGTCGATGCCGCCGCTGAGGTAGGCGCCGACCGGAACGTCAGCGCGCAGCCGAAGCCGGGTCGCGTCTTCAAGCAGGGCCAGCAGCCGCTCGGCACAGTCGTCCTCGCTGAAATCGCCGTTCGAGTGCAATCCGCGCGCCTGGTAATCGAGGTCCCAATACCGTTTGATAGTGATTCGCCCGCCGTCCAACAGCGCTGAGTGGCCCGGCGGAAGCTCCTTCACACCCTGGAACGCCGTCCGCGGCGGCAGGGTGTGCCAGAACGTGAAGATCTCATTCAGAGCCTCGAGGTCCAATCTTCGTTCGAAGCCCGGCCAGGTGAACAGAGCCTTGATCTCGGAGGCGAATAGGAACGCGCCCTGCGCCTCGGCATAAAACAGCGGCCGGACGCCGAACCGGTCCCTGGAAAGGAACAGCCGGCGGCGCTTCTTGTCCCAAATGGCGAACGCCCATTGCCCGTTCAGCCGTGAGACACAGTCCTGGCCATACTCCTCGAACAGGTGCAGGATGACTTCCGTGTCCGATTTCGTCGAGAACACGTGGCCGCGGGCGATCAGGTCTATCCGCAGCTCGAGGTAGTTGAAGATCTCCCCGTTGAACGTGATCCAGAGACTGCCGTCCTCGTTGCACATCGGCTGGCCGCCGCCGGCCAAGTCGATGATGCTCAGCCTGGCGTGGCCCAACGCCGCAAACTCGTCCACATACACGCCGTTCGCATCCGGCCCGCGATGGAGGATGGCGTGAATCATTCTCCTGATGACCGAGTCATCCTGGAGATTGATCCCCTCAGCCACAAATCCGGCGATCCCGCACATCGACGCCCCCGCTGCGAACCCAAATCATCCTGCCCGAGTAACAGCTTAATCAACGCCGAACAAGCGTAGGATCAGGATAACTTACTGTGCCTCGGAAGTCGAAGCACCCCCGGTTGCTATACTCCGTGGTATGAACGGCCGCCAGGGGCTCGCGATACCCACCGTTCTCGCCGACGACGAGGCTCCCGCGCTCGACGAACTCGCATTCCTGCTCGGCGATTACCCCGAAATCGAAATTGTCGGCCGCGCTCAAAACGGCCCCGAGGCCGTCCAACGCATCGAAGAACTCGAACCGGACCTCGTCTTCCTTGATGTCCAGATGCCCGGCCTCGACGGCCTCGGCGTCATCAACAAGCTCAAGGCGGGCGGCGGTCCGCTCCCCGCCTTCGTCCTCTGCACCGCGTTCGAGCAGTACGCGCTCGAGGCCTTCCGCGTCGAAGCGCTCGACTACCTGCTGAAACCCGTCGAGAAAGACCGCCTCGCGCTCACCGTGGAACGCGTCCGCCGGACGATGCTCGAACCCGCCCAGATGGAGCCCGCGCCGCCGCCCCCAAACCCTCAAGCCGTCCGCTCCCGCCTGCTCGTGAAGAGCGCCGGCCGCCATCTCATCGTCGACTCCTCCGATGTCATCTACGCCACGATCGAGGATGGCCTCATCACGGTCGTCGCCTCAAACGTGACCGGCCAGGTGAACTACAAAACCATCGAAGAGCTGCAATCCAATCTCGATCCCGCCCGCTTCTGGCGCGCTCACCGCAGCTACCTCGTCAACATCGACCGCATCCGCGAGGTCATTCCCTGGTTCAAGTCCAGCTATCAGCTCCGGATGGACGACAAGAAGGGCACCGAGATTCCGGTCAGCCGGGTTCAGACCCGCCGCCTGCGCGAACTGTTCAAGCTCTGAGCCGCGCGCCGCGGCTCAGAGATCATCGTCTTCGTCTTCCTGCTTCGCCTTCGGAGCGGCGCCGGTTCCCGCGCTCTTCTTCTCGGATCCGACAATCTCCGGAATGCCCAGAACGCCGCCCAGCTTCCCCAGCGAAGAGAGATCCAGCGGCCCGTCCAGATGAACCACCGTGACCTCCCTCGGTTCGGCCGCAACGATCAGGAACCCTTTGCTCTTCCCATCGGGCCCCTTCAATATCGAAATGTCGGTGAATCCGCCCTTCTCCTTCACCTCGATGATGTTCACCCATTCGCCCGTCGCCTTCACCTTGTCCCGAAAGGCCTGCACAATGCCGATGTCGTACTCGCCCCTCTGGTCGAATTCGTACGAGCGCACCTGGATGGACCGGATCGCCTTGGCCACTTCTCCGAGGTTCTTCCCTTCCCCGGACGTCAATCCCGAAATCATCCCGAGTTGCTCCGGACCGAGATTCACCACCGAGGACTCCCTCGCTTTCTCGCCCAGCTTGTCGAGCATCTTGAAATCGATCGTTTGCGCGAACAGCGGCGCCGCCGCCATCGCCATCAGCCACCGTGTCATCACCGTTCAACCTCCACTAGTTCGATCTGCTTGACTCCGATGGCGCGCAACTGCCTGTCCGCCTTTGAGAGATGCTTCGAGGTGATTTGCAGAGCCAGCGAGAACTGCTGGCGGACCACTTCCACTTGCCGTTCCTCGATCTGCCGCTGCCGGTAATGCACGCCGATAAAACCGCCTCCCACGACGAACACCACCGACGCCGCGGCCGCCAACCAGCGCCGCCGCGCGAATCTCCGCCTCGCCTCAACCCGGGCCAGAATCCGCTGTTCGAGCCCGGCGGGCGGCTCCACCCGCCTCAAGGAGTCTCGCAACCGATTTTCGAATTGGCTGAGGTCATTCATGGCTGTCTCATCTCCTGCACGGCCGGCTGGCGGCGTAGCATTTTCTCTCTCAACAGATTCACCGACCGGTGCAGCCGGCTCTTCACCGTCTGCACCGGAATCTCCAGAACACGGGCGATCTCGGCCAGTTCCAGTTCCTCCTGAAACCGGAGGATGATCATCATCCTGGCCGTCGCCGGCAAAGCCGCCACCATCTGCCGGAGCTGGCGGCTCAGCAGCAGGTCCCGCTGCTCGGGCTTCGCCTGCGGCTCCGGCACCTGTTCGAGCGACGGGCCGCGGCGGTATTTCCGCTTCCGGATCTGATCGATCGCACGGTTGCTGGTCACCCGCGCCAGCCAGGGCTTGATGTGCTGCGCGGATTCCAGCCGCGACAGGTTCTGGTGCAAGGCCAGAAAGACGTCCTGCGTCAAATCCTCGGCCGCTGCCCGGTCCTGCAACGCGTGGAAAGCCATGCTGTACACCATGCCCTTGTGCTCCCGGACGATCTCGGTAAAATCGGGCATTGTTGCCATCTGTCAGCCAATACGAACCAGCCGGGCGATGGTTGCTCCTATTTTCGCCTGCCGCCGTTCAGATATTGATTCCAGCGCGCCACAATAAGTAGCCAAACGCCTGCCGGACGTACTTCCACTGCTCTTTCCAGGTCCCCCTGTGCTGCGAGGGGCGGGGGCTGCCGTAAACCTCCATCCCTTCATGCTCCAGACTCCGTTTGG
>JACADU010000286.1 GCA_013388415.1 Bryobacteraceae bacterium
ATCCCGCCGTCCGCACGCCGAACCTCGACCGCCTCGCCAGAGAGGGCGCCCGCTTCCGCCATGCCTACTCGGCCACGCCCACCTGCACGCCCGCGCGCGCATGCCTCCTGACAGGCATGAATCCCTGGAACCACGGCATGCTCGGCTACTCGCGCGTGGCCGGGCGCTACCCCGTCGAGATGCCGCGCCTCTTGCATGCCGCGGGCTACTTCACGATGGCCGCCGGCAAGCTCCACTACTCACCGCAGCGCAACTACCATGGCTACGATCTGGCGCTGCTGGATGAATCCGGCCGCAGCGAGTCGATCGACTTCCGCAGCGATTATCGCGCCTGGTTCTACAGCCAGGCGCCCAACCTCAATCCCGACGCCCCCGGCGTCGGCTGGAACGACTACAAGGGCAAGGCCTACGTGCTCCCCGAGCGGCTGCACCCGACCCGTTGGACCGCCGACGTCGCCGTGAACTTCATCGACTCTTGGCAACGCCAGCAGCCCTTCTTTCTGAAAGTCAGCTTCGCGCGCCCTCACAGCCCCTACGACCCGCCCCAGCGCTGGATGGACGCCTACGGCTCAGCGAACATCCCTGCCCCCGCCGTGGGCGCATGGGCTTCGCGCAATGAAGCCCGGAACACGGACCGCGACGACCTCTGGCGCGGCCGGCTCGCGCCCGGCGAAATCCGGACGGCCCGCCAGGCCTACTACGGCTCGGTCAGTTTCGTCGACGAACAAATCGGCCGCATTCTCGAGGCGCTCGAAAAGCGCGGCTGGCTCGACAATACTCTCATCGTCTACACCTCCGACCATGGCGACATGACCGGCGACCATCACCTTTGGCGCAAGTCCTACGCCTACGAACCCTCGGCGCGCGTCCCCATGCTCATGCGTGGTCCCGGCGTCCCGCCGGGCACAGTGAGCGGCGCTCCCGTCGAGTTGCGCGACATTCTGCCCACGTTCCTCGACGCCGCGGGAGCGCCCATTCCCCGGCAGATCGACGGCCGCAGCCTGCGCGACGCCGCCAACGGCCGCCCCTGGCGCGAGTTCATCGACCTCGAGCACGACATTTGCTATGCGCCCGAAAACAACTGGAATGCGCTCACCGACGGCAAAACCAAGTACATCTACCACGCCTTCGACGGCCGTGAGCAGCTCTTCGATCTCACTTCGGATCCGCTCGAGCGGAACGAAATTACCAGCAGCGCGCGTTTGCGCCCCTGGCGCGAGCGGTTAATCGCCCACCTCGCCCCCCGCGGCGATTTCTACGTCAGGAACGGCGCGCTCGCAACGCGCCCCGAGGGGCGCAAGCACTCCCCCAACTACCCCGCCAATGCCAAGGCAGTATAATCGACCAACAGCCATGCCGATCACACGAAGACAGCTCCTCGCCGCCGCCGCGGCGCAGTTCCCTCAGCCCAAAGCCGGCGTCACCCATTACGTCCGCTACACCCTTGGCGGGGCGGTCTCCTATGGACGCCTCGAGGGCGACCGCATCCAGCCGCTTCAGGGCAGCATCTTCGCCAACCCCAAACCCGCCGGCAAGCCGGTTGCAGCCTCTTCAGTAAAGCTGCTCTATCCCTGCCAGCCGCCCAAAGTCCTCGCCGTGGGCCTCAACTACAAGTCACACATCGGCAATCAGCCCGCGCCCAAGCGCCCCGAGATCTTCTACAAGCCCATCACCTGCCTCCAGAACCCCGGCGACCCGATCGTCATCCCACCGGATTCGAAGAACACGCACTACGAGGGCGAACTCGTGATCGTCATCGGCAAGGGGCCCAAACAGATATTCGGCTACACCTGCGGCAACGACGTCAGCGAGCGCGACTGGCAGAACGGCGCGGACAAGGACATGCAATGGTGGCGCGCCAAAGGCGCGAACACATTCGGCCCCCTCGGTCCCGTCATCGCCGCCGGACTCGATCCGAAACCCTCTCTCCTTCAGACCCGCCTCAACGGCAGCGTCGTCCAGAAGCAATACGTCTCCGATCTGCTCTTCGATTGCGAAGCCTGTGTCAGCTTCATCTCACGCTACGTGACGCTCACGCCCGGCGACGTCATTTTCACCGGCACACCCGGCTCGACCAAAGCGATGAAGCCGGGAGATGTCGTCGAGGTGGAAATCGACGGCATCGGCATCCTGCGCAACCCCGTCTCGGCAGGTTAGCCTCAGGGAAAACCGGCCGGTCAGATGCGGTGAAATGCACGCAGAATATCGCGCGGCGTATACCGCAGCGCCACCGGCCGCCCGTGCGGGCAGCTCATGGGGCACTGCGTCCGCGACAGCTCGCTCAACAGCCACTCCATCTTGCGTTGATCCAGCGGCATGTTGATCTTGATCGCCGCCCTGCACGCCAGCGACGCGGCGATGCCCCGGCGGAAATCGTCAACGCTCACGCGCCGCATCTCATGCTCCGCGATCTCGAGAATCTCGTAGACCACGCGTTCAATCTCGCCGGGTGAAAGGTCGGCGGGCGCGGCCTTGATGGCGATCGTCCGCTGGCCAAATGGCTCGGTCTCGAAACCGGCGCGCGCCAGGTCATCGGCAATCCGCTGATACTCGACTTCCTGCGGAGCCGTCAATTGCAGCACGAGCGGCAGCAGCAGCCGCTGCTGCTCCACACGCCCCGCGGCTTGCTGCGCCAGAAACTTCTCAAACAGAATCCGCTCATGCGCCACGTGCTGATCGACAATCCAAAGCCCGTCCGGTCCCGCGGCCAGGATGAAGCTCTCGTAGATCTGACCGAGCACGCGGAGACCGGCCAGTTGCGCCATCGTCTGAGGCGGGTCGAGCGTCACGCCCTCCGGCAGCTTGGCATGCGTGTCCGGCACGCGCAGCCTCAGCGGCTCCGGCGCCGGCTCGGGAAACCCTACCGCGATCGGCGGCGCCGCGCCGAAGTCGAACCGCGCCGGAGGCGGCATCTCCGGCTTCAGCGTGTATTCAGGCAGGCGCTCCGGCGGCGCGTTCCCCTCGGGCAGCACGTTGCTCGCCTCGTCGAAGCGAAAATTCTCGATCGCCTGTGTGAACTCGGAGTAAGGCAGCCTCGCCGCCATCTGCCCGGCGGGTCCGGGCGGAAACCCCGAAACCGGCGACGCCGAAGGCGCGTTCGCCACCGGCCGCGACGCCATCAGCGCCTCGCGCATCGTATCACGCACGAAATCGTGCGCCAGGCTCCCTTGCCGGAATCGCACCTCCGTTTTCGAAGGATGCACATTCACGTCCACTTCGCCCGGCTCGCAATCCACAAACAGCAGCGCGAACGGGTAGCTCGCCGGCGGCATCAGGTTGTGATACGCGGCCGAAATCGCGTGCAGCAGCAGCCGGTCCCGGATCAGCCGCCGGTTCACGAAGAGATAGATCGAGTTTCGATTGGACTTCTGCACCTGCGGCCGCGAAATGAACCCGGAGAGCCGGAAGCCGCCCGCCGCGCGCTCCCCGAGCTCGATCAACTCATCCAGCGTTGACTGCCCGAAGACCTGAAACACGCGCTCCCGCAACGTCTCCACCGGCGTCACCGAGAGCAACTCCTTGCCCGCGTGATGCAGCGAAAAGCTGTAGCCGGGCCATGCCAGCGAGTAGTGCGTCACAAGCTGTGCGATGTGCGTCAGTTCCGTCTGCTCGCTGCGCAGGAACTTCTTCCGCGCCGGCACGTTGAAAAACAGGTCGCGCACTGCGATGGCCGTGCCCCGCGCCATCGCCAGTTCCTGGCAGGAGAGGATCTTGCCCCCCGCGATCTCCACCCGGGTCCCTGTCGGCTCCTCCTCGCTGCGCGTCTCGAGCACCAGCCGTGAAACGCTGGCGATCGACGGCAGCGCTTCGCCCCGGAATCCCAGCGTCGCGATCGCCTCGAGCTCGTCCACGCTCGCAAGCTTCGAGGTCGCATGCCTCTCGAAGGCGAGCAGCGCGTCGTCGCGCAGCATCCCGGCGCCGTTGTCCGCCACCCGGATGAGCCGCCGCCCGCCTCCGTCGCATTCCACCCGAATCTCACTCGCCTGCGCGTCCAGCGAGTTCTCGAGCAGCTCCTTCACGACGCTTGCGGGGCGCTCCACCACTTCGCCGGCGGCGATCTTGTTCGCGATCTGATCGGAAAGAACGCGGATTCTGCCCATGAAAGAGGGAAAGGCGCGAGGAGCGAGGCCCCGCGCCTTCTTAGCTCATGATAGGCGATCGGACAGGCTATTGAATGACGATGCCGCGCGACTGTAGCAGCGTGCCAAGCCTCTGCTGCAATGTCAGCGCGTTCCGCCGGTATTGCACCGTCTGGTTCACCAGGTTCGACTGCGCCGTCGTCAGGTCGTTCTGCGCCGACAGCAGGAAAAAGATGTTGATGACGCCCAGGTCGTAGCGCTTCTGGTCGGCGTCGGCGCGCTTCTGCGCGTAGTCGAGCGCCACCTGCGCCAGCCGCACGCTGGCCTTGGAATTCTCCACCTGGTTGATCGCCGTCAGAACCTCGTTCCGGATCTGCTGTTCCAAAGAACGCTCCCGCAAGGCGTTCAACCGCTTGTTCACGGTCGCGTCGGCGAGGTTCGCCGCCCCCGCGCGGTCGCGCAGCGGCAGGTTCAGGTTCAGTGAGAATGCAAACGTGTTGTAGTCGAATCCGAACAGTTGCCCCCAGGCGTCTCCCGGGCCTCCAGGAACAAAGAGCGGCGGAGTCACTTGCCTGACGTAGCCCGGGCCGCCCCGGCCGTATGTTTGATACGACCCCTGGAGATTGAGCAGCGGTTTCACGGCATTCAGCGCATTCTGGATCTGAAGGTCGTTGATATCCAGCGCCGTCCTCGCCGCCTTCAGATCCGGCCGGTTCGTCATCGCGGTCTGAATCGCGGTCTCGGTATCGGGCGTGGCTTCCTCGATCTCCGGCTTTACTTCTTCGGTCAGCACGATCGGCAGCTTCCGGACCTCCGGGTCCAGATCGGCGCCGATCTGCCGCCTCAACGAATCCTCGGCGATCGAGAGCTGGTACTTCACCTGCGTGAGAGCGATCTCCGCGGTCGCGTAGTTCTGCTGCGGCTGGAAGATTTCGAGCGGGCTGGTGGCGCCCAATTCCAACTCGCGTTGCGCGCGCTTCAGCGCCGCATCGGCCAGCGCCAAAGCCTGCTCCTGAACCTTCAACCTCTCGCGCGCGCTGACCACGTCCCAATAGGCGTTCTCGGCCGTAAGAATCAGCCGTTGGATCTGATCGACGGTGTTGAATGTCTGCTGGTTCAACTGCGCCCGGGCGATGGTGATGGGAAGCTTCGTGATGTATTTTCCGCGGTTTCGGAGCAACGGCTGGATGAAGCCCATCTGCCACGTGTTCGTATAGGCGGGGTTGAACAATTGGAAAGTGTCGTTGGTGGAGTTCTTGCTCCAGTTAAGCTGCGAGAACACCGTGGTCGATGTCGGCAACAACTGCTGATATCGCGCGTTGAAAGGCTGGTTGAGCGTGGAGAGCACCAGCGCGCCCTGCAACTGGTTGGTCGTCGGAGTGGTCGCCCGCGTGGCGCTGAAGTTGGACGTCAGCGTCGGGTCGAACACGCCGAATGCCCGCTGAATCGCGTTCTTGGGAACCTCCAGCGTGAGCTTCTGGATCGCGAGATCCGTGTTGTTGGCCACCACCAGATCCAGGTACGCCCTCAAACTCAGCGTCAGCTTTCCATCGACAACGTAGTCCTTAAGACGGACCGGCCCCTCGAGCACGACGCGGGTGTCGGTCGCGCCAAAGTAGGTTCGGAACCACGATCCCGTCATCGCCCACGGCGCATGCACGTCGCCGAGTGGGCCGTCGATCCGGGAACTCGCCCCTTCGCCCAATTTCACAGTCGCCCCCTCGGGCTTCGGCGCCGGCGTCCCCGGCTGAACTTGTTGCGCGGGCACAATGAGAGCCGCGGCCAGAAAAGTCGCAAGAAAGCGCATCTTCATCTTTACTTCCGGAATAAGGCGAAATTACTCATATCGAATCGCCTCGATGGGGTCGAGGCGAGCGGCTTGAACCGCAGGGTAAATGCCGAACAGCAGGCCGATGCCGACAGATACCCCGAACGCGACCGCGATCGAAGAGAACGTCACCACCGTCGACCATCCGGCCGCGGCGGCGATCACCTGTGACAAGGTCATCCCGAACGCGATCCCCACCAGTCCGCCGAGAATCGAAATCATCACGGCCTCGGTGAGAAACTGCCTGACAATATCCTTCTGGCGCGCCCCGATCGCCCGCCGGATCCCGATCTCGCGCGTCCGCTCGAGCACGGTCGCCAGCATGATGTTCATGATTCCGATGCCGCCCACCAGGAGACTGATGCCCGCGATGCAGATCATGACGATCTTGAAGATGTCGCTGGTCCGCTTCTTCTGCTCCAGCAGACCCGCCGGCACCGTGACCGTGTAATCCCCTGCGTCCTTATGTGTCGCCGCCAGAATCGCGTTGATGACCGCGGATGTCTCGATGGAGTCCGTTCCGGGCTGAACGCGGATGTACACCCCGTCGATCTCGTCCTTCAGGTAGCTGTTGCCGTCCTCGAAACGCCGCATCACCGTGTTCAGCGGCGCGACAACGAGGTTGTTCCGGGAGATGATCTCGACGCCCTCGACGTCGGTGTCCGCGCCCGCCTGCTGCGCCATCACCCCAATCACCTGAAGCCACGTGTCGTTGATCTTCACAAACTTCCCGACCGCCGGCTCATATCCGAGCAGGTTCACTTTCGCCGACTCGCCCAGCACGCAGACCGGCGCCGACTGCGAGTCTTCCTCCGCAGTGAAAAACCGCCCTTCCACGATCCGCAGGCTCTGGATGTCCTTGTACGAGGGCTCCACGCCGATCAACACCGGTGGTTCCGCGGTCGTTTTCGGCAATACCTTCATCGGCTTGAACCGCTTGCGCGGCGTCGCGAGTTCGATCCCCTGCACGTTCTCACGGATCGCGCGGTAGTCTCTGAATGTCAGGCCCGGGCTCACCTGGCGCCTTGCCTGAAGCTCGTTGCGGTCCACCGCCTCCTTCGCCTCGATGATGATGTTGTTCACGCCAAGCAGATCGATATAGCTCAGCATCTCCTTCTCGACGCCGGCTGTGATGGCAAGCATCGCCACCACCGCGCCCACGCCGAAGATCATGCCCAGCATGGTCAGCAGCGTTCTCAGCTTGTGCACCAGGAGGCTCGAAAGCCCCATGTAGATTTCGGGGATATACGCCTGGATCAGACCGGTCATCGGTTACTGCTGACCTCCCTTGGAGACCGGCATCGCTCCCATCGGCCCGCCGGAGCCCTTCTTCTCCTCGCTCTTCTTCTTCTTCTCGCCCGGCTTCTCAAATGGATCGGCCAGAGCAATCGTGTCTCCCGGGTTGATGCCGCTCGAGATGATCGTCAGCGCTTCGCTCCGCTTGGCGATCTGAACAACCTGGGGCTCGAACCTCTCCCCTCGCTTCACGTAAACGACCGGCTTGCCGTCCTTCTCGAAAAGGCTCTGGTTTGGAATGTAGATCGCGTTGGGAACTTTCTCCACGATGATCTCGACATCGGCCAGCAATCCCGGCCGCAGCAGGACATCCATGGCATTCGATTCCTCGGGTGGCGGAGGCAGCTTCGCGTTCTCCAAGTCCTTCGCGGAGAACTGGCTCGCGCCGCCCATTCCCATGCCCATCATGCCGGCAGAAACGCCGCCGCCGCCGTTGCCGCGGCCTTCGCCTCTGGCCCTGCCGCCAGCGCCGGCCTCGCCGCCCGTGGCGCCCGGGCCCTGAGGACCAAGAACGGGCATGCGCGCTCCTGCTTGCTGCGCCCCGCCCGGTTGGCCGCCCTGCTGCCCTTCGCCGCCGCCTTCCCGGCGCCGCTGTCGCATCTGGATTCCGGCCTTCTGCGCTTCTTCACGCAGCTTGGCAAACGCCGCCTGGCGCTCTTCTGGAGTCATCTCCTGCAAGCTCTTCCCGCCGGTCACCTTCTGCATGATCGCCTGCATCTGCTTCTGTTGCTCCGGGGTCAACTGCTGACCCCCGAGTTGTACGCCCCCCTGTCCGCCGCCCATCATGAACATCGCGCGGCGCTGGCCGCCTCCTTCGCTCTGGCCGCCTTGACCGCCAGGCATCATGCCGCCCTCTCCACCCTGCATGACCATCATCTGGCCGCCGCCCATCTGCCCGCCAGCCATGCCCTCAGGCATGCCGCCGCCGAAGCCGGGCAGTCCGCCGGCAAACATGGAAGCCGTCGAAGTGGCGATGGGCTTCTTCCGGTTCTCCTCCGCCGTCGCCATGATCCGTGCAATCTGCTCCTTCGACGCTCCCAGCGCCGTCAGCAACTGCGGCATGTCGATCGAAAACAGCACGTCAAACTTCTTGCCGGGATCCGAAGAGAACACGTTCGCGCTCGCCGTGCCCGACATCGACTTGATCGCCCCTTTGAACGTGTGGCCCGCCAGTGCGTCCAGCCGGATCATCACCTCCTGGCCATCCCTCAGATTCGCCCGGTCCAGCTCGCCGACTCTCGCCACCACCTCGAGCTCCGAAAGGTCGAGAATGTCTGCCACCGGAATGCCGGGAGAAACCTGGTCGCCCTCGCGAATGTCCGGCACCGTCGTGCCGAACATGCCCGAGAACCCGCTCCGGTTTTGCTTGATCGCCACCAGCCCGCTGATCGGAGACAGCAACTTCACCTGCATCAGACGCATCTTTTCGCGGTTGATGTCCAGCAGGTTCCGGTTGCGCCGCTCCCTCAACACATTCAGCTCAGCCTGCGCCTGCTCCCGGCGGCTCTTCACGTCGCTTTCCAACTGCTTCAGCCGCCGCCTCGCTTCCTCGAGGTTCAACAGGTTCTTCTTCTGATCGATGGTCGACAGCAGTTCATTGCGCTTCACTTCGAGCTCGGCTCTGCGTACTGAATACCGAGCCCGCAGCAGTTCCACCTCGTCCTGATTGTTGCGGATCGCCAGCTCCGCCTGCTTCTGCTTGATCTGCTCGTCCACCTGCTCGAGCTCCAATTGCCGCTGCTCGAGCCGCGCCTCCACTTCGGCGTCGTCGAATTCAACGATGAGATCTTTCTCCCTCGCCAGCGCGCCGAGCGGCGCGAGCTTCGTCACCTGAACGGTCCCCATCAGGTTGGGCGCCGTCAACGTCGCCGTCCGCACCGCGCGCAGCTCGCCGCGCGTGAAACTGCGCACGACGACGTCTCCGCGCCTCACCTTCGTGACCGGAATTACAGTCTGCTTGCTCTGCACGTTTTGGAAAAAGCGGAAAATGCCGTAGCCGGCGCCGGCAAGGACGACGACAAGAAGAAGGCGCGAAACCAGTTTGTTCATTGCTCTCAGTTCCCGTTGATTACAGCTTGCGGGCGCGTTTTGCCGCTTCGGCCGGATTCTCCAGCGCGATTCGCTCGTTCTCGCGCAATCCCTTCAGGACGATGATGTCCGTCTCGTTCCGCTTGCCCACCTCGATCGGGCGGGCTTCAAAACCCTGCCCCTTCTGAACCCACACATGCGGCTTGCCGTTTTGCAGGAAGCTCGCCTTCGACGGAATCAGCAGCGAATTCGGCTGCGACTCGATCAACACGGTTCCCGTCGCGCTCATGCCCGGACGCAGCCGCGGATCGACGCTCTTCAATGTCGCCCGCGCCGGAAACGTCTTCTCGTTCGACGAACCATAACCGCGGAATTGAAGCTGCGCGATCGGGCTCAGCCAGTCCAGCGTCGCGTCAAACTCCTTGTCCTGGATCGCATCCACCTTCACCTTCACGCTCTGCCCCAGCACGATCTTGCCCCGGTCCACTTCCTCCAGCTTCAGGTCGATTCTCATCGAGGATAGATCCGGAATCTCGGCGATCGCCGCGCCCGTCCACGCCCGGTCGCCCTCCTTGAACGGAGGCGGCGTTGAACCCCAGGAACCCTGCGCCCGGAAATTCGGCAGGATGTTCACCACGCCGTCGATCGGCGCCCGGATCACCATCCTCGACAGGTAACCCTTGATCCTCTCGATGTCCCGCACGGTCTTGTTCTTCCGCATGTCCAGCCGCTCGAGATCGGCTTCCTGCGTCACCTTGTGGGCTTTGATCGAGGTCTTCACCTGCCCCAGCGAACCTTCCGCAATGCCCACATTGATGCGGTTCTTCGCGCCTTCAATCTCGGACAGAATCTCCGCCTTCGAAGCTTCCAGCTCGGACCGCTGCACGTCATACTCGGAAGTCATCAGGCTCATCGCGTCCTGCTCGTCGACGATCTTGTGGCTCGCCTTCGTCTGCACGATCTCGCTGTCCACCGTGCGCACGCTTGTCGCGCGGTCCAGATAGAAGTTCTCCAACTGCGCCGCGTCGAACTCGACGACGATATCGCCCTTGCGGACCGGCTTGCCCGATTCCGCCAGCTTCGTGATCTTCGGATCCGGAACCTGCGGCGCCGTCAGAACCGTCGAATTGATGGACTTCAATTCGCCGCGCGCCCGCACCGTGATTGTGAATTCGCCGCGCCGGACTCCCACGGTCGCAACTTCCACCGGCTTGGCAGCCGTGTACCTGTATGCCGCATAACCGCCGCCGGCAAGCGTCAGCAACAGAACGACCCACCCGATAACGCGGCCTTGGCCGTTCGTCTGCCCCAGCCGCTTGCCCTGCTTCACATCCTTAGACATTGAACACTCCTTCGTCCCCGGCGTCTCTCCTTCGAGCCGTCCCCTTCGGCGGCGGAGGTTGCGCCGGAGGCTCGGCCGCAACCACTTCTCCTGCGTTCAGGCCTGATTTCACCGTTGTCCTGACGTGGTTCCGAACGCCGAGCTCAACCTCCCGCTTCTCGAAACCGCCGCCGGTCTTCACGTAAACGAACTTCCTGCCCTGGCCATCGGCGAACACCGACTCCAGCGGAATCACGACACTGTCCTCGTCGCTCGACTCCACAATCACGTCCACGCTCACCGTCAGGTCGGGAATCACTCTCGGGTCCACCCGGTCGAGCTTCAGGTACACCGGGATCTCCTTCACAAAATTGGCGCGGAAGCCGCCGGTGTTCGCGATGGCGCCGATCGAAACCACATGCGCGGGAAGCGTCAGATCCGGGTAGGCGTCAAAATGGAGCGTCGCCTTGGCGTTGATTCTCAGACTTTCGACATCGGTCTGGTTCACCCTCGCCGAAACCAGCATCGAGCTTGTGTCCACTATCCTCGCGAACATCTGCCCCGGGAACAACTGGTCGCCCTGCTGGATCTGCGCGAACTCCGACCCCCGCCGCGTCGTCTCCATCACCAGCAGTCCATCCATGGGGGCGGTCACCAGCATCCTGTTGACGTTCTGCTCGGCGCGCTTCAACTCGCTCCTCGATTGCGCCATCTGGAGGTCCGCAATCCGCCTCTGCGTCCGCTCGGTCTCGCGCTGGTGAGGAACCTCCTTCTCCAACTGCTTCAGTCTCGCCTCGGCCTCTTCCAACTGGAGCTTCAGGACCTCGGATTCGATCTGAGACCGCACCGGAATCGTCTTCACGTCGAGCCTGGCTTTTTCCACCGCCGCTTTCGCCTGATAAATCGACAAATCGTGCGCCTTCCTCTGGACTTCCAGGTTCGCGTCCAGGCTCTTGTAGGAACGCTCGTTCTGCTCGACGCTCGAACGGTAATCGTCCAGCCGGAGAAGCTGATATTGCCGGTCGAATTCGGCGACCACTTGCCCTTTCGTCACCTGCTTGCCCGCCGGCGCGACCGTTTGCAGCACCTGCATGAAGTCGCTCGCGCCGCCGCTCATTGAACCCGCCTCCGGCCCGCCAAAACCGCCTTGCCCCATCGAGGCTGCCGCAGCCGCCGCCGATCCGCCCGATGACCGCGAGGAAGACGAACTCGAAACCGAACTGCTCGACGTGCGCGCGCTGCTCGAAGAGGATGTGCTCCCTCCGCCGAACCGGTTCGAAGAGGCCCTGAAGCCCAAGCTCGACCCCGAGGACCCGGAGGCTCCGGAAGATGCCGAACTTCCAGACGCCGAACTGTCCGAGGAACTCATGCTCAGGCCCGCTGTCGCCGACGATGCGCTGCTGCCGGAGGAACTCGAAGATGACGGCGATCCGCCGCCGCCCTGCCCTCCGGACGATCCTCCCCGGTTTCCTCCGCCGCCACCGCCGCCCGATGAACTCACAGTCACCGTCATCCGGCCGCCTCCGCCCGACACCGTCACCGTGGTCGCGCCGCCCCGGCCGCCTCTGAGTTGCGGAACGAGCAGTGACGCGTATTTTTCAGGCACCGTGACACCGGTCAGCCGGATCGTACGCTCCAGCTTGCCCTTGGTCGCCGTGACCGTTTTCAGCCCTGCCGGAGCGCCTCCACCCGGCCCGC
>JACADU010000503.1 GCA_013388415.1 Bryobacteraceae bacterium
GCCGTACACCGTGCACGCGGTGGACATCCAGGCCGGCGACCAGTTCAAGCCCGAGTTCCTCGCGATCAGCCCGAACAACAAGATCCCGGCGATCGTCGACTCCGACGGCCCCGGCGGCGAGCCGATGTCGATGTTCGAGTCGGGCGCGATCCTGTTCTACCTCGCGTCCAAGACCGGCAGGTTCCTGCCGGAGGACATCGGCGACCGGTGGTCGGTGATGCAGTGGACGATGTTCCAGATGGGCCACATCGGCCCGATGCTCGGCCAGGCGCACCACTTCCTCCATTACGCGCCCGAGAAGATCCAGTACGCGATGAACCGCTACGCCAGGGAGGCAAACCGCCTCTACGGCGTGCTCGACAAGCGGCTGGCGGCGAGCGAGTGGGTCGCGTGCGGCGAGTACACGATCGCCGACATGGCGATCATGCCGTGGCTCCGCTCCTACGAGCGCCAGGGCGTGGTGATGGACGAGTACCCGAACGTGAAGCGCTGGTTCGACAGGATCAACGAGCGACCGGCGGTGAAGCGCGGCCTCGCCGTGCTCGCCGAGCGGCGGCGCACGACCCCGCTCACGGCGGAGCAGCGCGAGGTGATGTTCGGGTCGCTCCAGTATCAGCGGCGATAAGGGGGCGGGGATGGGTAACCTCAAGGGCAAGGTCGCCTGGCTCACCGGCGCGGGCAGCGGCATCGGTCAGGCGGGCGCGATCGAGCTCGCCAAGGCGGGCGCGCGCGTCGTCATCTCGGGCCGGCGCGCCGAGATGCTCGAGGAGACGCGCAGGCTCGTGATGGACGCCGGCGGCGAAGTCGAGAAGCTGCCGCTCGACGTCGCCGACCGCAAGCAGGTCGCGCACGCGGCGAGGGAGCTGCTCGATCGCCATGGCCGCTGTGACATCCTGGTGAACAGCGCCGGGCTGAACGTGCCGAAGCGCTTCTACAAGGACCTCGTGGCGGAGGACTGGGACAAGGTGATCTCGATCAACCTGAACGGCGCGCTCTACTGCATGACCGCCGTGCTGCCCGTCATGCGCGCGCAGAAGGGCGGGCTCGTGATCAACATTTCGTCGTGGCTCGGGCGCTGGGTCGGCTATCTCGGCGGGGCGGCGTACGGGGCGAGCAAGCACGCGATGGCGGTGATGACGCACCACCTCAACATGGAGGAGGGGATGCATGGGATCCGCGGGTGCGTGATCTATCCGGGCGAGGTGGCGACCCCGATCCTCAAGACGCGACCGGTGCCGCCGTCGCAGGAGGACATCGACCGGATGCTGAAGGCGGAGGACCTCGGGCGCACGATCCGGTTCGTGGCGGAGACACCGCCGCACGTGTGCCTGAACGAGATCGTGATCACGCCGACCTGGAACCGCCTGCTCATCGGCGGCAAGGAGCTGCGGCTCGGGCCGCCACTGCCGGAGTGAGGGGCGCTACTTCCTCTCGCTCAGGAGCTTGAACGTGCCGATCGCCTTGGCGAGGAGCTTGCCGGCCTCGTCCCGGGCCTCGGCCTCGCAGAACGCGGTGGACTGGCCGCCGTGGAGTACCCGCCCTTCGGCGTGGATGTGGCTCGAGTAGCCGGCGTTCATGAATCCGCCGCTCATGTCGACGGTGAGCACGCCGCCGTCGACGCCGTAGTGGCCGCGCACCGCGGCGCTCATCACGTAGTCGAGCATCGTCATCACCACGCCGCCGTGCGTCGCGCCCCAGCTGTTGAGGAGCTCCTGGCGCTTGTCGAGCACGATCGACGCGCGCTCCTTCGATTGCTCGGTGAGGCGGATGCCGAGGTGCTCGACGAAGGGGATGCGCAGGCGCGAGGGCGATTGCGTGGTCATCGATTCGAAGCGGGGGCGAGGTTCGACATGTACCGGGTTATAGCAGGGCGCCGCGACAGTTGTCGACAAGCGCGAACACGCTGCCGCTGGTGAAGCAAGCGCCGTGCCTCCGGCGGGCTAGACGACGCTCGCCCCGCCGTCGACCGCGACGATCTGGCCGGTGATGTGCTGCGACGCATCCGACGCGAGCAGCACCGCGAGGCCCTTCAGGTCCTCGTCGCCGCCGAGGCGGCGCAGCGGCGTGGCCGCGATCACCTGGTCGGCGATGCGCGCGAGCGAGCCGCGCGTCATCTTCGACGGAAAGAACCCCGGCGCGATCGCATTCACCGTGATGCCGTACTGGCCCCACTCGGCGGCGAGCGCGCGGGTGAAGTTGACGAGCCCGCCCTTGGTCGTGTTGTAGGCGATCGTGCGCAGCTTGTCGGGGAGGTTTCCGCGCAGGCCCGCGATCGAGGCCATGTTGACGATGCGGCCATAGCGGCGCGGGATCATCGACTTCCTGCCCACCGTTTGGCAGGCGAGGAACGCCGCGGTGAGGTTCAGGTCCACGAGCTTCTGCCACGCCTCGAGCGGATGGTCTTCGGCGGGTGCGCCCCAGGTCGCGCCGGCGTTGTTGACGAGGATGTCGATCTGGCCGTACTTCGCCAGCACCGCGTCGACCATCGGCTCGATCGCTTCGGTTCTGGACAGGTCGCAGGCCACCGGCAGAGCCTCGACGCCTTCGCGCGCAAGCGCGGCGCGGGCGGCCTCGAGCTCGTCCGCCTTGCGCGCGGTGATCGCGATCTTCGCGCCCATCTCCCCCAACGCGGTGGCAACCTGCAGCCCAAGCCCGCGCGAGCCGCCGGTGACGAGCGCGATCCGGCCGCCGAGATCGAGGAGTCTGCGTGCGCTCATGGCTTCGCTCCTTTCCGCGCGACCGATTGTCGCACGCGCCCGGGCGCGCTAAGCTGCCCTCCCGTACGTCGCGCGGGGAGGCGCGCCGTGGCTTTCGATCCCCCCAAGCCGCAGCTCGAACTCGCTTTCCGCGCGCGCGTCGCGGTGGGCGCGCCGCGCTCGCTCGGGCGCACGCCGCTCGGCGAGCGGCGCATCGTGGACATCGTCGGGGGCGAGGTGAGCGGGCCGCGGCTCGCGGGCCGCATCCTGCCCGGTGGCGCCGACTGGCAGATCATCCGCGACGACGGCACCGCGGTGCTCGAGGCGCGCTACACGATCGAGGCGGAGGACCGGTCGCTCGTCTACGTGCGCAACTTCGGTTACCGGCACGGCCCGCCCGACCTGCTGATGCGCATCGCGCGCGGCGAGGAGGTGGACCCGGCGCTCTACTATTTCCGCGCCGCCCCGATGTTCGAGACAGCGGCGCCCGAGCTCGGGTGGCTCAACCGGACGGTCGTTGTGTGCAGCGCGGTGCGCACGCGGGAGCGGGTGATCCTCGACTTCTACGCCGTGAGGTAGCCCGGGCGACTCGGGTACAGGCGACCCGGCGCGGGTTTGGTCAGGCCACTTCGAAAAGGCCCGCCGCGCCCATCCCGCCGCCGATGCACATCGTGACCACGACGTGCTTGGCGCCACGGCGCTTGCCCTCGATCAGCGCGTGGCCGACGAGCCGGCTGCCGGTCATGCCGTACGGATGGCCGACCGCGATCGCGCCGCCGTTCACGTTGAGGCGGTCGTTGGGGATGCCGAGCTTGTCGCGGCAGTAGATCACCTGCACCGCGAACGCCTCGTTCAGCTCCCAGAGATCGATGTCGCCCATCTTCTTGCCGGCCTTCTCGAGCAGCTTCGGGATCGCGAACACCGGGCCGATGCCCATCTCCTTGGGGTCACACCCGGCGACCGCGAACCCGCGGAAGATGCCGAGCGGCGCGAGGCCGCGCTTCTGCGCGAGCTTCGCGTCCATCACGACGCACGCCGA
>JACADU010000404.1 GCA_013388415.1 Bryobacteraceae bacterium
ATTGAGGACCTGGCGCAAACCAAGGTCGCCGCCGATCACAAGTTCCCGGTACAGCTCACTGGAACGCTCCTTTTCAACACCTTTTGGAACGGCAGCTACAGCGGCGATCAGTTGAATCCGGTGGCCGCCGCTCTCACCGCGGGGACGCCATCGTTCGGCGGCAGTTTCCGTCAAAGCACTCTCGGCCTGAAGTTCCAAGGCCCATCGATCTTCGCCGGAGGGCAGGTGAACGGATCCCTCTATATGGACTTTTTCGCGGGGACCGGGACTTCGCTGAACCAACTCATGCGCGTGCGCGTGGCGACAATCGACCTCGATTGGCGCCGCACCACGATCTCTTTTGCGCACGACAAGCCGATCATGGCGCCGCGCGAGCCCGCCTCCCTTGCGCAAGTCGGCATCTCTCCGCTGACAGCCGCAGGCAATCTCTGGCTCTGGCAGCCGCAGATCCGCTTCGAGCAGCGCTTCCTGTTTGGCGACACCGCCGGGCTTCGCGCGCAAGCCGGCGTCTATCAGACCAGCGAATCAACCGTGGGCGTTCCCGCCGAGTACCTCAGCACGTTTCATCGATCGCGCCCCGGGCTTCAGGGCCGCTTCGAGTTCTGGAAGGACTTCAGCAATGGCGGAAGAATCGAGATCGCTCCCGGTTTCCATGTCTCCAACTCCAAGGTCGAGGACGACTCGCTTCCTTCGCGCATCTATGCCGTCGACTGGCTTTTCCGGCCAGTCAGGAGACTGGACCTCACCGGGCAGTGGTTCGCCGGCGAGAATGTCGGCACGGTCGGGGGGATAAGACCGAGTCTCAGTTTCTTCCCGGACGGCAGCGAGCGGACTGTCCGTGCGCGGGGCGGGTGGGCGCAATTGACCTGGCGTCTCAACCAGCGCGCCTGGTTCAATTTCTACGGCGGTCAGCAATCGAACCGCGCCTCCGACCTGCTTCTGGGAGCGATCAACCGGAACCGCGCCTATGCGGGCAACTTCATGTATCGCTTCGGAAGCAACGTCGTGGCGGCTGTTGAGGCTTCGCAGGTGCGCACAAACTATCTCGGTTCCGGAATCCGGCTGGTCCCTCACTATGATCTGGCGATTGCTTACATGTTCTAGCCTGGCCATTCTCGCGATGTACGGCGCGACTCTCTCCGGCCGCGTCCAACTCCGCGACTCGAAGGATCCCAACGTCCGGAAGAGATTGGACTACTCCGGGGTCGTGCTGTGGCTCGAACCGCTCGGCGCGCCGGCTCCGGAGCTCAAGCCCGCCCGGGCGAAGATGATCCAGAAGGACAAGACGTTCATCCCACATATCCTCGCTGTCACGGCCGGCGCCACCGTCGATTTCCCAAACTACGACCCCATCTTCCACAACGCCTTCTCGAACTACGACGGACAGATCTTTGACATCGGGCTCTATCCGCCCGGTTCCACCCGCAGCGTTCGCTTCACCCGCCCCGGCGTTGTGCGGATTTTCTGCAACATCCACGCGACGATGAGCGCTGTGATTGTCGTTGTCCCGGCTCCCTGGTATGCGGTCACCGCCAAGGATGGCAGCTATAGCATCAATGGACTGCCTGCCGGCCTCTACCGCCTGAGACTCTTTCACGAGCGCGCAACCAAAGCCACCCTCGACCGGCTGGCGGCAGAAGTCTCCATCACTCATGCCGCGGAGAGATTGCCGGCGATCACGATCTCTGAAAGCGGCTACCTCTCCGTGCCCCACAAGAACAAGTACGGCCACGAATACCCGCCGCCTCCCTCCGACGAGGGGTTCTATCCGTCGGTCAGAAAGTAAAGTGAAATGATGTTCTTCCGTTGCATCGCCTCGCTGTCGCTGCTCTGGAAGATCCTGCTGTCCACCTCGATCGCCTTGACGGCGCTGTTTGCCGTCACTGGGTGGATCGTTCAGCGTCAATTCGTTCAATCCGCGTCGCAGACGCTTGAAGAGGAGGTCCGCGGCAGTTTCCGGTCGTATGAATCGCTGTGGCAGGCGCGCGCCTCAAAACTGGCGGCGCTCAGCCATTTGCTCAGCAGAATGCCTGACGTTCGCGCGGCCTTTGGAACGGGCGACACGAACACCATCCGCGACACCGCCGGCGAAATCTGGCAGAACATCGGAGAACAGGACGCCTCATTTCTGGTGACGGACCCCGCAGGCGTGGTCCTCGCCGCGCTGGGCGCCGAGGCTCCGGCGGTCGCATCGCCACAGACTGAGACCGTCCGCGCCGCGTCCGAGAAGTTCCCTATGCAGTCCTCGGGCTTCCGCCTGGAAGATGAAAGGCTCTACCAGACCGTCGTGACGCCGGTTTATGTCGACTCAAACCGCGGCGAGGCGCTCATCAACGTTCTGGTTGCCAGCTATCCGGTGGACAAGAGGGTCGCCCGCCAACTGAAGGCGGCGACGGGCGGCAGCGATTTTGTCTTTCGGGCCAACGGGCGCGTGGTCGCATCCTCACTTGATGGGCCGCACCCGGAGGACTTCGCGCAATTCACCACCCCGCTGTTCGACTTGCGCGGGCGGACGATCGGCGAGTTGCGTGTTTTGAGGTCTTTCGACTCGGCGCGCGCGCGGATCAATGACCTCCAGCGAAAAATGATCGCGGTTTGGCTGTGCGCCGTCCTCGCCGGTCTCGCCTTGACGTACGTTCTGGCCCGAAGGATTCTGGAACCCGTCCGGGCGCTGGACGCGGCGGCCGCTGAAATCGCCCGCGGCAATTACGACGCCGCCTTGCCGGACGGCGGCCAGCCAAGCGACGAACTCGGCCGGCTCGCCCGCACCTTCAATCACATGCGGCACTCCATCCGCGCCGCGCGGGAGGAACTCATCCGTCAGGAGCGGCTGTCCACGATCAGCCGGCTCTCGACTTCCATCGTTCACGACCTCAGGAATCCGCTGGCAGCGATTTACGGCGGGGCCGAGATGCTGGTGGACGCCGAACTCCAGCCTCAGCAGGTGAAACGCCTGGCGGCAAACATCTACAGGTCCTCGCGCCGCGTTCAGGAGTTGTTGAGCGACCTCTCCGACATCACCCGCGGCCGGAGCCGCGCCGCCGAACCCTGCTCTCTGCTGGAGATTCTTCAGGCGGCTTGTTCGGTCGTCGCGTCCGATGCCGACCGCCACAAGGTGCGGATTGAAGTCGATGTCCCTGCGGGCCTCGCTTTTCAGATGGAAAGGTCGAGGATGGAGCGCGTCTTCGAAAACCTGTTCGTCAATGCGATCGAAGCGATGCCGTCAGGCGGCCGCATCGCCGTCCGGACGGAAGTCCAGGAAGGATCCGTGCTGCTGACCGTTTCCGATACCGGACCAGGCATCGACCCCGCGCTGTTCCCCCGCCTCTTTGAGCCGTTCGCCACTTCCGGAAAGCGCAAGGGAATGGGTCTGGGTCTCGCTCTAGCCCGGCAGACCGTCCGCGACCACGGAGGCGATCTCTGGGCGGCAGCCCCGGACGGCGGCGGAGCCCGGTTCTTTGTCCGGCTATGACTTCCTGTCGAGATTGCGCTTGATCCGGGCGCCGGCATAAAGCGCAAGAACGCCGAAGAAAGCCATCGAACAGAGCACGAGGATCTGTCCCTTCCTCGGATCGGCCCGGCTGACGGGCGCCATCGGCCCTTCGCCGTAGACGAGCCGGACGTAAAGCGCCACCCTTACGGCCTGTTTGTTCGACCGGTTGTCCAGCACGAGCCGGTACCGGCCCGCGCGGGGCGGCCGGCTCGACAATCCGCCGTGCGATGTCGCCTGCGTCTGCGCCACGATCGTGCCGTCGTCGCCGATCAACTGTGCGCGGATGGGGGCCGCGGCCGGCGATTCCACTTCAAACGTACACAGCACCCGCACAGGCTCGGCGGGCATCGCGATGTCGAGATAGCGCGTACGCCCCGGGCCGACGCTGTAAACGTCCTCCACAAGCGTCGACATCCTTGTTCCCGAGGCGAGTGCGAGCAGGATCAGCGCGCCGAACTTCATTTGCTCTCATGCACGATCCTACCGCCAAGAACCGTCATCCGCACCTTGGCCGCCGGAATCCGGGACGCCTCCACCGTCATGACGTCGCGGTCCAGAACGATAAAGTCGGCGAGCTTGCCGGGCTCGATCGTTCCCTTCGTCTTCTCTTCGAAGGCGGCGTAGGCCGCGCCCAGCGTGAAGCTGTGAAGGGCCTCCGCCCGCGACATCCTCTGCTCCGGCGTCCATCCGCCGGGCGGTTGACCCTTCAGGTCCTGCCGCGTGATGGAAGCGTAGAGCCCGAGCATCGGATTCGGTTCCTCGACCGGGAAGTCGCTCCCGTTGGCGACCGGGACTCCGAGCTTCAGAAACCGCTGCCAGGCGTATGCCCCTGCCACGCGGTCAGGCCCGATGCGCTGCGCAATCCACCGCATGTCGCTCGTCGCGTGCGTCGCCTGAATCGAGGCGATCACGGAGTAGTCTTCGAACAGCTTGAAATCGGGCAGGGAAATCACCTGCGCGTGCTCCACCCGAAACCGCTTGTCGTTCCTGCCCCCAAGCGCCGCCGCATATGCGTCGAGGACGATTCGATTCGCCCTGTCGCCGATGGCATGCGTGCACACCTGAAATCCCTTGGCGGCGGCATCCCTGGCCACCTGCTCGATGGCCTCCTTCGTGGTCATCAGCAGACCCGTGTTCCCCTTCTCGTCCGAATAGTCCTGCCAGAGGGCGGCGCCGCGCGAACCGAGCGCCCCGTCCGCGTAGAGCTTGATCGACCGCACGGTCAGCTTGTCTCCGGTCTCAATCCCGCGCGCCAGGTACTCTCTCCAGAGCGCCCCATCCCCGCCGATCATGGCGTAGACCCGGACAGGAAAGCGGTTCTCCGCGATCAGCTCCCGGTATGCGCGCAAATCCTCTCTGGAGACGCCGGCGTCGTGCACGCCGGTCAACCCCAGCCGCGCGCACTCCTTGGCGGCGAGTTCCAATTGCCGCTTGATTTGCTCGAAAGACGCCGGCGGGATCCTCGACCGCACCAATCCCATGGCCCGGTCGATGAGAACGCCAGCCGGGTTGCCCTGGGCATCGCGGATGATCTTGCCCCCCGGCGGATCAGGGGTCTTCGCCGTCAACCCGGCGGCTCGCAGCGCCGCCGAGTTGACCCAAGCCGCATGTCCGTCGACTCGCGTGAGATAAACCGGATGATCCGGCGCAGCCTTGTCGAGGTCCGCCGCCGTCGGCAGCGCGCCGCCCCAGTTTGTCTGATCCCAGTTCCGCGCCGTGACCCACTCGCCCTTCGGGCGTGACGCCGCCAACTCCGCGACGTACGCCGCGATCGCCCCGGCGGTGGGAACAAACCGCAGGTCGCGCGACTCGAGCAAACCTCCCAATCCCCGCATGTGCGCATGGGCGTCGATCAAACCCGGCAAGACCGCCGCTCCTTGCAGGTTCGTCCGGCTCGTTCGCGGGCCTGCCAGCCCGGAGAGATCGTCGCCCACCGCGACAATTCGATCGCCCCGTACGGCCAGCGCCCGCGCCTTTGGCAGCTTCGGGTTGCCGGTGTAGATGACCCCGTTTTCCACCAGCCAGTCCGCCATTTGGGCGGGCAGCGGGGCTGCGGCGAGGCCCAGAAGCAGGATTACAATCGGAAACATGGACCACAGTATGGCACAGGGGGAAGTTGCGCCCTCTCCCACGCTCGAATTGGCCGCGTGGAAGCAGTGGTGCGGCGCGCTCTGCGCATTGATCTCGGCCGCGATTTTCCTTGTGGCCGGCTTCTGGAAACTCAGTGATCCCCTCGCAACCAGCGCACGCATGGCCCAGGCGCTGATCCCCGCTCAACTCGCCCTCGCCACAGCCCTCCTCGCAGGCGTCACCGAAGCGTTCGCCGGAGTCCTCATCCTGGTGCCCCGGTGGCGCCGCTGGGGCGCATGGCTCTGTGGCGTCATGCTGGTCGCCTTCATGATCTACATCGGCGTCAACTATACGAAACTGGCCGGCGAAGACTGCTCTTGCTTCCCTTGGCTCAAGCGCGCCGTCGGACCGGGGTTCTTCATCAGCGACGCCCTGATGCTGGTGGCGGCTGCCATCGCGGGCATCTGGGCTCGCCCGCCGGAAAGCGCAAAGCGCGCCCTCATCGTCCTGGCGGCGATCTGCGTCTTCGCGGGCGCGGTTTACGGCATGACCGTCCTTCGCCAGACCGGCGTCGAGGCGCCCCGCGAGATCATGGTCGACGGCAAGCCATTCAATCTCCACCAGGGCCGGGTTTTCCTTTATTTCTTCGACCCGGAATGCTCACATTGCGACGCCGCCGCCCGCGCGCTCAACCAGCACAAATGGCGTGGCGTCAGGATCATTGCCGTGGCGACGGCGAATCCCCAATGGGGCGGTCAGTTCCTTTCGGCCACGGGTCTGAAGGCGCGCCTTTCGCCGGATCAGGAAAAGCTGCGCCAAGTCTTTGCCTTCACCGATCCCCCCTTTGGCGTCGCACTGGAAAACGGCCGCCAGCAAGCTGCCTTCACGTTCTTCGACCAGCAGGAGCCCGCAACCGGATTGCGCAAACTGGGCTGGATTGAGTGAGGAGGAAGCCTCTCGTATTTCAGTCCGGAAACCGGACGGCAGACCGGCGCGGATGTCAAAACCGAGGGACCGGCGCCGGCTGTCAAGCCTGCCCCATCCTGACTCCTGAACAGTGGACCGGGTTCCGGGTGCTTCAGCGGAAGCCTCTGGCTGAACAGCAGTCAAAGCGAAACAACGGGTAGCAGCGCCAAAAAGGAGAACGGCGCCCGGGTCGCCCATCTGGGGCCGCCCAGCGCCGTTCTCGCTGACGGAGGTCTTGCCTGAATCTCAGTTGCGGCGCTTCAGCGTCGGCCGCTCGTCAGGATCTTCCTTCGGCTTCTGGCCACTTTCCTCGCCTTCCACCGGCGTCGTGCCGCCGCCCGGCGCCTTTCGCAGGCGCGGACGGTTCGGATCTTCCGTGGAATCGAGCTTCCGGCGGTTGTTGAGCGCGAGGATCCGAGCTTTCACCTCTTCGAATTCCGAGGTTGTGACGACGTACTCCGGCTTCTCCTTCAGCAACTCAGCCACGTTCTTTTGGGCGGTGATGATCCGGTCTCCAGTCGGAGGGTGAGAGCGGAAAATTTTGCTGATCGCCCCCGGCTTTCGCTTCTCGAGCGATTCGAGCCGCTCGAAGAAATCGATGAAGCCGTTGGGGTCGTAGCCGGCCTTGTACATGTATTGCAGGCCCAGCAAATCGGCCTCTTCCTCAAATGCGCGCGAGAAGCTCAGGAATCCCATCGGAATCAGGATCGATGCCGCCTGGCGGATCCCGTAGCCCGTCCACCCGCCCATGAAGATCAACGGCAGGCTCGCCAGATTGACAATGTTCCCCCGCGTCGCCTGCTTGGTGCCGTGGCGGGCGGCGATGTGCGCAATCTCGTGTCCCATCACGCCCGCGACCTCAGCCTCGTTTTCCGCCAGCGTGATCAGACCCGTATTCACGTAGAAGAAGCCGCCCGGCAGCGCCATCGCGTTCGGTTCGTCGGTGTCGATCACCTTGATGGTCACCGGAACCTTGCAGTCGGAGTTGCGGACCAGGTTCTGCCCGACGCGGTTCACGTACTCGGCGATGATCGGATCGTCGACGATCTTGGCCATGCGCTCGATCTCCATGGCGTACTGCTTGCCCATGGCGATCTCCTTCTCGATCGAGTACATGTTCAGACCCTTGCCGACATCACGATCCCCGATCTTGTCAGGATTCTTCTTGTCGCTGACCTTCTTCTCGGTCTTCTTTTCAGGCTGCGCCTTCGTCTCCTGGCTCGCCCCCGCCGCGAACACTGCGGCGAACGCCAAAGCCAGTCCCAATGTCAAGCTCCGCTTGCCGAGCGTCATGGTAGTGGTCCTCAATCCGAGTATAGCCCCGCCTGTGGCGGGAGCAACGATCTCCATACGGTTGAACGTACACTCATAGAGATGGGTTACAGCGAAGCTGAGTCGCAGGATCTCGCTGCCAGATGGCGGCATGAATTCCCGGTCACCGAGAGGTTGATCTACCTGAATCATGCCGCCGTCGCTCCCCTTTGCAGGCGCGCCGCCGATGCCATGAAGTGGCTCGCGGATGATGGTTGCCTGCACGGCTCCCTCCACTATTCCAAGTGGGAGGAGAGCTACTCGGGACTTCGCTCCGTCACTGCAAAGATGATCAATGCCGAGCCGGGCGAGATCGCCATCGTCAAAAACACGAGCGAAGGCATCGCTACGGTCGCCCTTGGGCTCGATTGGAAACCCGGCGACCGGATTGTCGCTTTCCGGGAGGAATTCCCGGCCAACTATTACATTTGGATGAAGTTGGAAGAGTGGAAAGGCGTCCGCGTGCAGTGGTTGTCCTGCTTCGACCCCATCGCTCGAATCGCCGAAGCCGCCCGCGGAGCCAGATTGCTTGCTCTCAGTTACGTCCAATACCTGAGCGGCTACCGGGCGGACCTCGAAGCCATTGGCCGCATCTGCCGCGGCGAGGGGGTGTTCTTCTTTGTCGACGCCATCCAGGGTTTGGGCGCCTTTCCGCTCGACGTCCGGCGCATGAACATCCAGGCGCTTGCCGCCGACGGGCACAAGTGGCTGTTGGGACCGGAAGGCAACGGGGTCCTTTACATTCAACAGGATTGGCAGGACAGGATCGAACCGGTCGAGTTTGGTTGGACGACTGTCGCGGGCTATGCCGATTATGCCTCGCGCGACATGGCCCTCCGCAAGTACGCCGG
>JACADU010000228.1 GCA_013388415.1 Bryobacteraceae bacterium
GGCGCGGCTGGGCGCGCCGGTGATCACGCAGAACGTCGACGGGTTGCACCAGCGGGCGGGCAGCCGGCGCGTTCTGGAGGTGCATGGCAGCATCTGGCTGACCATCTGCACGGCTTGCGGGCGGGAAGACCGCGACCGCGGAACGCTGCTGGTGGAGCCTTGCGCGGCGTGCGGCGGGCTGCTGAGGCCGGGTGTGGTGTGGTTCGGCGAGAGCCTTCCGGAGGACGTCTGGACGGAGGCAGTAGGACTCGCCACGGATTGCGAAGTGCTGCTGGTGGCCGGAACGAGCGCGGTGGTTTATCCCGCCGCCGGGCTGGCGCGGATGGCGCGGCAGGCGAAAGTGATTGAGGTGAATCTGGAGGAAACGCCCCTGAGCAGCGCGGCGCACATTTCGCTGCGAGGCAAGGCCGGCGAAATATTACCGCAACTGGTGGAAGGATGAAGATCGCATACTTCGATTGCTTTGCCGGCATCGCCGGCGACATGACCGTCGGGGCGCTGCTCGACGCCGGCGCAGACGCCGAAGCCTTGATGGGCGGACTGGAATCTCTTGGCACGGGCGCGAGGTTCAGCGCCGAAAAGGTCAAGCGGAAGGGCATCGCGGGAACGAAGTTCCGAGTCGAGCACGAGGACCAGAAGAAGCACCGGCACTTGCCGCATATCGTGAAGATGATCGAGGCCGGCGCGATTCCGGAAGGCGCCAAAAGAAACGCCATCGCGATCTTCAACGCCCTGGGCGAAGCCGAGGCGAAGGTGCATGGCGTCCCGGTCGAGAAGGTGCACTTCCACGAGGTGGGCGCGGTGGATTCGATCTGCGACATTGTGGGCGCCGCCTTGGGGCTCGACCTGCTAGGCGTGGAGCAGGTGTTCTCATCGGCGGTCAATACAGGCAGCGGCACGGTGGAGGCCGACCACGGCGTGATGCCGGTGCCGACGCCCGCGACAGCGCTGCTGCTGGCGGGCAAACCCTGTTACGCGCGCGGACCGGAGACGGAGTTGACCACTCCGACGGGCGCGGCGATCCTGGCGGGTCTGGCCAAGGGGTTCGGGCCGATGCCGGCGATGTCGATCGAGCGGAGCGGTTTCGGCGCGGGGACCAAGGAATTCCCTGGGATGGCGAACATGGTGAGGGTGCTGGTCGGGGAGCGTTCCGGCGCGCCGGAGAGCGTCACGGTCACCGTCATTGAAGCCAATATCGACGATTCGACTCCCGAGGTCCTGGGCTACGCGATGGAGCGGCTGCTGGCAGCGGGCGCATTGGATGTCACCATGTCGGCGCTGATGATGAAGAAACAGCGGCCGGGAGTCCGGCTGGAGGCGATCTGCGCGCCGGAGGACCGCGAGCGTCTGGCCGGCTTGCTGATGGCGGAGACGTCGACGCTCGGTCTGCGGATGTGGGACGCCGAGCGGCGCGTGGTGGAGCGTCATCATGAAGAAGTAGACCTCGGCTATGCGAAGGTCCGCGTCAAGGTGAGCCCATCCGGCGCGGCGCCTGAGTTTGAGGACTGCCGGACGGCGGCTCTCGCCTCCGGCAAGCCGCTGAAGTCAGTGATGGCCGCTGCGCTGGCCGCCTGGATGAGGAAGTGAGCGTAACGAGAATGAGCGATAAGTATTACCTGACGACGCCGATCTACTATGTGAATTCGGCGCCGCACCTTGGGACGGCGTACTGTACGATCGCCGCCGACACCATCCGGCGCTATCATGCGATGCTCGGCAAACAGACGCTGCTGGTGACCGGCAGCGACGAGCACGGCCAGAACGTCGAGAGGGCCGCGAAGAAGAAGGGTGTCACGCCGCTTGAGTTCGCGGGCGCGGTGGCCGAGGAGTTCCAGGCGACCTGGAACCGGTTTCAAATCCCTTACCGCTTCATCCGCACTTCGGACGCCAGGCACCACGAGACCGTGCAGTGGCTGTTCCAGCGCTGCGCCGCCAACGGCTACATCTACCCCAGCAAGTACACGGGCCAGTACTGCTTCAGTTGCGAACTCTACGTGAACGATGCCCAGGCGGGGGACAACTGCCCGGACTGCGGGCGGCCGACGGAGACGGTGACCGAGGAGAACTTCTTTTTCAAGCTCTCGGCTTTTCAGGACCGCCTCCTCGAACTGTACGAAACCCGGGACTTCATCGAGCCTGAATTCAGGAAGAACGAAATCGTCGCGTTCGTCAAAGGCGGGTTGAAAGACCTGTCGATCACGCGAACCTCCATCGAGTGGGGCATTCCGGTACCGGCGGAGGGAAAGCACGTCTTCTACGTCTGGTTCGACGCGCTGATCAGCTACATGACCGCGGTGAAGGAGGACGGCTGGTGGCCGGCCGATCTGCATTTGATCGGCAAGGACATTCTGCGCTTCCACGCCGTATATTGGCCGGCGTTCCTGATGGCTGCGGATCTGCCGCTGCCGAAGAAGCTGTTCGCGCATGGATGGATCCTGAAGGACAGCCTCAAAATGTCGAAGTCGCGAGGCAATGTGGTCAGGCCAGAGCCGCTGCGGCAAGTCATCGGCGCGGACCCGTTGCGCTACTTCCTGTTGAGGGAAATCCCTTTCGGTCACGACGGCAACTTCAGCTACGACTCGCTGATCACCCGCGTCAACGCCGACCTTGCCAACGGACTCGGGAACCTCTCCAACCGGACCCTGACGATGATCCGGCAGTACCGTGGCGGAGTGATCCCGGCGGGATCGTCCAACGCCGCGATCGCGGAAGAAGCGGCCAGGACCGTCGCGGGGTTCCGGGAGAGCTTCGAGAAGTTCGAATTCCATCGCGCCCTCGAATTGCTCTGGGCGCTGATCGGGATGGTGGACCGGGCGATCGTGGAGTATCAGCCCTGGGCGCTGGCGAAGAAAACCGATGGCGAAAGCGCAGCGAAGCTGGATGAGATTCTGTACACAGCGGCCGAAGTGGTCCGGATCGCGGCGGTGCTGCTGCATCCGGTGATGCCGGAGGCGACGTCGAAACTGTGGGCGCAGCTCGGCCGGAAGTCGGCGCTCCCCTTGGAGCGGATCGACCTGCTGGCGTGGGGGCAACTGCCCGCCGGAGAGTCCATCGGCGAGGTGGAAGCCGTCTTCCCGCGCGTGGATGCCAAATCGGCAATCGAGAGGATTCAAGAGATGGACGACAAGGAAGTGGACCGGTTAAACGCGCTGCTGGGCAAGACGGACGCGCCCGCCGCCGCTGCCGGGCCGCAACCCTGGGTGCGGCCGGAGGGCGTGCTGCCGCCGTCGGAGACGATTACGATCGAGGACTTCGCCAAGGTGGACTTGCGGGTCGGAAAGGTGTTGACCGCCGAGCCGGTCAAAGGCGCGGACAAGCTGATTCACATGACCGTTGACATCGCCGAGGAGAAACCGCGGTGCATCGTGGCCGGCATCGCCAAGGCGTACACGCCGGAGCAGTTGATCGGGCGGAAGGTCGTGATCGTCGCGAACCTTGTGCCGCGAAAGCTGCGCGGGATCGAGAGCCAGGGGATGATCGTGGCGGCATCGCTCGAAGGCGGTTCGCCGGTGCTGGCTGGTTTCCTGGAAGACGTGCCCGTGGGAGCGCGGCTGAAGTAGCGTGCTGGAACTCGTCGACAGCCACTGTCACCTGGACGGCAGCGCGTTCCGGGAGGACCGCGAAGCTGTGATCGCGCGGGCGCGCGCAGCGGGCGTGCGCTGGATGGTGGCCATCGGGACCGGCGACGGGCCTCCGGATCTGGAGGCCGGCATTCGCATTGCCGAGGCGTACGAGTTCATCTTCGCCACGGTTGGCGTGCACCCGCACGACGCGGCCAAGGCGGTGGATTCGACATGGATCGATCTGGCGGCTCTCGGCGCGCATCGGAAAGTTGTGGGCATCGGCGAGATCGGCCTCGATTATCACTACAATTTCTCTCCTGCTGAAACGCAGCGCGTGGTTTTTCGCAGGCAGTTGGAATTGGCGGCCGAGGCCGGCCTGCCGGCGATCATCCACACCCGTGAGGCGTGGGCGGATACGACAGCAGCGATTCGCGAAGTCTACGCGGGCGCCAGGGCGGGCGGTATTTTTCACTGTTTCAGCGGCGGGCCGAAGGAAGCGGAGGAAGCGCTCGCACTCGGGTTCCACATCAGTTACTCAGGAATCGTCACCTTCCCCAAGGCCAATGAGATTCGCGAGGCGCTGGCGCTGACGCCCGATGACAGGATTCTGATCGAGACGGACGCGCCGTACCTCGCGCCTGCGCCGCATCGCGGGAAGAGAAACGAGCCGTCTTATCTGCTGCGGACAGCGGAAAAGGTTGCGGAGCTCAGAGGAACGAGTCTGGAGGATCTCGCGGCTCTGACGACGAAAAACTGGATGTCCCTGTGTTTGCGGGGCAAAGCAGGCAACAGTTAAACTGAGGTCAACCGATGGCAACCAGCAAGCTGGGTCTCGTACTGACAGCGCGTGAAATCCAAAGCCTCGTGGCGAAGGATCTGGAGCGTGTCGAAAGCGAGTTCCGGCTGGAGTCGGTCGGCAGCGTCGAGGCGGTCGGGCAGATCGCGCAGTATCTTCAGTCGAACGGCGGCAAGCGGCTGCGCCCAATTCTGTTGCTGGTTTCGACGAGGCTCTTTTCGGAGCCGAGCCTTGAGGCGATCCGGCTGGCGGCAGTGGTCGAGCTGATTCACACGGCGACGCTGGTCCACGACGACATCATCGACGAGGCGAAGACGCGGCGGGGCAAGCCTTCGGCCAACACCATCTGGGGCAACCAGACTTCGGTCTTGGCCGGCGACTGGCTGTACATGCAGGCGTTCCAGATCGCGCTGCGGCTGCGCAACTTCGACGTTCTCGATCTGCTCATCACGCTGACCCAGCAGATGGTGGACGGCGAGCTGCTTCAGTTGGAGCGCATCGGCAGGCTCGACGTCAGCGAGGCGGACTGCCTGGAGCTGATGGACCGCAAGACAGCGAGCCTCTTTGCGGTGTGCACGCGGCTGGGGGCGATCGCGGGCGGCGCGGGGGAGGAAGAGCAGGCGCTGCTCGGCGATTTCGGCTGGAATCTCGGCATGGCCTTTCAGATGATCGACGATGTGCTCGATTTCACGTCGCGCGAGGCGGTGCTGGGCAAGCCGGTGGGCAACGATCTTCGTGAGGGCAAGGTGACCCTGCCGATGAGCTATGCGCTCGAAAGAGCGTCAGCCGCGGAACGGGCGAGAATCGCGCAGGTTCTGAAGGAAGGGTGTTACGATTCGGTGCCGTTTGAAGACGTGAAAGCGATGGTCGAGAGGCACGGCGGGGCGGAACGCGCGCGGGAGAGGGCCAATGAGTTCACGGCCAAAGCGCGGCGCTTGCTGATGGGTCTGCCGGGCACTCCGGCGCGGGCGGCGCTGCTGGCGGCGACGGAGCTGATCGCGGACCGGGATCGCTAGCCATCGCGGCCGGGGCCACTGGACGACCCGCACTCTTTCCAGAGTTTTTCCCAATTCCAGATTCCGCTCGCCACGCTTTGCGGGAGCGGGAAACCGAGCTGGCGGGCGAGCATGCACACCTGCCCCCGATGGTGGGCTTCGTGAGCGAACATGTAGCAGAGCATTTCAGGGCCAACCGGCCAGGGTGGAGCCCAGGCGTCCAGGCGAAACTCATGGACGCGGCCAGGCTGGCCGCCGAAGGCGCCGGCGAGCATCTCAGCGCAGCGGGCGGCGCTTTCGGCGAGTCCCGCGCGCGCCTGCCGCGGAGTGCAATGCGCGCGGTTGAGTCGCCGCGGAACGCGCAGGCGCGGGGCCGTCAGCCGGATCCATTTGCAGCGAACATTGTGCAGATGCGTGAAGATCGCGGCGATGGTGCGGGCCTTCGCCGGCGGTTTCGCCTGCCAGGCGGCGGGGTCAAGATGCTCGATGATCTGCTGGTTCGCCCGGTCGTTGGCGGCGAAGATCCGGACCGCAGACCGGGCGAGTTTGGTGCGATTGAGGTTTCGAGGCGTGGGCACGGTTCTGTGCTCCTCAACCGATGGTATGCCCCGGAGGACGCCGCCGGGCTATGGATGCAACTCGATCGCGCATCCGCCGCTTGGGGCCAGCATCAGCGGGAGATTCTTGCCTTTGGTGACGGCTTGGACGGTTGAGCGGACTTCACGGGGTCCCTCGCCGTCGCACCAGATGTGCGCCTGACCGGAGGCGGGAACGGCGATCGAGAGGTTCCGGCGCGACTGGTTCGTGATGGCGCCGATCCACCACTGCGCTCCCTTCCGGCGCGCCGCGACGACATACTCGCCGGGGGTTCCATCTAGAAACCGCGTCTCATCCCAGACCACCGGCAGATTCCTGAACCATTCGAGCGCGGGCTCAGGCTCGACCTGCTCGGGACGGTCATACCAGAAAAGGAACTGCCAGGGGCTGTAATGGATGACGCTCTGGGCCATCTGGTGGGCTTTGGTGGTCTTCAGGCGGTCTGTCATCCAGCAGATGGTGTAGTCGTAACTGCCGGCGATGGCGCGCGTGAAGGGCAGGATGGTGTTGTGCCGCGCGTCCGGCATGTGCTCGTTGCCGCGCACCCCTTCAACCGTCATCAGGTTCGGGTAGGTTCTGGTGTAGCCGCTGGGCCGCCACGCGTCGTGCACGTCGACCATCAGGCGGTGGCGCGCGGCCTTCGCGATGGCCTCGTGGAGCCAGCGCGTCCACTGTTGCGGCCCGACCTGCACGAAGCCGAACTTGACGCCCGCGACGCCCCACTTCTCGTACAGCGGGAAGATCTCCTCCATCTGCCGTTCGAGCGCGCGGCGGTTCACGTAGAGGATGATCCCGACACCTCGCTCCTTGGCGTAGCGGATGACTTCGGGCAGGTCGAGTCCGCCGTGGTCCGGGATACTGGCGATCCGCTTCGGGTCGGGCGAGACCTGCCGCGCATCGGA
>JACADU010000454.1 GCA_013388415.1 Bryobacteraceae bacterium
ACGGTGAACGAGTCGGCGTCCTCGGTCATTCAGACGGACGCGCCGAACATCTCGACCGGGTTGAACCGGGACCAGATTATCGACCTGCCGACGAACCTGCGGTCGGTTTACAACAACTCGGGCGATTCGGGGCTGCTGGCGCAGGTGATGCCGCTCACGGTGCCGGGCGTGGTGCAGATGGGCGCCGGGGCGTATTGGATGGCGCCGGGGGCGGGACCGAACGGATTGCGCGCCAAGGTGGACGGCATCGACACGACATTCGGTAATTTCGGGTCGCCGGACCCGGTGAGCCAGCCGTCGATGGAATCGGTGGAAGAGTTCACGGCGAACCTGGTGGGCAACCGTGCAGAGTTCTCCGGGCTCGGAACCATCACCACCGTGACGCGGACCGGGGCGAACGGGCTGCATGGAAACGCGTTCTGGTACGCGCGGAACTCTGCTTTCGACGCGCGGAACACGTTCGTGCCGGCGAAGCCGTTTCAGAACATTCACGATTTCGGCGCCAGCGTCTCGGGTCCAATCCGGAAGGACAAGACGTTCTTCTTCGGAACGTATGAGCATCTGCGGGGTGTGCGCGCATACCTGTTCACTTCGAACGTGCCGACGGTGGCGTGGCGGAACGGGGAATTCGGCAGCTTGGCGGTGCGGGATCCGCTGAACAACAACACGCCGTTTCCGGGCAACGTCATTCCGAGCGGGCGCATCGCCCCGGAAGCCAAGCGGGCGCAGGACCTGGTCTATCCGCTGCCGAACTTCGGAGCGCCCACGCTGACGACAGGGAACTACCGCGCCGGATTTACGGGTCCGGAAGCGCATCACATCGCCGAGTTACGTCTGGACCACAACTGGACCAGCACGCACTCGTCCTTCCTGCGGTACCAGTGGAAGGACTCGGATTACGACATCCCCGGCGCGCGCGGGCAGTTGCCGCCGACGACCTTGGGCACGTCGACCAACACGCGGGCGGTGAACTTCGCGACGATCGGCGACGTCTGGACCGCGAGTCCGTCGTTGTTCAACGAATTCAGGGCGGGCTTTGTCGGGCTCGAGTCGAAGTCGAGCGCGGACGTGAAGGGCCAGGATCTAATCGACAAGATCGGCATTCAGGGATTGCCGCCGCGTCCGGGGGCGCCGGGCGTGCCGGTATTCAATACGACGGGGCTTTCGACGTTTTCGCAATCCCTGCTGAATCCGGTGGTGGACGGGCACTATCAGGTGTCCGACAACGTTACTTGGGTGCGCGGGCGGCACACTTTCAAGTTCGGCGGCGAGTATATCTACTGGTTCGTCAACCGGCATGTGCCGTCGCGTGGCGGGCTGTTCGGGAACTTTGTCTTCCAGAACCGCTTCAGCGGGCAGCCTTACGGCGACTTCCTGCTCGGGTTGCCGACGACGGTGGGGCGGATCGACCCGTGGGCGGCGCAGTACTTCCGCTGGAACGATTTCTCGTTCTACGTCCAGGACGACTGGAAAGTGAGTCCGAGGCTCACGCTGAATTACGGCATCCGGTATGAGTACAATCAGCCGGCGTCGGCGCGAGACGGGAACCTGTACAGCTTTGATGTGGCGAGCGGCGCGGCGGTCATCGCGACAGGGGAGGCGCGCAGCCTGGTGAGCCCGTACTACCCGGCGTCGCTGCCGCTGAAGACGGCGGGCGAAGTGGGGTTGAACGACACGTTGAGGAACGCCGACACGAACAACTGGGCTCCGCGGCTGGGTTTCTCTTTCCGGCTCGATGAATCGGGCAAGACGATTCTGCGCGGCGGCTCGGGCATTTACTATGGGCACTTCTCGGTGGGCGCGCTGAGCGGGCAGACGGAAGGACCATTCGCGGTTTCGACCACGGCGAACAACTCCGTCACCAATAATGTGCCGCTGTTCACCTTGGCGCAGCCGTTCGCCGTGCCGGGCTCGAGCGGAACGCTCAATCTGAACGGCGTCTCGCCGAACCTGCGCAATATGTATTCACTCCAGTTTTCGCTGTCGCTGGAGCGCGAGATCACGCGGGATTTCGGCGTGCGCCTGTCCTACATCGGGACGAAGGGGACGCAGTTGCCGTACATGCGGAACATCAACCAGCCGCGCGCGTCCGCGGTTCCGTTCGCCCAGTCGCGGCGTCCGTATCCGATCTACAACAACGTGATCTTCGCCGAGAATGGAGCGAACAGCGCCTACCATGGCGCGCAGGTGGGCGTCACGAAGCGGATGAGCCGCGGCTTGCAGGTCTCGTCGACCTACGTTCTGGCCAAGAGCCTGAGCGAAGTCGACGACACAAACAACGCCGAGATCAACACCCAAATCGAGGACGCATACGACCGGCGGCGCGACAGGGCGAACATCTACTCGGTGCCGCGCCACCAGTGGATGAGTAACGTGCTCTACGATTTGCCGTTCGGCAAGGGCATGATCCTGGGCGGCTGGCAGGTGAACGCGCTCATCAACTTCTCGTCGGGGCACTTCCTGAACCCGCAATTCGCGGGATCGGACCCATCGAACACGAATACGGTGGGCGGAAGGCCGGATGTGCTGGCGGCTATGCGCTATCCTGAGACGCTCGCCGCGTGGTACGACCGGACGGCGTTCGGCGTGCCGTCGGGCGGCAGGTTCGGCAATGCGGGCCGCAACACGATCGAGGGCCCAGGGTACGTGATCTTCAACGGCGGCGTCAGCAAGAGTATGAGATTCGAGCGAGCCGGTGAGGTGCAGTTGGGCGCGTCGTTCCAGAACATCCTCAACCACGTGAACTACGGGCAGCCGAACATGACCGTGAACAACGCAGCCGGCGGCGTCATCACGTCCACGCACATCTTTCCGTCGGCGGGGACGGCGCGGACAGGGATGCTGAGTTTGCGCTGGAAGTTCTAAGCGCCATGGAAGCGCCGGTTCTTGCTGAAGCCGCTCCATGACCCGGCGCGGTTCCATCCGCTCTCTCAGGAGTGGATGGCGTTGTACATGGCGATGATGTTCGCAGGCGGCACGTTTCCGAGAATGTTGTGGACCTGCTGGAAGACGAATCCGCCGCCGGGGGAAAGGATCGAAACCTGCTGGCGGGTGTGGGCGGCGACTTCATCGGGCGTGCCTGCGGGCAGGACGCGCTGCGTGTCGCAGCCGCCGCCCCAGAAGGTGATTTGAGCGCCGAATTCTCGTTTCAATTCAGCGGCGTTCATGCCGCGGCAACTGATCTGAACGGGGTTGATGGCGTCCAGACCCGCGTCGATGAGGTCGGGCAACAACTGGCGGACACCGCCGCAGCAGTGAAGCATGACCTTCACGGGAGCAAGTTGTTTGGCGCGTTTCCACATGGCGGCGTGGCGGGGCTTGAAAAACTCGCGATACATGGCCGGAGAGATCTGCGGGCCATTCTGGGCGCCGAGGTCGTCGCCGAACAGGATGATGTCAATCGAGCCGCCCACGGCTGCCAGGAAGCGCTCGAGGTTGCGGAGGTGGATTTCGACAAGGGCGTCGAGGAAGCGGTGGGCGCGTTTGGGTTCGGATGCGAGCAGGAGCAAGAAACCGTCCATGCGGTAGTAAAACTGGCCCATCTCGAGGAGGTTCCCGCCGAAAAGGCCGATGA
>JACADU010000308.1 GCA_013388415.1 Bryobacteraceae bacterium
GAGCAGAAGTACCTGGTGGTGGACGGTCAGGCGTACGGGCAGTTGCGGCAGATCAGCCGTTTCAGTGAGTACGACAAGGCGGGCGAGACGGGCTTGAAGGCAATCGTGGACGGGACGATCGGGCGGTTGAAGGACTTCTACGTATTCCGGTCGCAGTTCGTGCAGAAGACGGGTTCGGCTCCCGTGACGACGAACAACATCGCGTTTGCGAAGAACGCAATCGGTCTGGCGATCCGGCGCTTGCCGAAGCCTCTGCCGGGGACCGGCGCCATTGCGGAGTACGCCGAACTGGGCAACTTCGGGATGCGCGTGGTGATGAGCTACCAGCCGAACACGCTGGCGCAGCAGTTCACGGTGGACATGCTGTACGGGGTTGGCGTTCTGCGGAACGGCTTCGGCGTGCAGGTGCGGAGCTAGGGCGGCGAGCCGCCGGGGCCGCAGCCTGACGTCCGCGGCGTTGTTTTGGCAGGCAAAACCGGGGACAGGCACGCGTGCCGGTCCCCATTTTTCCTCAGGAGGGAACGATGAACTTGAAGAGTTACTACAAGAAGATTCACGAGGTGGAGTCGGCGCTGGACAGCGACAACGTGCTGGTTGTGAGCGAGGCGACTCCGGACGGCGGGAAGGCGGGCGTGAAGACGCTGACCACGAAGCGGGTGGCGGCGCAGCTTGTGGTGGAAGGCAAGGCGCGCATCGCGAGCGAAGACGAGAGGGCGGAGTGGGAGCTGGCTGAAGAGGAGCGGCGGGAGGCGGCGCGGCGGGAGGAGCTGGCGCAACGGATTCAGGTTCACGTGATCCCGGATCCGGAGCCGGGGAGGAAGCCGCGGCAGGGTTAGCGGGAGGACACCATGGCACTACTGGTAGACGGCGGGCTGACGACCGTGGCGGCGCTGAAGGAGCACGACACGGGAGTGTTAGAAACAGCGGCTGGGGAAGGGATCGACCTGGCGGGGAAGCTCCGGCTGGCGGAGAACGAGGTGCGGGCGGATGTTGAGAGGTTTCTCGCGCGCGCGGGGAGGGGATCGATCGGGCAGGTTGCGGTGAGCGAATCGATGCGCCTCTGGCACGCGTGGAAGACGCTGGAAGCCGTCTACCGGGATGCCTACTTCAGCCAATTGAACGACAGATACGGGGCGAGGTGGAAGCACTACAAAGCGATGGCGGCGGAGCAGAGGCACGCGGTGCTGGAGGAAGGCATCGGCCTGGTGGGGCAACCGCTGAGGAGGCCGGGGAAGCCGGCAGTCCTGGTGGAGAGCGGAGCGCTGGGGGCGGGGGCATACCAAGTGCTGGCGTCGGCGGTGAACGCGCTGGGTGAGGAGAGCGCCGCGAGCGAAGCTCAGATGGTGGTGGCAGGGCCGGGCAGCGCTTTCAGGGTAACGCTGGACTGGCTGCCGGACGGGGCGACAGGATGGTTGGTCTACGCGGGGACGGCCGAGAGCGCGGCGGGGTTGCAGACGGCAGGCCCGCTGGCTCCGGGCGAGGCATTTGTGCTCGCGGCGGGGCCGCAGGCGGGAAGACCGCCGGTGCAAGGCCAAGCTGTGCGGGAATGGGTGCTGCGGACGCGGCGGCTGGGTTGAGGTGCTCCATGGAAGGGACAATTTCCGATGCGTTGGAGAAGGTCAGGGAGGCGCTGGAAGGAAGCGGCGGGCTGGCCGAAAGCCTGGAGGCGCTGCGAGCGAGCTACCCGATTCCATTGACCGACTGGCAGGAGACGCGGGTGGAGATCGCGCGGGCGCCGGCGGAGATGGAGGAGAAGTCGCGGACGCTGAAGTACCCGCGCTACTCAATCGCGGTGGAGAAGATCCAGAACGGCCGGGATGAGCGATTTCGCAGGTTTTCGGGGACGTTGAAGGTGGCGGTGGAGATCCGGGTGTCGCAGGACAGGCTGGACGGAATCACGGAGAGCCTGTACTGGCATGTGGACGCGGTGAGGGACGTGATCGAGCGAAAGGCGGGTTGCCTGAGCGAGGGGCTGGTGTTGACAGGCGAGTACGAGGTTCAGGTGGAAGGCGTGAAGAAGGGTGGACTGAACTTCCTGCAAAGCGCGAAAGTGGTGTGCCCGGTGTTGATGAGCAGGAGATAGGAGCAAGAAGCAAATGGCGTGTTACATCTCTTCAGGGAAAAACCGGCACTACGCGGCGGTGGAGAGCATTTTTGGACAGGCGGCGGCGGTGACCGCAGCCGAGCGGTTCACTTCGTTGGGATTGCGGGTCGAGGTGAAACAGGAGAAGCCACGGCGGCGTGACAAGACGGGCACGAGGACGTACCAGGGGATCAGCGGGGAGCTGAGGAAGCGGATTGAGTTTGAGCTGGGGACGTACCTCTATCAGAGAGAGGAGGGTTCGCCGGCGGCGCGGTACGGGGCGCTGGTGGAAGCGGCGATGGGGAGCGCGCCGGCGGCGTCCGGGGGCGGGCTGACGGTGAGTTCGGCCAACGGCACGCAGGTTGGCTTCAGCGGAGCGCACGGGTTGGTCGCGGGGCAGGCGCTGGCTGCGGGTGGCGAAGTGCGTTTTGTGGAAAGCGTGACAAGCCCGACTTCGGTGGTGGTCTCGGCGCCGTTTGAAGAGCTGGCGGCGGGGATGGCGACAGGAGCGGCGGTGACGTATCCGCTGGCGCACGACTTGAAGAGCGTGACGCTGTACGACTACTGGTCGCCGGAGACGGCGGTGCAGCGGATTCTGGCGGGCGGGGCGGTGGACGAGATGGCGATCGAGGTGAACGGGGACTTTCACGAGATCCGTTTTCGCGGGGAGGCATCGGAGCTGATCGACAACAGGACGTTTCAAGCGCAGCAGGCGGGGCTGGCGGCGTTTCCGGCGGAGCCGGCTCTGGCGGGGTATGTGGAGACTCCAGTGCCGGGACATCTGGGGCAGGCGTGGCTGGGGACGGGACCGGACCGGATTCACACGGTGAAGAGCGCGCGGATCACGATCAAGAACAACATCGATTTCCGGAGGAGGGATTTCGGTTCGGCGAAGGCGCAGTGCCTGGTGCCGGGCGAGCGCGAGGTGAGCGTGGAGCTCGAGTTGTACAGCCAGGACAAGACGGTCTTCAACGAGCTGTACGAGGCAGCGCAATGGAGAAACGGGTTGCCGCTCATGATTCAGATGGGCGCCGCCGCGGGGCAGATGTGCGGGGTGTGGGTTCCGAACTTCGTTCCGGAAGTGCCGGAGTTCGTGGACGACGAGCCGCGGCTGCGCTGGCGGGTGGCGTCTTCACAGGCGCAGGGAACAGCGGAGGACGAGGTCCATGTGGCTTTTGCTTAGGAGGATACTTCGCAAAGGGGCGGGCCGGGGGCCCGCCGCAGCTCAAGGAGCTGCCCCACGGGGGGGTGGATGTGAGTGGGGCGGAGAGAGGA
>JACADU010000309.1 GCA_013388415.1 Bryobacteraceae bacterium
GTCCTCCTGTGAAGCAGTGGATGCGCGCTGCCAGCGCCGTGGCTCCGGATCCGCCCAAACCCGCGGCGGCGCGCGGTTCGCGGCGCGGTTGAGTCCTCAGCGCGGAACAATCCTGGGCAGCCGTCCCGGTTCCTGTGTGATGAGGAAAACGGCCGAGGGAGCGGCTTCACAAGCCGGCAGTTCACGCTTCAGGTAGTAGTCGAGGCCATAGCGGTAGTTGCGGTGAAGTTGCCCGACGCAGGTTTGCGCCGCGTTGTTGGCGGCGCGCCGCGCGAGCCCACGCGCCGAAACGACCTCGCCGAGCACGGGCGCAGCGCTCAGCTTCACATACAGCAGCGCCGCAATCGAGCAGGCGGAGAGCATCGTGACGGCAGCCAGCCGCAGGTTGAACCGGTCCAGCAAGTAGACAACAACGGCAGCCGGCGCGGCGGCAACGAAATACTCCCAGTGCACCTCGCTGAGCCTCGTCCGGCTCAACCCGTGCAGCAGCGCGTCCGGCAACAGCGATGCGATCGCCGGGACAAGCGAAAGCAGAAAAAGACAGACAGCCAGAGTCCTGCCCATCGCCCGGGCTTGATCCAGTGCCCGCGCAAGAATCAGGCAGATCGCAGGAAACAGCGGCAGCAGGTAGGCTGGCAGTTTGTTTGTCGAGGCGGAGAAGAAGACCAGCCCGAAGAGCGCCGTCCAGACCCACACCCGGTTGCGCGGCTCGAGAAGCGGACCGCGCTCGAGCAGCAGCAGCAGCGGCGTCCAGGGGAAGAAGCCGGCTAGCAGAACCGGGATGTAGAACCAGAATGGCCGGACATGCTGCAACGCCTCGCTCGAAAACCGGCCGAAATGGTGTTGCAGGAAGAAGACGTCGATGAAGGCCCAGCCGTGCCGCGCCGTCATCAGCAGATACCAGGGCGCGGCGACGGCAACAGCGATGCCCAAAAGGCACAGCAGCATCCGCCAATGGCGGCGGGCCCAGAACACGAAAGGCAGCAGCAGGACGAGCGGCACCAGCCCTTTGGCCAGAATCGCCAGGCCAAGCCAGATGCCGCTCAAAACAAGCGCGGTCCTGTTGTCGAGTTCGGCGGCAGCCGCGCCGAAAGCGAGCGCCGCAGAAAAGCAGGCAGCCATGGGCAGGTCCGTGACGCCGATCATGCTCAGGGCGGACCAGCCCGCCGTCGAGGCCAGAATCGCGGCCGAGATTGCCGCCACCCGGAGGTTTTCGATTTGGGCGATTGCCCGCGTCCACAGGATCAGCGCGATGATGCTCAGCAAGCCGATGGGGACACGGGGAGCGGCATCGTTGTCGAGTCCTGCCGCAAATCCAAGGGCGATCAGCCAGTACAGCAGCGGCGGCTTCTCGTACCAGGGCTTGCCGTTCAGTTGGGGAGTCACCCAGTCGCCCGACTCGCTCATGGCCCGGCCAATCGAGGCGTAACGCGGTTCATCCGGACCGAGAAGCCCCGAAGATCCGATCTGGTGAAAGAGAACGAAGGCCAGCAGGCTCAGCAGGAAAACAAGGCACAGGACCGGAGCGAGGTGACGGCCGGGGCCGGCTGGAGACACTCACCAGTATAATGGGCCTTCATGCGGCGACTTCTTCTACTGACCCTGGCCACCGTGGCCTCGTGCCTGGCGGACGTCTCCGGATGCGCCTGCGACCCGGCCAAACCGGAGACCATGAAAGCCCGCGAGTGCGGGCTGTGCAATGAAGCCGAGAAACAGCCGGCGGATGCCGAGTTCTTTGTACTAAAAGACATCAACCCGCGCAAACCGAATCGCTGGCTGGTACTGCCGCGGTCGCATGGCAAGCTCGGACCTCACCATATGCACGAGATGTCCAAAGCCGAGCAGGTCCGCTTTTGGAAGTTCGCCATCAAAGCGGCTGAGGAACGCTTCGGCTCCGGGTGGGCGATCGCCTACAACGGCTGGAAGGTGCGGACACAATGCCACATGCATGTGCACATTGGGCGCTTGATTCAGGCGGCCAAGGTCAAAAAATTTAAACTGGTCAAGCGGGTAGAGGACTTCCCCGCCCCGGCGGAATCGGGCGTCTGGATCTATCCGGTTCCGGGCGGCTTCAGGGTCCACACCGGCGAACAGATTACGGAAACGGCATTGGTGAGATGAGCTACGTCGATATCCTGCCAGCAGCGACACCCTCGAATTCGGCCATCCACCTGAATCCGAAAGACAATGTGGTGATCGCGCGCGTGCCGCTGGAGCCCGGGCGGCGGCTGCTGGCCGCGGGCGGTGAAATCGAAGTGCTGGAGGCTGTGCCGGCGGGGCACAAAGTGGCCATCACGGCGATCGAGGCGGGCGCGCCGGTCATCCGCTACGGCGAGAACATCGGGCGGGCTTCGCGAACGATCCGGCCGGGCGAACACGTGCACGTGCACAACCTCGCGTATGAAGAAATCTCAATGTCATACGAGTTCCCGGCGGCGGACCGTCCGCCCGCGCCGCCGGCTTCGTCGCCGTCGTGGCGAGGCTATCTCCGCGAGGACGGCCGGGCGGGGACGCGCAATTACATCGCGGTGGTGGCGGCCTCCAATTGCGCCGCGCACACGGTGGAGGCGATCGCCCGCGGTTACGAGGGCGCGGACCTGCCACAGGGAGTTGACGGCGTGGTGGCATTTCCGCACGGCGAAGGCTGCGGGCACGCCATCGGGCCGGACACGGCGCAATTGCAGCGAGTTCTGTGGGGGATTCTGGATCATCCGAACGTGAGCGCGGCCGTAGTTCTGGGGTTGGGCTGCGAGGTCAACCAGATCGATCATTACCTCGGAGCGGCGGCAGGCAGCGCAAACCGCCGTGAGCGCGTTGTGGGACTGACGTTGCAGGAAAGCGGCGGGACGCGCGCCACGGTGGAAGCGGCGCGGCGGCGGATCGCGAAACTGATTGAGCGCGCGGCGGAAGAAAAGCGCGTCGAGCTGCCGGCGTCAAAGATCTGCCTGGGACTGAACTGCGGGGGGTCGGACAGCTTCTCGGGAATCACGGCAAACCCCGCGCTGGGCTGGTGTTCCGACCGGCTCGCGGAAGTTGGCGCGACGGCGGTGCTGGCGGAAACGCCGGAGATCTTCGGGGCAGAACATTTGCTGGTGCGGAGGGCGCGAAACCGGGCGGTGGCGGAACGGCTGCTGGAGATGATCGAGAAGTACCGCGCGTATTTGCGGCAGTTCGAAGGGACCAGTTTCGACGACAATCCGTCGCCCGGAAACAAAGAGGGCGGATTAACGAACATTCTTGAAAAGAGCCTTGGGGCGGTGGCCAAGAGCGGGAGTTCGATTCTGAACGAGGTGGTGGATTACGCCGAGCGAATCAGCGGACCGGGGTTCGTCTTCATGAACACGCCGGGTTACGATCCGGTTTCATTGACCGGGCTTGCGGCGGGCGGAGTGAATCTGATCGCCTTCACGACGGGGCGCGGGAGCGCGATCGGCTTCCCGACGGTTCCGGTAGTGAAGATTGCGACGAACTCGGCGGTCTTCAAACGGATGCGGGATAACATGGACGTGAACGCAGGACGAATCGCCGACGGGGCGGCAAGCGTGGAGGAGACCGGGCGTGAGATCTTCGAATTGGTGCTGCGGGCGGCGAGCGGCGAGCGAACGGCGGCGGAGCTGAACGGGCACCGGGAGTTTGTTCCGTGGAGGATCGGGCCGGTGATGTGATCGGTGATACATTAGGATTTAGTCACGGTCTGGGTAAACATGAGAATTCTTGTAGTTGAAGATGAAAAACGGATCTCCGACTTCGTCGAGCGAGGCTTGACGGGCGCCGGCTATCAGGTGGATGTGGCGGAAAACGGCAAGACGGCGATCGAGAAGATGCACTCGGTCGATTACGATCTGTTAATCCTGGACCTGATGTTGCCGGACATGGACGGGCTGGAGGTCCTGGAGAAGTCGCGGAACCGGAAGGTGAGTCCCCCGGTGCTGATTTTGAGCGCGCGGGGCGACGTGGACGACCGGGTGAAAGGGCTCGAGCTCGGAGCTGACGATTACCTGGTCAAGCCGTTCGCATTCGTGGAGCTGCTGGCGCGGGTGCGGGCGTTGCTGCGGCGAGGACAGCCGCTGGCGGAGAAGCTGGTGATCGGGGATTTGACGCTGGACGCGCTGAGGCGGAAAGTGAGCCGGGCGGGCGACCCGATCGAACTGGCGCCCAAGGAATTCGCGATTCTCGAATTCCTGATGAGGAACCGGGGCAAGCCGCTGTCGCGGACGATGATCGTCGAGCACGTTTGGGACATGGAGTACGACGGGCTGACGAACATTGTGGACGTGTACATCCGGCACTTGCGGAGCAAGATCGACGATAAGTATCCGGAGAAGCTGATCCAAACGGTCAGGGGAATCGGATACATGCTGGACAGCGGAGAGAGCCGGCAGGGCGAGGCGGCGGGCGGAGACGCCTGAGGATTGGGAGTCGAGGAGACTGTCAGCAAGCCGGGCCGCGGTCTGCGGGCGCGGCTTACCTTCAGCTACATTCTTCTTTTTTCGGTGGTGCTGGCGGGGATCGGGATCAGTGTGCGCCAGTTATTGACGGCGCTGGTGCGGCAGCAGGCGGAGATGGTGCTGGCGGAGGAGTGGGGCGCGCTGCTGGCCTACATGAGGTTGGAGGGCGGGCGGTTGAAGTGGGCCTACGATCCGGAAGATCCGGAGCAGGCGTTCGCGCTCCAGCGGTTGCAGGGGGTGCTGCTGGTGGCCGACAGCGGGGGAGAGATCATCGAGATCAGCAACGGGTACAGGGCGCTGGGAGGGGAGCCGGCGGTGGTGTTGCGGGACGCGGTCCGGGCGCAGAATCCGAGGTTTTTCGTCCGCCGGGAAGCCGGCGGAAACGAGTACCTGATCCGGATCGGAAAACACAGGGAAGGGGGACAGGACTATGCGGTGGCGCTGGGCATGGCGATGATGGAGTCCTCGAAGCTGCCGGAGCAGTTCACGAAGGTGTACTTTCTGGCTGCGCCGGCGCTGCTGGCAGGGATCGGGGTTGTGGGGTGGTTTGCGGCGAGAAGGGCGCTGATGCCGCTGAAGAATCTGGCGGAGGCGGCGAGATCGGTCTCCGAGGGCAATCTGAGCTTGCGCATCCGGGAGACGGGCAGCCGGGACGAGGTAGGTCACCTGGTGGAGACGTTCAACCGCATGATGGACCGGCTGGAGAAGAGCTTCAGTCAGGCGCGGCAATTCACGGTTGACGCGTCGCACGAGCTGAAGACGCCGCTCACGGCGGTGCGCGGGCAGTTGGAAGTGGCATTGCTGACGGCGCGGACGCCGGAGCAGTTTCGGGACGCGATTGTGGCGGCGATGCACGATGTCGAGAGGCTGAGCCGGATTTCGAAGACGCTGGTGCAACTTGCCCGGGCGGAATCGGGCCAAATCACGCTGCGAAGAAAGCAGGAAGATCTAGCGGAGATTACCGAAGCGGCGGTTTCGATCTTCGAGGCGACGGCGGGAGAGAAACAGATCCGGCTGGAGACGAGCCTCTCGAAACCGTGCATGACTGAAATCGACCGGGGACTGGTGGAGCAATTGGTCTATCAGATTCTTTCGAACGCGATGCAGTTCACGCCGGCTGGAGGGGTGGTGAAGGTGGAGCTGAGGCGGGGCGGAGGGGAGGCGGTGCTTTCGGTGAGCGACACGGGACCGGGCATTGACGAGGAGCATCTGGACAAGATCTTCCAGCGGTTCTACCGGGTGCGGACGGGAGACGGCTCACAGGGGGGAGCGGGATTGGGACTGGCTTGGGCGGCATGGATCGCCGGGGCGCACGGGGGGCGCATTGAAGTGCGGAGCGCCGAGGGGCGCGGGTCGACGTTTCTGGCGCACCTGCCGGAGGCGGGCAGCGGCGGGGTGAGGAACGAGCGGATGCTGCAACAATGAATCGTATGGAAGAAGTACGGGCGGGCGTGCTGGTTGTCGACGATGAAGCCAACCAGCGCAACGCGCTGGCAAGCATGATCCGCGGATGGGGTTACGAAGCGCAGACAGCGGGCAACGGCGCGGAGGCGCTGGCGAAGCTGGGAGAATTCAGCGCGTCGGCGATTCTGACGGACCTGATGATGCCGGTGATGGACGGCACAGAGCTGTTGCGGCAGATACGGGAGCGGGGGGATGCGCCTCCGGCGATCGTGCTGACGGCGTTCGGGAGCCTGGAAACGGCGCTGAATGTGGTGCACGACCTTGGGGCGTTCTGGTTTCTGGAGAAGCCGATCGAGCCGTCTGCGCTGCGGCTGCTGCTGGAGCGGGCGATCGCGCAGGGGACGCTGGCGGCGCACAGCAGGGCGCTGGAGGAGCGGCTGGCGGGCGAGGGCGTGCTGTCGGAGCTGAACGGGACGTCTCCGCAGATGCAGGAAGTGTTTTCGCTGATCCGGCAGGTGGCTCCGACGCGGGCGACGGTGTTGATCACGGGCGAGAGCGGGACCGGCAAGGAGTTGACGGCGAGGGCGATTCACGATCTGAGCCCGAGGCGGAGCGGACCGTTCGTGGCGATCAACTGCGCGGCGATGCCGGAGTCGCTGATCGAGAGCGAGATCTTCGGTCACGAGAAGGGGGCGTTCACGGGCGCGATCGAGCGGCGGAGGGGCTGTTTCGAGCTGGCGCACCGGGGAACGCTGCTGTTGGACGAGATCGGGGAGATGCCGCTGCCGACGCAATCGAAGCTGCTGCGAGTGCTGGAAGAGCGGAAGGTGCGGAGGCTGGGCTCGCCGCAGGAGACCGAGGTGGATGTGCGGGTCCTTGCGGCGACGAACCGGAACCTGCTGGAGGAGGTGCGGGCAGGGCGGTTCCGGGAGGACGTGTTCTTCAGACTGAACGTGTTTCAAGTGGCGCTGCCTCCGCTGCGGGCGCGGATGTCGGACCTGCCGCAACTGGCCGAGGCGATGATCCACGATTTGAACCAGCGCCACCAATGCAGGGTGAGCGGGGTCTCGGCGGCGGCGATGGCGCAACTGGAGGCGCATAGCTGGCCGGGGAACGCAAGGGAGCTGAGGAACGTGCTGGAGCGGGCGGTGATTCTGGCGGGGGACGGGCTGATCCAGCCGCAACACGTGGCGGTGGGCGGCGGAGAGCGCGCGGCGCTGCCGAGAGCGACGAGCGAGAGCGGCGGAACGGAGATCCAAATTCCAGTGGGCACGACGGTGGCGGAAGCGGAGCGGGCGCTGATTGAAGCGACATTGAAGCATACTGGTGGAAACCGGACGCGCGCCTCGGCGCTGCTGGGGATCAGCCAGAAGACGCTGTTCAACAAGCTGAAAGAGTACGGCAGCGGAGAGTAGGCGATGGGATTGCGCGGGCGCATCATGTTGTTGACGGTCGGGCTGGCGGCAGTGCTGTCGCTGGTGCTGACTCTGGTGCAGCTCAACAGCCTGATGACGGTGTCGCTGCGTTTCACAGCCGAGCGGGCGGCTTCGACGGCGCACTTCGTGAAGATCTACGTGTCGGAGCGGGCGGAGGAGCGGATCAGAGGGCTGCCGGAACCGGCGTCGATTCGCGAGAAAATCCAGCTCTGGCGAAGGGCGATTGCGGAAGACAACGAGTTGCCCAACCTGCTGGGATCGACGCTGGCGCAGACACGGGACATCGTCGAGATCTCGGTGGCGGGGGAGAAGGGCCTCATTCTTGCATCGAGCACGCCGATGAAGAGGAATACGCCGCTGGCGACAAGACTGCCTTTGAAAGAGCTGCTGGATCTGGGGCCGGTCAACAGGTTTCTGGCGGTGCTGTGGGTGCACGTGGACTACGAAAACACCGTGGCGCTGGGCGTGGCTGGGATGAAGGAGCCGGTTTTCACAATCCAGGTTCTGGTGTCGAGCGCGTTGTTGCGGCAGGTGATCCTGCCGGAGCTGAGGCGAACAATGGTTGCGTCGATTCCGCTGCTGGTGCTGGCGCTGGTGGCGGCATGGCTGGTGGCGCAGCTTGCGCTGTGGCCGATCTCGAGAATCAGCCAGGCGCTGGACCGGATCGCGAGCGGGGAGGCCGATGCGGGCGAGTTGCAGCATCCGGCGAAGGAGTACAGTTCGTCGCGGGAATTCGCGGCCGTTCAGGAAAAACTGCGGATGCTAAGCGAGCAGTTCAGGGGCGCCAAGGAGTTCAAGGGCAGTGTCGAGGTGTTGTTGGAGAGGCTGGAAGAAGCGACTTTTCTGTTCGGGCCGGACGGGAAACTGATCCTGTGCAGCGAGGCGGGGGAGAGGCTGTTGAGGAGCACCCGGCCGGCGATGGCGGGCCGATCGTTCGACGAACTGTTTCCGCCGGACCGGGCGGTGGGGCAGTTGCTGGCCGGAGCGATCACGGCCCGGCAGCCGCTGAGAGACGTCGTCGTCGGGCGGTTGCTGCTGAGCGTGGACCAACTGCCGGGCGGTTCGACGCTGGTCAGGATGAGGGATGCGGAAGGGCGGCGGATTGTGGAGAGCCAGTTGAATCTTTCAACGAGGCTGGCGGCGATCAACCGGCTGACGGGCGGCGTGGCCCACGAAATCAAGAATCCGTTGAATTCGATCGCGCTGAGGGTGGAACTGCTGAGGAACCGGGTGCTGCCGGAGGTACCCTCGGCGAAGGACGAGATAGACGTGATTGCGCAGGAGATCACGCGCCTGGACCGGGTGGTGAGGACGTTTCTGGACTTCACCAAGCCGGTGGAGTTGAGGGAGAAGACATTCGATCTGGCAGAGACGACACGAGGGCTGGTGGAATTGATCAGGCCGGAACTGGAGCAAAGCAACATCAGGCTGGAGATGTCGGGGCTGGAAGAGAGAGCGCCGTTGCTGGGCGATGAGGGTTTGTTGAAGCAGGCGGTGATGAACATCCTGCGAAACGCGCATGAGGCGATGCACGGCGGTGGGGTGCTGGGGGTGCATCTGGGACGGAACGGAGACGAGTACCGTCTGACGATCACCGACACGGGGGCGGGGATACCGAAGGAGTTGCGGGAGCGGGTGTTTCAGCTTTACTACAGCACGAAGGAGAAGGGCAACGGGATCGGGCTGGCGATGGCGTTCAGGGCGGTTCAATTGCACAATGGTTTTATCGAGATCGGAGGGGAAGAAGGCAAGGGAGCGGCCTTCACGCTGAGGTTTCCCGCACAACGGGCGGAGGCGACGGATTGAGGAAGAGGATCGCAGCGGTCTGCATCATCCTGGCGCTGACGACGGCGGGTTGTTTTCTGAAGAAGAGGCAACCTGCGCCGGCGGTGGCGCCGGCGCCAGAGCCGCAGCGGCCGCCGATCGAGTTGCCGCCGCCGAAGGTTGAGCAGCCGCAGGCATTGGAAGCGCCGAAGGTGGACCTGCCGGCGCCCGCGGCGCCGGCGCCCCCGGCGACAGTGATCCAACCGAAAATGGTGAA
>JACADU010000436.1 GCA_013388415.1 Bryobacteraceae bacterium
CGACAAGGGCATGCTCACCACCGGCACCTACGGTGACGTCACCCGGCTCATTCCCGTCGAGAAGATGAAGGATTACCGGATGCCGCCGCCGCTGCTGACCCGCTCGCCGGGCCATATGCGCGACTTCATCCGCGCCTGCAAAGGCGGCGAGCCCGCCTGCTCGAACTTCGACGTGGCCGCCCCGTTCGTCGAATGGATGCTGCTGGGCGTCATCGCGCTGCGCCATGAAGGCAAGCTCGAGTACGACCCCGACAAGATGCGGATCACCAATAATCCCGAGGCCAACAAGCTGCTGAAACCCTTCCTCCGCAAGGGCTGGGACTTCCACCCGGTGAAGCTGGATAAGAGTCTGACCTAACAGCGGGATTCAGCCGGAACCGGTGCGGCGGAGTCATCTGCTCCAGAGGCTGGACATGAGGGTGCAGATGACTCCAAATCCTGCTGGGCAGCCTTGACGGCGCCCCGGCGCAGTTGCGGCGGACCCTCCAATTCAGGCAATCTGGAAGGTTTCCCCTGGGCGGAGCCGAACTCCGCCGTTCTTGGGTCGCCTCATGAGAATTCGAGTCCTCTACCACGACCACTGTTTCGACGGCGCGGCGTCGGCGGCATTCTTCAGCCGGTTCACCCGCGAGCGGTTCTACAACGGGGCCGAATACCTTTACACCGGGATGGCCCACAAGGCCTCGCAGTTGTTCGAGGACGCTCTGTTCGATAGCGATGAGAACGCGATCGTCGATTTCAAGTATTCAAGCAACGACCGGCTGAGCTGGTGGTTCGATCATCATCAGAGCGCGTTCCTCAGTCCGGAAGACGCGGCGGATTATGAGCGGAAGAAGCACGGGCGCCGCTACTATTTCGATCCCGACTACCGCAGTTGCACGGAGTTCATCCGGCACATCGCGCGCACGCGTTACGGCTACGAGGCTCCTGATCTTGACGAACTGGTGCACTGGGCGGGCATCATCGACGGCGCGGTCTATGAGAGCGCCGAAGAAGCCGTCGCGATGCGCGCTCCGGCGATGAAGCTGACGCTGGTCATCGAAGCCGTCAAGGGCAGCGAGCTTGTGCAGAAGATCATCAGGCTCATGCAACGCCAGAGGCTGGAAGAGATCCTGGCCAATCCGGAAGTGGCCCATGAGTTCGCTCCGCTGTATGAACGGCACCTGCGCTCGATCGAAGTGATCCGGCGCGAGGGCGACTGCCGCGACGGCGTGATCTTTTTCGACGTCGCCGATCACGAACTGGAAGGCTACAACAAGTTCATTCCTTACTCGTTGTTCCCAGAGGCGACCTATTCCGTCTCTGTGAGCCTGGCCAGTTTTCGAACGAAGATTTCCGTGGGCTCGAATCCCTGGGCGCCGAAGCCGCCCGTGAAGAACCTGGCGACGATCTACGAACGTTACGGCGGAGGCGGGCATCCGCGGGTCGGCGCGATCAGCTTCGAGCGCGATCAGGTCGCTGAGGCGCGGAAGGTGGCGCAGGAGATTCTTGCCGAACTCCGGAGCTGAGACGGCGCGGGCTACCTGCCCGCCGCCTGAATCTGCACGAGCGGCGGCTCAGGTTTGGCCGCCTCGTAAGGGCGAGGGTCGGCGAGAGTCTGCGGGGCGCGCCAGAAGTCGAAATAGCTGACGTAGTGCACGCAGCTCACCGTGCAGTAAGGCGCGCACGCCTTTTCGGTGAGGTATTCCCTCCGGATGTCGGCCAAGCTGTACTCAGAGAGAGGCTTGGCCGGGTAGCCGCGCTGCTGCGAGCAGTAGTGCACGAGTCCGTCCTCGCAGACGTAAATGTAGCGGGCGCCTGCCCGGCAGCGCCATTTGGCCGGGCGTCCGTGGGCGATCGCTTCCTGAAAGAAACTCAACTGCGAGAAATTGCGTTTCTCCAGCGCCTTCACCTGGAGATAGATCTCGCGTTCATGGTCGCTGAGAGGCTTCAGTTGTCCCGTCCCGTCGTGGATGATCCCGATGGTGGAGGAGAAGCCGAGTTCGATGGCGCGGCGGGCGATGACCAGGGCGTCGTTGGGGTTCTTGACGCCGCCCCCGACAACGCTGTTGATGTTCACGTGGAACAGAGCGTGAGAGGCGAGCAGTTGAAGCTTGCGGTCGAGGACCTTCAGGCTCTTTTTGGAAACCTCGTCGGGCATCACATTGTCGATCGAGATCTGGAGGTGGTCGAGCCCGGCGCGATTGAGCCGCTCGATACGGTCGGCGGTCAGCAGGTAGCCGTTCGTGATCAATCCGGCGACGGCGCCGTTCTTTCTGATTCTGGCGATGATCTGATCGAGGTCCGGATGGAGCAGCGGCTCACCGCCGCTGATGGTGATGATCGTCGTGCCCAGCCGGCCCAGATTGTCGATGCGGTCGAGCATCTCGTCGGTCTCGATTGGCTTGGAGACGTCGTCGTATTCGTTGCAGTAAGCGCAGGAGAGATTGCATCGGCGGGTGGGGATGATGTGCGCCATCACGGGGTGGTCCTTGTGGACCGCCCCCCAGGCGATCATCGATAATTCACGGAACCGGCGCTTGAGCGCTGCCCAGTCGCGCCGGGCCCGGAAACCGTGGTCCGACATGCTTCTTCTCTGCTCATTTAAGCAGATGAGAGCGCAGGGACCTAGGGTTCAGCAGCGATCGGACACGCGGCGGCGCTCAACGGTGAAAAACCCGGGCTGAAGCGCAAGGTCCTGGCGGCGAATGGAGCTACTGCTTCTTCGGCGGGTCAGCGGGCTTCTTGTCCTCGACAGCGTCGCCGAAGGTGATGGTGGACTCTGCCTTGAACTGCTTGTAGTCCTTGTAGGTCACGACCATCTTGATCGGGACCGGCCCCGATTCGAAGTTCAGAGTGTCGTTGGCCACGGTGTAGGTGGGGAACCAGAACTTGCCGTCGATCTGTTCGCGGTAGGTTTCAAACTTCGGGTACTTGTGGTCGCCGGACTTCTTCTCAATGCCGACGCCCCTGCCGTAGGTCTTCACGATTTGCAGGTCGCGGTCATCCACCCAGACAGTCCCGGCGAAGTAACGCTTGCCGGGCTCCATGCTTTTCGGTTTGACGGCGAAGACATAGCAGGAGATCTCATCCACGTTTTCGCGTCCCATGTAGGTGACCTTGTAGAACGGTATGTCCTTTGTCGTCAACACGAAAGGCTGGACGCTCCGAAGGTCTTCCTCGTCCTGCGGCGTCATTTGAAGCCGCTGGAGGGTGTTCATTGGGGCGAAAGTGACACGCTCGGTCCGCTTCCCGTCGGCGTTGAAGATGATGTCGGCTTCCATCTCGAGTTTGCCCATCGGGCGACCCTCGGGACTGAGCTCTTCGATCCGGTACCGCTGACGGTAAGTGTAATTCTCCCGGGCGCGGGCGAATTCCGCCTCCTTGGCGGCGAACTTCTCGATGATTCCGCGGATGTCCTCCTGAGAGGGATCGGCGGGTCCGATGAGCAGCATCCCCAGCGTCAGCGTGGTCAGCATTCAATCACACTCCTGATCTCCCTAGTCATGATGCGCCCGGCGGGCGGAGGGTTCCGACAGGATCTGCTTGGCGATGGTGGCCAACTGCATATTCGATGTCCCTTCGTAGATCCGGCCGATCTTGGCATCGCGGTACAGTTTTTCCACAGGGTAATCCTTTGTGAAACCGGCGCCTCCGAAGATTTCCACAGCGCGGCTGGCGATCGTCTCGGCCACCTGCGAAGCGAAGTACTTGGCCATGGCGGCTTCTTTGAGAAACGGTCTGCCCGACTCGCGCAGCCTGGCGGCGTTGTAGACAAGCAGGCGGGCGGCTTCCAGATCGGTCGCCATGCGGGCGAGGTCGAACTGGACGGCCTGGAAAGCCGAAATAGGCTGGCCAAACTGTTTGCGTTCAATGGAATACTGGCGAGCATGGCTGAGGGCGCCCATGGCCAGGCCGGTCATCTGCGCGCCGATGCCGATGCGGCCCTCGTTCAGGGTTTCGATGGCGATGCGGTAGCCCTTTCCGACCTCGCCAAGGACCTGACCGGCGGGCACTTCAACGCCATCAAGCACCAACTCGCAGGTGGAAGAGGCGCGGATGCCGAGTTTGTCCTCCTTGCGCCCGACCTGGAAGCCTCGCGTCTCTCTTTCCACGAGGAAGCACGTAATGCCCTTGTAGCCGGCGGCGGGGTCGACGGTGGCGAAGACCAGAAAGAGCCCCGCTTCCGCGGCGTTGGTAATCCAGAGTTTTCTGCCGGTGAGCCGGAAGCCGCCGGCGCCGGCAACCGCGGCAGTCGTCAGGGCGAAGGCGTCGCTGCCTGCCTGTGCTTCCGAGAGGGCGTAACTGCCGGCGTATTCGGTGGCCAGTTTGGGCAGCCAGCGGCGCTTCTGTTCCTCCGTGCCCCAGCGCATTATGGCGTTGTTGACCAGGGTATTCTGGACGTCGACGATGACCGCGGCAGCGGGGTCGACGGCGGCCAGTTCTTCGATGGCGATGAGCGCCTGCGTGAAGGTGCCGCCCTGCCCCCCGTAGGGCTCGGGAATCTCGATGCCCATCAATCCGAGCTTGAAGAACGCGGCGAGCAGATTCTTGTCGAAAGCGCCGGCTTCGTCCATGGTCTTGACTCTCGGCGCCAGTTCCTGGCGGGAGAACTCGGCGATTGATTCCCTGAAAAGCTGTTCATCTTCATCCCAGACCGTGAGCGGGCGGGGAGCGGCAGCGGTCATCGAATTGCCGGTCGACATGTCACTATTGAATCATGCCGATCAAACTGGGCCCGGACTGGCAGAAGATGGCGGAAGCTCAAAGAGTCGAACTGAGCGAACAACAGCGGCAGCGGCTGGAGGCGCTCGGGCGGACGATGGCCGGCCTTCGCGGGCTCATTGACTGGACCGAAGAGCCGATCATCCAATTCGACTCGAATGCAGGGATGCCACTGCCGGCGCCGGGCGGGGAAGAGGGCGCGCGATGACGGTCCTTGAAGCCGCCGCGGCCCTTCGCGAGGGGAAGCTGAGCAGCGTGGATCTGACGCTGGACTGCCTGCAACTGATCAAGGAGTGGAATCCGAGGCTCAACGCGTTCCAGACCATCACGGCCGAAAGGGCTCTGGAAGACGCGCGCCGGGCGGACCGGGAACTCGCCGCGGGCGCCGACCGTGGCGTCTTCCATGGAATTCCGATCGCGCACAAGGACCTGTTCTGCACGAAGGGCATTCTCACGACGTCGGGGTCGAAGGTTTTCGGTGGGTTTGTGCCGAGGGAGGACGCCGCCGTGGTGGAACGGTTTGCCGCGGCGGGCGCCGTTCTGCTGGGCAAGACGGCGATGCATGAGCACGCCTTCGGCATTACGTCGAACAACCCGCACTACGGCGCGGTGCGGAATCCGTGGGACCTGGAGCGGATCCCGGGGGGCTCGAGCGGCGGGAGCGGGGCGGCAGTGGCGGCGGGACTGGCCCTGCTTGCGACGGGCAGCGATACGGGCGGCTCGATCCGGGTGCCGGCCAGCTACTGCGGCGTCGTGGGCCTGAAGCCGACTTTTGGTTTGGTCAGCAAACGCGGAGCGCTGCCGCTCGGATTCAGCCTGGACACAGCCGGTCCGCTGGCCGCGACCGTGCGCGACGCCGCGGCGGCGCTGAATGTCATGGCGGGACACGATCCGTTGGACCCTTCCTCGGCAAAGCGGCCGTTCGAGGACTACATGCCCCCCGAGAGGATCGACCTGACGGGGCTGACGATCGGCTTGCCGCGCAACTTCTTTTTCGAGAAGCTCGACCCGCAGGTGGACAACGCCGTGCATCTGATGGCCTACGTCGCGCAAGACCTCGGGGCCACGCTGAGGGAGGTTCGGGTGCCGGATGGCGAGCAGCTCAATGCGATCGCGCAGATCTGCCTGCTGGCGGAGGCGGCTTCGGTCCATGAACCTTACCTGCGAAAGCAGCGCTCCGCTTACGGTGAAGATGTTCGCGCGCTTCTTGACATGGGCCGCTTGATTCCGGCGACGGACTACCTTCAGGCCCAGCGGCTCCGGCGCCGGATGCTGAAGGTGTATTCGATCCTGTTCCGCGAGGTCGACTGCCTGTTCGTGCCGTGCACGCCCATGGCGGCGCCGCTGATTGGCCAGAATCAGGTTTTGCTTGGCGGGGAGATGGAGGACGTCCGGCTGGCGACGACGCGGCTGGTGAGAGGCGTGAATGCGCTTGGCCTGCCGGCGCTGGCGATGCCGGCGGGGCAGGCGCAGGGCAGTCTCCCGCTGGGTCTTCAGATCATCGGTCCGGCGTGGTCGGAGGCGAGGCTGTTGCGGATCGGCGCCGCGCTGGAGGATAGGATCGGGGTGAGCCGGGCGCCGCTCTCCGCCGCCCGCGCCGGTCAGGCGAACACCCCGGTGGAATCCTAATGCTTTGAACCTGTCAGGCCGATGTAGAGGGGAGACGGCTGAGAGCGGCGTCCCTGCGGGCTTCCGGCGATCTCCGTCCGGACAGCTATGGCCTCGACACCAGAGACTCTCGCCGCGGGCGCGGCGCCCGCCCGGTCAGGCGTAGGCGGGCGCAACTGGTTGCCCTCGCTGTTCGACCTGATGGTCGTCAGCCTGCCGGCGTGGTACTTCACGGCCGGCGACGGCGGGTTGCTGGGTCTGCTGGTGGACGGCGACACTGGCTGGCACACGCGGACCGGCGACTGGATTCGCCAGAACGCCTCATTCGTCTACCGCGACATCTTCTCCATCAGCAAGCCGGGCGAGCCGTGGTTTGCGTGGGAATGGCTTTGCGACGTCCTGTTTTCGCTGTTGAGCCAGTGGGCGGGCTGGAAGGGCCTGGCGGTCTTCGGCATCGTGCTCAGCACGGCCTTTTTCGGCATCACCTTCCGTCACCTGGTCTGGCGGGGCGCCAACATTTACATCTCCCTGAGTCTTTCCCTGCTGGTGTTCGGGGCGTCGACGGTTCACCTGCTGTCGAGGCCGCACCTGTGGACGATGGTCTTTCTTGCCGCCGCCGCCTTTCTGATTCAGAGGGACTTGCGGCGTCCTGCGCGCTGGTTGTGGGCGCTGGTTCCCTTGACGGCGTTGTGGGCCAATCTTCACGGGGGGTGGCTCGCCGGCGTCGCCCTGTTGGGATTGACGGCCGTGGGCAGCGCGCTGGAATCGCAGATGCGGGGGGGCTCCTGGCGCGCCGGTCTCCGCTATGCGGCGGCCGCGGCGCTGTGCCTGGCTGCGTCATTCGTGAATCCCTATGGCTGGGCATTGCACCAGCACACGCTCGCCTACCTTCGCGCGGATTGGATCAAGGAATTCGTGAGCGAATTCCAGAGCCCGTCATTCCGGGGCGAGATGATGATGCAGTATGAACTGCTGTTGCTCGCCGCAGCCGCGACCACGGGTCTCATGCTGCGGCGGAGGCAGTTCGTCGGACCGCTGTGGATGCTCTTCTGGGCGCATCAGAGCCTGGTTTCCGCCCGGCACGTGACCCTGTTCGCGGCCGTGGCGGCGCCGTTCATCGCCGATGAGTTGCAGCGCGCGTGGTCGCTCTTCGTCCGCCGGTCGCCGCGCAATTCAACGCCCAGAATCCTCGACACGATCGCGCTGGAAGCCCGCCCGGCCATTTCGCGGATGACCGTGTGGCTGGTCGTCCCTTTTGTGTTGGCCGTTTTGCCCGGATTCCCGATCAATTGGCCGGCGGACGCGCCGGGTTTGAGGTTCCCGGGCAAAATCATCGCCGCGCACAAGGAATTCCTGAAAAGCAGGCGGCTGTTCATTGAGGATTATTGGGCGGGCTATCTGATATACCACTCATATCCGAACCAAAAGGTGTTTTTTGACGGGCGGACCGATTTCTACGGCGAGGCGCTGACCAAGGACTACCTGGCAGTGATCCACGGCAAGCACCGGTGGAAGGAGATACTTAACCAGCACCGGATCGACGCCGTGCTGGTGAAGCCGAGGTGGGCGGTGGCGACGATGCTGAAGACCGATCCGGAGTGGAGGGTGGTGGCCTACGACACTCAGGCGATCCTGCTGGAGCGGATCTCTCCGCCGGGTTGGATGCGGGCGCAGGGCGTCCAAAATCCGGGAGGAAGACCCTAATGGAATGCCACATCCCCGCCGAAGGAAGGTTTGGAGTTGCTATGAACGGCACGACGAGCAGGGGGAGCCGCCTAAGCGCCAGGGCAGGGCGTCTGATGGCTGGCCGCCTTGCGGATCAGGGAGAGGATTTGGCGCCGGCGCCGCGGGAAAGCTGGCTGGCGGCGGGCTCCGCCGATCTGGCCGCGCTGGCGGTCGCGGCCGGCGCCGCTCGCGTGGGGTTTCAATCCAGCTCCGGTGAGGCAGCCGCTTTTTCCGCCAGGCGTCGAGGCGGGTCTTCGTTCACGGTCAAAGAATTCCCCTGGGGCATTTGAGGAGGCCTATTCATGGATCGCAGGTTCTTGATGGTTCTCGGAGTCAGCCTGGTGTTCGCGATAGTCGTGAGCAGCATTTTTTACCAGATGACCTCCAAGGCGGGCTCGCCGAAGAAGGCAGACAACGGCGAACTGACGGATCTGGTCATCGCCGGACGGCCGCTCAGCGTCGGACTGACCATCAAGTCCACCGACGTGAAGGTGATCAAGGTGCCTAAAGCGGCCTTTCCGAAGGGAGCTTTTTCGAAGCCTGAGGACGTTCTGGACCGGCCCGTGATGAGCAACATCCTGCTGGAGGAGCCGATTCTGGACGGACGCCTGGCCCAGCGGGGCAGCGGGTTCGGGCTTGCGCCGGTGATTCCCGTCGGCATGCGGGCGGTCACGGTGCGCGTCAACGACGTCGTCGGCGTCGCCGGATTCGTGCTGCCCGGAATGCGCGTCGACATTCTCATCACCGGCAATCCGCCGGGCGGCAACAAGAACAAGGTGACCAAGACGGTTCTTCAGAACCTCACGGTGCTGTCGGCGGGCAAGACGATTCAGACGGACCAGACCGGCAAGCCGGTGGATGCGCCAAATGTCACTTTGCTGGTGACGCCGGCGCAGGCGGAGACCTTGACGCTGGCGGGCAACGAGGGCCACATCCAACTGGTGCTTCGCAACGGCGGCGACCAAAACATCGAGAAGACGGAAGGGACCAGCGTCGCGGCCCTGTACGGCTCCCACAGCCGGAAGACGGGCGGCGATGGAGACGACGAAGATGTCGAGCCGCGCCCGCGCCCCCGCCCGCGCCCCGCGCCAGCTCCGGTTCAGATCGTCGCGGCGCCGGCGCCCCTGCCGCCGCCCGCTCCCGTACCCGATCAGATCATTACGATTCGCGGGATCGATCGGAAGATCGAAACCGTGCCCAACAAAAAATCTTCTGAAGATCTTGGAAGGAACCCATGAGTGCCTTGAGCCTTATCCTCTCTCGCGCAACGGTCGCGGCAGCTTTCTTGATTCTCGGCTCGGGTGCGGTTTGGGCTCAGGGACAGGCCGAGGAGATCCGCGTCTCGCTCGGCAAGAGCCTGGTGATCGACTACCCCGAGGATGTCAGCCGGATTTCGACGTCGAACCCTGAAATTGTCGACTACGTTCCGGTTTCCACTCGCGAGATTCTTCTCCACGCCAAGGGGCTGGGTACGGCGACGGTGGTGATCTGGGCCAAGTCGGGCCAGCGGAACTTCTACAACATGACCGTCGACATGAATCTGGAGCCGGTCAGGAAACTGCTGCGCGAGACCTTCGCCAACGAAGAGGTCTCCGTCACGAGCTCCCGTGAGGCCATTACGCTCACCGGGAGGGTGTCGTCGCAGGCTGTCGCCGACAAGATGGTCGCGCTGATGACGCCTTTCGCCAAGACGGTTGTCAACAACATGCGGGTGACGGCAGCGCCCGTCGAAAAGCAGATACTGCTGCGCGTCAAGTTCGCGGAACTGAACCGCAACGCGGCGTTTCAGTTCGGGGTGAACCTGGTCTCCACCGGGGCGTTGAATACGATCGGGGCCACCGGGACCGGCCAGTTCACTTCTGCGCGGCCCAGGGAGATCGGGGGCGAAAGCAGCAGTTTCACAATCACAGACGCCCTCAATATCTTCGCCTTCCGGCCGGATATCAACCTGGCCGCTTTCGTGAAG
>JACADU010000418.1 GCA_013388415.1 Bryobacteraceae bacterium
CTCTCGACCCTCTTCAGATACTCGGAGACCATGCTTTGCCCGGTCAAACGACTGCGGGCGAACTGTCGCTGTGACAGACCGAGTGGATGAAGTCTGAGAACCTCTTTGATCTTGCGCATCGACAAGCTCTTTTGCGGCAACCGGTTTCCTCCACCTCTTCAGCGGGGAGGTTCGGCGCCGCTGGTCTGTCCAGCACCGCTTCGTGAAGATGGCTCAATCAATCGGTTCCGGGGATTGCGATCAGCATTCCGTGCCCGGCCGATCAGTGATCGGTTTCAGCCCGGAATCGTGATCGCCATCCGCCCGGAACGCTGATCGGATTGGCCCGGAATATGCGCCAACGTCGACACGCGGTAACAAAAGTACGACAGGCGACAGAGTTGCGTAGAAGTAACGATGAACGCCTGGCGGCTCACCCCCCGCTTATCTGTGCGGCGCCGCCATGAATTGGAACACTCGAATCAAGTGCACCTGGCCGCGATTCGAGCTCCTGCTTGATGTTAAGCAAGGCCTTTTCCTGCATTGCGCGCGTCTTACTCGCGACGAGTTTCTTGAGGAGTGCGCCAAACAGTCCGGTGAAGCCCGACTGGGTGGAGCCCCGCAAACTGATGAGGTAGAATCCGCTGTCACCCAAGCGGCTGGTACCTAATACGCACGCGCTCAGGTCCAGCGCAAGTTGGAAATAGTGTCTGGCGAACAGCTGTTTTACGACGACAATTGGGACGGGGCCTCCCGGGCCGTCAGAACGATACGTGACCGCGTGATTCAAGCGGAGCGTTGGTTTCATGCCGAAGTTCACCCGCTCCCAGTAGAAGATCGATTCGGCCTCTTTCAGCTCACTAGTCGGGTAATTCAGCAAGTAACTCTTCAGCGCCGGGAGGTACATCGGCAACGCCTCCGACCTTTCAAGCAGCGACTGAATCTCGCCGTTTACATCAAATGGACTATCTGAATCGTGGTATTGCGGAAGAGCCATATTGCCGATCTTCTGGTACCGCAATAGTATCTCGAGAGCCGTCCTCCGGAACCAGGTGTTCACCTGGGCAGCCGCGTCGGGTTTCGACCAGTCAATCGATGCCTGGAGGTCATGGATCATCTTCGCGGGCAGTTGAACCGCGCACTTGCCAGGTTTGCACTTGCTCAGGCTCTTCATGTCCGATGGCTCCAGATCGAATCCATTGAGATCAGAAAGATCTGGGGGTTGGTGTAACTGCCCGGCGCCGGAATAGCCGGGAGAACGCCTCAACCGATCGATATCGAAGGCCAGCTTAATGTAAGCGTCCGGGGAGGCCCTCACGAATACGGCGCCGAAAACGATCATCTCCGCCGGATTTTTGGAAGGGAGAACCTTCGCCACGGGCTTACCGAGCGAAAGTTGCATGATTTGGTCGTCGCTTAAGGCCACCTGTTCCCTGAAGAATCTCATCGGCTCCTGTAGCCCTTGTGCGCTGCAAAGGTGAGTTCCTGCCAATACGATGATCACAAGAGCCGCTGAACCGATCATGCGTGCTTCTGCCAGTCTGATGACCGTCGCCACCTCCGATTGACAGATTATCAATTGGCCAGCCAATTGTGTGATCGAGTGCGTATAGGTGGAGGCCATGCACACGAGGCCGAAGCGAATCATCTCCGGGTAAGCCAGCGGCGGGAGAACGGAATCTGACGCCGGCGAAGTCGCGGGGCAGGGCTATAATTCGTCACTTGACCGATCATGGTCGAATCGACGCCTGGGACTTCAGCCCGGCGCGACCGGCTCGATCATTGACACGAATGACTTTACACGAGATCTTTGCCTGCAGCCTTCAAATTACCTAATTCAATTGACGCGAAACCAGGAGCAGTGAATTCCAGATAAGGAAGACCATTCGCTGCCGGCCGGGCTACTGAAAGTAAGGGAATCTGTCGAGGCGCGATGCTACATTGATTCGGTGAATGCTCAACTCGAAAAGCATATGGTCGACGTTCGTCCCGGGCAGGAAGGCTATCGCATTCATTCCATGCTCGATCCGCGGCTGCAGCGTGCGTCGGAGGAGGCCGTCTGGGCTGGAATGCTCAGTATTGATCGGCAGTTGAGCCACCGGGGCGCGAGCCCGCAGGGAACGCAGGTTGCCCTCGTCGCCCTGGCCAAGCGTCAGCCTGTCTCAGTCTTCAGGCGCTTCGTCTATGCAGCAAGCCCGCGCACTGCGAACCGCCGGATCGCCAACATTTTCGCGGGGAAGTCACGTTGTGCTATGCGTTGTCCAAATCCTTGAACGTCTCAGCAGTAGAGCGTACGGAATGGGTGGGATATCAATCGGTGGTGGAGATGGCCGGGGGCGCCGGTTTCGTCCATGAGATCCAGGCGACCCCCGCGGGTGCTTTGGACGCCCACGAGAGCACGCTTCTGGAGATCGCCGCTGCTCACATGGCCTTTGTAGATCTAGGGGGCTATGTTCAACCACATCGTCTCGTATGTGCTCGTATATTGCGGCGCGCGGATCTATTCCCGTAATCCAGTCACCCGCCGGCTCTCTCCACCGGTCGCTTACCTCATGGAACACCTCTTGGAAGATTTTCTCCGCGGCGGAACTGGGGCTGGAGTTCGAGATCGCGGCTTCAAGGTTCCCGCAGCAAGGAAGACGGGAACCTCGCGCGACGGATGGTTCGCGGGATTCGCGTCCGATTTCATATGCGTGGGCTGAATCGGTTTCGACAATGACCGAGACCTCAGACTCGAGGGCGCCAAGACTGCGCTACTCATCTGGACGGAGTTCATGAAGAGAGCGATGTCGATCATGGGACCGCCAAATCGCTTCAAACCGCCCTTCGGTGTTTTGACCGCGGCACCGAGCCTGTCGACTTCTGCGCCCGGCACGGCGATTCCACCGTTGACAAGAGATGGCATTGGGCGGCGCCTGTGAAGTAGAAGAGCTGCCGGCGCCCCATGCGGAGGCGTCCGGGAGAAAACCGACCATGGCAGGTCAATTGACCGAATGTGGTTACCTCTTACCCCCAATTTCGGCCCGCGGTCGAGCCCTGGAGGCGCTGTGGCCCAATTGGCTCAACGGAAGCGGAGAGTGGCGCGAATCGTGCACAACCAACATGGGCCGGGTCAAGCCCTCAGAGCTGAACCGGGTCGAAGAAAGAGGCCAATCATGCGAATGATTCTGGTGGCTGCTCTGGCGATTGCGCCTCTGCTGGCCAAAGACAATGAACCTGCAAAGAGGCTAGGCGAAGCCGCCTCGGTGTTTTCCGAGATCATGGCGGCACCCGACAAGGGCATCCCGCAAGACCTTCTGGCCAACGCACACTGCATCGTCATCGTGCCGAATCTCAAGACCGGGGCGTTCCTGGTTGGCGGCAAATACGGAAAGGGCTACCTCTTCTGCAGGAGCAAGAGCGGAAGCGGCTGGTCGGCGCCCGGGACGGTCCGCATCGAAGGCGGCAGCGTAGGCTGGCAGATCGGCGGATCGGAGACGGACCTGATCATGCTGGTGATGAACGAGCGGGGAATGGACAAGCTCCTGGCAAGCAAGTTCACGCTGGGCGCGGAAGGCTCGGTGGCGGCTGGGCCCGTCGGACGAACGGCGACCGCCCAGACAGACGCGCAGATGCAAGCCGAGATTCTGTCGTGGTCGAGGACTCAGGGACTGTTCGCCGGGCTCGCGCTAGAAGGAGCGACTTTGCGGCAGGATCTCGACGACAATGCCACGCTCTACGGCAAAAAACTCGAGAACCGGCAGATCGTCACCACGAAGGTTCGCGCTCCCAAGGCGGCCGCGAAGCTGATCACGCTGCTCAACAAGTACTCGGCGCAAGAGCGCACAAGCGCCTCATCCCCTTCCAGCCAGCAGTAGTCATAGAAAGTAACAACAAATGAAGACAACAATGTTGACAAGCGCATACCTCTTGGTCTGCGGTGTCATTTCGGCTCAGGGCCTGCAAACTCAGGACGAGAATTCAGCCAGGATGGCGGCCGGCTCCATGCCCATTTATCGCGTGACCGTCACTCAGCGGACAGCGAAGGCAATCAACTACCAGCACCGCGGCGGTTCAACAACAATCGATTTCCGCGGCACTGAACTTCTCTCCGGTGCTCGCGGTGAGGCAAAAGTTGAGAGTAAGCAGGGCTACATCGAAATCGAGGTGGAATTCGACGACCTAAAGCCGGCAACACAGTTCGGCGCGGAATACCTCACTTATGTCATGTGGGCCATCACCCCAGAAGGCCGTACGGCCAACCTCGGCGAGGTGCTCCTAAATGGCACCAAGAGTAAGCTGAACGTCACCACCGAACTGCAGACGTTCGGGCTGCTGGTCACCGCCGAGCCCTACTTCGCGGTCTCGCGGCCGAGCGACCTGATCGTAATGGAAAACGCTGTACGTACGGACACGCGGGGCAAGGTCGAGTTGATCGACGCCAAATATGAGCTTCTCCAGCGGGGACAGTATGAGCGCCTGGCGAACCCACTGGCGTTGAAGCTTGATGAAAGGCTTCCACTCGAACTGTACGAAGCCCGCAACGCGGTTCAGATCGCGAACGCTATGGTCGCGGACCGCTTTGCCGCCGAGACGTTTCAGAAGGCCGAGAAGAGTCTGGCGGAGGCGGAGGCCTACCAGGCTCGCAAGGCAGGGCGGAATCCCGTCACGATGACCGCGCGGCAGGCGGTACAAACGGCGGAGGACTCGCGCGCCATCGCTGTCAAACGCCAGGAAGAAGAGGCTCTGGCGGCCGAGCGCCGCGAGTCGGCGTCCCGCGAGGCTCTCGCTGAGAGCGCGAGCGCCGCCGCGCAGTCCGAGTCCAAACGAGTCGCCCGCGATGCCGAAGACGCCCGGGTGAAGGCGGAATCGGAGGCAGAACGCTTGAAGCGAGATAACGATGCGCGGACGGCGGCCGCCGCCCTCGAGGCGGAACGGCTGAGACTCGCAAACGAGTCGAGCGCCACCGC
>JACADU010000310.1 GCA_013388415.1 Bryobacteraceae bacterium
GAGGGAACGGCGAGAGCATCACTTTCCTGGGCGACTCGGGCGTGCTCGCGGTCTATCCGTCGATTCCCGGTTTTATCGGCATCGTCTCGGACGCGGAGTTCGTCCGGCGCATCGTCATCAACGAACTCCGTGAGGACAGCGACGATGTTGGCTACGACGATTTCACTTTGGGCAACCCGATTCCCGAACCCTCGACATTCGGGTTGCTGGCCACGGGCCTAGCCTGCACGGGCCTATTGAGGCGGAGGAAGTAGCCGACCCCGTCAGAGCTCGAGATGGCCAAGATAGGTCATCGCCGCGAGGCGGAACGTCTGCTTGACCTCGAAGATCTGGAAGTTGCCGGAGAACTCGACGGAATGCTCCTCCTTCCGGAGGGGGTCGGCGCGGGGGAAATGGACCTGGATGGTCAGAGTGGTTCCCTGGATGGAGACCGTCGCGCGGGACGGCCTGATTGTGCGTCCGGTCCGGGTGGTGAGGAGTGAGCCCTGGCGGGCGATGAGTTCGACGCTTTCGGCGCCGCTGTGGGCGATTTCGGCGGGCACGCCGCGGATTTCGACAATGTAATCCGGGCTGGGCACGCCAACGAGTTCATTGATCTTCGAGGGTTCCAGCTTTGCGTCACGCTGCTTGTAGAGGGCGACCGCCTGGCGGACGGGAAGGGCGCTGGCCCAGCGGATGATGAGGCTGGCTTCCGAGGGGAGCTTGGAGCGGGGGACGCCGATGCCGCCGATAGGGCTGCCGCCGACCGGAGCGCCGGGAGTTCGAGCCGGCGAGCGGTCAGCGCCCGGGACGTCCTTGTATGTAATGGGCTGCTCGTCGCGGCGGGTCCACTGGAGGGGGACGTTGACGCGTTTGCTCCAAGGCGAATCGGTGAGGACGCGGAGGACGGTGGAATCGCGCCATTCGGGGAAGGGCGGCTTGTTGAGGTCCTGCGCCGAGGCAAGGTAGGCACACAGCAGGGCGAGCAGGGGGGGCAGGACCTGAATCAGCGGCGTTCGTCGCACCATCGACACCTGCCCGAAGAATAGCAGCCGAAGGGGCAGCGCGAGAGAAGCCCGGTCAGCTCGCGATGAGCCGCGCGCGGGCATCGGCAAGAGCGCGGCCGTAGGCGGACTTCGGTCTGGAAGCGAGGACGCGGCGGACTTCGGCCGGATTCAGCGGCGCGGATTCCACTGTCAGGCGGAGGATGGGGTCGGAGGCGTCGTAGAACTCATCGGCCGAGACGCGGGATTGCTGGTAGGCGGCGGCGAGCTGCGCCCAATAGGCGTGCATGGAATCATGCAGGCGGATGAGGCGCTCCATCCAGCCTTCGACGCCGCCGTCATCGGGGATGTAGGTGTGGATGGCAATGAGGACCCTGCGGCTGAGCGCTTCGAAGAGGCTGACGGCGTCGCGCTCGGAGACGGATTCCGAGCTCTGGCCGTAGCGTCCGGCGAGTTCCCTGAGGAGGCGGGCGTCGCGATGCAAACGCTTCCGCTCATCGGCGGGAAGCAGGCTGGCGGCAAAGGGGAGGGCCACCCTGGAGGCCTGGGACGCCTTTTCCACCGCGGCCGGCGCAGAGGCGGGGCCAGGATCCGGCGCGGCGATGCCGGCTCCCGCGAGCAGGACATGCGGCTGAGCCAAGGCGGCGCGCACAAGCGGCGTCGCGGCTTCGGGGGAGCGAACCAGGAGCGCGGCGAGATCGTCCAGGAAGATCATGCGGGTCAGGGAGCCAGCAAGGCCGGCAACGGCCTCTGGCGATGCGGCCAGGCGGGCGGGGGCCGGGCGGGCGGCGGCGAGGGCTGAGGCGAGTTGGATGAACTGCCGTCTGTCAGAAGTCATTTTCTCCTCCGTGGGTCGAGCGCGGCGGGCACATGGGGTTTACCGACGTCGCAGAGGCGCTCCAGTTCCTTTTCATCGATCTTGCGGACGAAGTAGTCGCTGGCCGCGAGGAGATAGCGGTAGGCACGTTCGAGCGCCTGCGCATACTGGCTCTGCCGGGGCGCCGCGGCGATCGCGTCTTCGAGCACGATGTCCTTGCGGGGAGCGCCTTTCTGAATGGAACGCGCGAGAGCAATGACGGGATCGTTCGGATCGTAGAAGTTGGGCTCGACGATGTAGCGCCGAAGCAGGTCCGGGTTCGGGGAGTGGAAGGCCCTGGCGTAGCGCTGAACGTCAAGTACGACACGCTGGAAACGCGCCGGAGCTTTCGAGGATTGGATGCCGAGGAGCGCCTCTTGCCAGAGCGACGTCAGGAGGCGTTCGAGCTTAGAGGCGGGGAGCGCGCGGGAGGCGGGATGTGTCTCGAGGCGGTAGTCGAGAGAACTGGCGGTGAAGGGCTCGAGGCGCCCGGAGGCGTAGACTTCACGGAAAACGGTGACGTCGTGGTAAACGGTGACGTCGCTGGGCGGCCGGCTGTCGTCGCCGGGGAGGAGGTAGTGTTCAGGCTGAAGGATGCGGTAGACGGGCTTGAAGGTGCGGTCAGCGGCCAGGTGGCAGCGCCAGCCGAGCAGGAAGGCCAGTTTCTCGAGCGTCATGTCGCCTTCGCGCCGTGACGGCCACTTCTCGCGGACGTCCCGCAGGAGGCGAACGGTGAAGTTGTCGCCGGAGCGGGTCATGGCGGAAAAGCGGGCTATGTCCAGCCGCTTCGAGAACGCGGTTTTGAAGGGTTCGCAGATGGCGGATGAATGAAGCGCGAGTCTGGCTCCGTCGTCCATGACCGCGGTGTGTGTGATGTGTTCAGACAAGGTTCGTCTCCGAGGCTAGAAGACAAGCCGGAGGCCCAATTGGAACTCTCGCGGCAGAGTTGGGGAGTCAGTGTTGGTCACGCGGCCGAAGTTGGCGTCGCGCGGGTTGAGGACGGGTCCGAAGAAGTGAGCCCGGTTAAAAGAATTGATCGCCTCGGCGCGGAATTGCAGTTTGACCGACTCGGTGAAGGCGAAGTTCTTGATGAGGGAGATGTCGAGCAGGGTGATTCCCTGGTTGCGGAAGTTGGAAACGCGCGAGGGCAGGGTGCGGATATTTTGGGAGAGGTTGATGCGCGAATCATTGCGCTGCTTGGCGGCATCGAGCTGGCCATTGGTCTGCACGGCGGCGTCCTGGAAGTAGAAGCCGGTGGTCTGCATGTTGGTCAGGAAAACGTTGTCGGTGATGTTGGAGGATCCGAGCACGCCGATGGTTGAGCTCTTGATGGTGGGGGAGAGGTCCGAGAGGTTGCCGTTGTAATAGACATTTCCCAGGGTCAGGGGACGACCAGCCTGGTACTGGAAGATCCCCTGCAACTGGAAGCCGCCGAGGAGAGCCTCTTTGGCCCCGCTCCAGGCAGAACCGAATCTGCGCCCGCGGCCGAAGGGGAGTTCGTAGATGCCGCTGACGGCAAGGCGCTGGGGCGAATCGGCGTCGCTGAGGCGCTTTTCGAACCTGTCGTCGGTGGGATTCAACAGCGAGACCTGCTCGAGGTACTTGGACCAGGCATAGGTCGCCAAGATTGTGTAGCCGGCGGAGAAGCGCTTTTCGACACGCGCCTGGAGGGCGTTGTAGGTACTGGCGCCGTCGTAACGCTCGCGGCTCAGGCCGGTGTATTGAGGATAGGGCCGCAGGAGCTGGCTGCGGGCGATGGTTGAGGCGGTGTAGAGATTGGTTCCCTCGTAGCCCGCGACGCCGCGGAATGGATTGGGGACTGGGGTATCGAGGAAGTTGATCAGCGCCTGGTCGCGGACTGCGCTTGTGGATTGATACTTACGCGGGATGGGGTTGGCGTCGACGCCGACGGTCAGGCTGGAACCTTTGTTGCCGATGTAAGCACCTTCGACGAGCCAGCGTCCGGGAAGTTCGCGTTGCAGGCTGACTTCCCAGCGCTGCACAATGCCGTTGACGCGATTGACGGGCACGATTGTGCCTGGGTTCTGGCCGACGAGGCTGGCAAGGTCGCGTTTGGCTTCGGGGATGTAGCCGTTCGGGAAGGGGTTGGCGAGGCTGGCGGTGAATGTGAGGCCGAGGTCCGGGGAGGCGACGAGCGGCGTGTTGCGGCTGAAGCCGTTTTGATTCAGCGCATCGAGGAAGAACGGGACCATGAACATGCCCCAGCCGCCGCGGATGGCGGTGCGCTCGTTGATCTGGTATGCGGCGCCGATGCGGGGCTGGAAGTTGTTCTTGTCGGCTTTGAAGCCGCGGCCGTCCTGGCCAGCGAAGACGAGGCCTCCAGGCAATCGGAAGTCGGCGGGGGCGATTTCGGGGATCGGGTTCTTAGCGTAATTTGCACGCACGGCGGGTTCAGTGGGATTAGGAACGCTCGAATCGAAGTCGCGAATGATCCGGTTATAACGCTCGGTGGTTCCAAGGTCGAGTTCGTAGCGCAGGCCAAGGTTCAGAGTGAGGCGGCGCGCGACCTTCCAGTCATCCTGGAAGAAGAAGCTGTGGTACTTGGCTGTGGCCGCGTTGTCTGCGAGCAACGGGAAGTTGCCACCCGTCGGCTGGCCGAGCAAGAGAGCGGCCATGGACTGAGCCATGTTCTGTTCCAGCGGGATGGAGGGATTCTGGTCGGTCTGGCGGGTGAAGTCGTTGGCGAAGTTGTACTGGCCGGCTTTGTAGGTCTGGTTGGCGCGGTTCTGCTGGTAGACGCGGTAATCGTAGCCAAAGCGCATGGAGTGGCTGCCGGCGATGCGGGTCAGTGTGGGCTGGAAGGACCAAGTGGGGTTGGTGTTCAGGTAGCCGGTCGGCTCGACAGGCGAGGAGAAGTTGCTGACGTTGATTTGGGGCAGGGTGTTCGCGGTGAAGAGTTTGAGCGCCGTATCGGAGAAGCCCATCTTGGTGACGTCGTAATCAAAGGAGGCGAGGGAGAAGCGGTCCTGTTTGAAGCGGGTCATGCCCGCCCGGACGTTGAGAACGGTTGTCGCCGAGGGAACAAAGATGTAATCGATGACGCCGCCTTTATTGCCGCGGTGGCCGAGCCGGCCGTTGACGCGGACTCCATTGACAGTGCCGGCGGAGTTCTCATCAATTTCGGTGCGCCAACCCTGGGAGTAGCGGCCGAAGATGCGGTGCTTTTGATTGAAGGTGTGGTCGAGGCGGACGAGGAAGACGTCGTAGGTGTTGTCGCCCGGTCCGTTTCCGGAGTAGTTGCCGGTCAAGGAGGCGTCGCCGGAGTTGGGCAATGGGAGGAAGGAGAGGTAGTTTCTGGCGATGGGGCTGATGCGGTCCGGGCAGATGACGTTGAGCCTTCCGTTGCATTGGATGGGGTCACGGACGACGCGCGATCCCTCAACGCGGGCTGTGCGGGGGTCGTAGACATAGAGGGGGGTGGCGCGGTTGAGCAGGGAGGAGAAGTCGCCCTGGCGGAAGGCTGCGGTGGGAACGGTCAACGTTTCCAGAGCGGGCGTGATGGGCCGGATGCGCTCGTAGCTGGTGAAGAAGAAGGTTCTGTCCTTGCCGCTGTAGACCTTGGGGATTGAAACCGGGCCGCCGACAGTGCCGCCGAAGCGGTTATATCTGCGGGTTTGGCGCTCGCGTCCCTGGCGGTTGAAGAAGAAGGAGTTGGCCATGAGGATGTCGTTTCGCACGAACTCGTAGAGCGAACCGTGGAATTCGTTGGTTCCGGAGCGCACGGCGACATCGATGCTGCCGCCCGCGGTGCGTCCCTGTTGAGCGTCGAAGCCGGCGGTGACCACTTTGAACTCTTCGACGGCGTCGGTCGGCGGCTGCAAGCCGACGCGAGCGGCGCCCTGCCCCTGGCGGTCGGCCGTATTCGGCGTGCCGTCGAGGGTGTACTCATTGCCTCCAGGAGAGCCATTCACCTCGAAGTTGGAGGGTCCGCTGTTGCTCAACGCCGAATTGGACGTGTACCCGCCGGTGATGACGATTCCGGGGGCAAGTTGAATGAGCGTCATGGGGTTGCCCTCGGCGAGCGGGAGTTCGGCGATTCTGCGGCGGTCGATGACCTGGCCGCTGGTGGCGGTGCTGACCTCAAGCAGGGGGGCGTCGGCGGTCACGTTGACCGCCTCCTGGGTCGCTCCGATTTCGAGGCGCAGGTCGAGGTTGACTCTTTCGGAGATCCGAAGTTCGATGCCCTGGCGGACGAGCTTTTTGAATCCCTGAACCTCAACGGTGATCGAGTAGGGGCCGGGGAGCAGGTAAGGGATCGTGTATGTTCCGTCGTTGCCGGTGGTTCCTTGGACGACGGTATTGGTTTGAAGGTTTTGGGCGGAGAGTTTTGCGCCGGCGACGGCGGCGCCGGAGGGGTCGGTGACCGTCCCGGTGATCGTTCCTCGAGTCTCCTGCGCGGACAGCACGGAGGCAAGGAGAAGGCATGAGAGAGCTGAAGCGAGCCGAACCATGATGGACCTCGTTAAGCGGCTGGACAATAGATATCAGAGGCCCCGCGGCGCGCCAATATGACGGTCGTCATATGGGGGAAGCGGGCGGCTAGAGCAAAGGGACGATGCCGCGTTCGATGGCCTGGACGGCGGCTTCAGTGCGGTCGGAGACGCCCAATTTGGCGAGGATGTTGCTGACGTGAATCCGGACAGTGCCCTCGCTGGCGCGGATGACACAGGCGATCTCGCGGTTGCTGAGGCCCTTGACGATCAGAGTGAGGATTTCGGTTTCGCGCGCGGTCAGGTCGCGCTGTGCGCGCCGCTCGGCGAGGCGCGCGGCGACGGCGCGGGGGATGTAGCGCTCGCCCTTGTGGACGGTCTCGATGGCGGCGATCAATTCGGTGCGGAGCGTGTCTTTGAGGAGGTAGGCCATCGCGCCGGCACGGAGGGAGCGATAGATCCCTTCATCGCCGCTGTAGGAACTGAAGACGACGATGCGCGCGTCCGGGAATTCGGCGCGGATTTGGGCTGTCGCCTCGGCTCCGGAGATGCCGGGCAGGCGGAGGTCCATCAGAGTCACGCCGGGCCGAAGTTCGCGAAACAGGGAAACGCCCTCCTCGCCGGTTCCGGCTTCGCCGACGACCTGCATGCCCGGCTGCGAGCCGATAATGGCAGCGAGCCCTTCGCGCAAGACGGGATGATCGTCGACGATCAGCACACGGATTGGCGGGGGCTTCTTCACCGCGCGCTCCCGCGCCGGCCGGCAGCGGGCACGGCGACGCTGATTTCCGCGCCATTGCCCGGGGCGGACCGGATGGCGAGTTGAGCGCCAATCTCGGCAGCGCGCTCGCGCATGCCGAGGAGGCCGAAGTGGGCATCGTCCAAGCGGCCGGCATCGAAACCGCGGCCATTATCGGCGGCCAGGAGACGCACCTCGTCAGGATGAAAACTCAGGACAAGACGCAGGCGGGAAGCGCTGGAGTGGAGAACGGAATTGGTGATCGCCTCCCGGGCGATGCTGAGCAGGTGGGCGCGGACTTTTTCGGGCAGGGGGCGTGGTTCGCCCTGCACTTCGACATCGACGGCCATGCCGCGCGGGCCGGCGAGTTCATCAGCGAGGCGGCGCAGAGGCAGGGCCAATTCCCGCTCGGGCGGAATCGGAGCGCGCAGTTCGAGGATGCATTGCCGGGCTTCGGCGAGCACTTGGTCCAAGCGTTCGAGCGCACGGACGAGCCGGCCCTTCGCCTCCGCCGGGTCCCCGGGCAATTTGAGAGAGGCGGCCTCCAGTTGAAGCGAGATGCCCGTGACGCCTTGCATGAGGGTGTCGTGGATCTCGCGCGCGATGCGGGCCCTTTCTTCGAGGACGGCCTGATAGCGCCGGTGGATGCCGATGACGCGCAGGCGGTAGGCGAGCAGCGCCAGACCGGCGAGGGCCGCGCCGCAGAGGACGGAGAACCAGGCGGTCTGGTAGAAGCGCGGCTTCAAGTCCAGAGCCAGAGAGGATTCCTCGCGCGGCCAGGAGCCGTCGTTTGAATAGGCGACGACCCGGAAGCGGTAGCGGCCGGGAGAGAGGTTCGTGTACCAGGCGGAGCGCCGGCGTCCGGTGTCGATCCAGCCCGCGTCATAGCCGTCGAGCCTGTAACGGAACGTGACCCGCTCGGGGGCGCTCAAGCTGATGGCGGTGAACTGCACTTCGAGATCGCTGGTTCCGGGCGGCAACGACAAGGATCCGCTCTGGGCAGGAAACGCTTTCGCGCCAGCGACGACTCTTTCGACGACGACGCGCGGCGGGGCGCGTTTGGCGCGGATGCTGGCGGGATCGAACACGACGACGCCCTGGACGGTGGGGAACCAGATGCGGCCGTCCCTGGTCATGAGGGCCGCGGGTTGAGCATCGCCGTTGCACTCCTCGGATTTCATCCCATCGGCGGTATCAAACGAGACCGGGTGAAGCTCTCGGATATGGCCGGAGGCGAAGGCCTCGAGATCGCTTTTGGCGATGCGCGAGACTCCACGGCGGCTGCTGAGCCAGAAGTGCCCGTGGCGGTCCTCGACCAAGGAGAGGACGAAATCGCGCAGCAAGCCGTCCCGGCGGGTGAAGGCAGTGATTCTGCCATCGCGCATCCTGGCGAGCCCGCCCTCGGTGGCCGCCCAGAGGACGTTGCCGGCGTCGATGTGGATGGCAGCGACGCGGTTGTCAGGCAGCCCCTAGCGTGAGGTGTAGATGCGGAAGGCTCCGCCCGAGTAAGAGGCGAGCCCGCCTTCGCAACCGAACCAGAGGCTGCCGTCGCGTCCGGCGGCGATCGCGTTGATGGAGCCGGGCGGAAGGCCGGCGACGCGCGAGTACTCAGCGGCTTCTGGGCCCTCCACCACGAAGAGACCGTCTTCGGCTCCGACCCAGAGCCGTCCCTGACGGTCCTCGAGCAAGGCACGGACTCGCGGCGGCGGCCCCTTGAGGTCTCCGGGGAACCGCCTGACATGGCCGCCGCGCCAGGAGAACAGGCCGGTATCGGCTCCGATCCAGATTGTCCCGCCGCGGCTTTGCGCGATGGCGCGCACGACATCGCGGGACCACTCAGGGCTCAGCCGGACGGGCAGCAGCCTGCCTTTCACCAGGCGATTGACGCCGGACGTATTGCCGATCCAGACAACGCCGTCTTTGTCCTCGAAGATCGCCCGGACGTTGTCGTTCAGGAGCCCTTCTGAGGTGGTCCACGTCTCCACCCGCCTGTCTCTCAGGCGGCACAGCCCGCCTCGTGTGCCCACCCAGAGGTTGCCATCCTGATCTTCGGCGATGGATCGGACGAAGCTATGCGGCAGTCCTTGGCGGGCAGTGAAGGCGTCGAACCTGCCCTTCTGCAGGCGATAGAGTCCGGCGCCTTCCGTTCCGATCCACAGGTTTCCATCGCTATCCTCGAGGATGGTGCGCACAGCAAGGTTGCTGGAATGCCCAGGGGGGCGATGCAAGCGGAAGCGCGCGCCGTCAAAGAGAAGCAGACCGCCGGCCCGGGTCCCCACCCACAGCCGTCCGGCGCGGTCTTCGTGCATGGCCCGGATCTGGTTGCTCGTGAGGCCGTTCTGCCGGCCGAAGCAGCGAAAGCGGCCATTTCGGAATGAGCAAAGACCGTCCTCGTCCGCGCCCACCCAGAGTGTGCCGCGGCGGTCTTCGTACACGAGCCGCAGGGAATCGCTGGGGAGGCCGTCCTTCACCGTGTAGGTGAGGATGCGGCCGCCATTGATCTTCACGAGCCCGCCGCCATGGGCGGTGATCCAGACGGAGCCGTCGCGGGTTTCGTAGATCGAGCGAACGTAGTTGTTGGGGAGGCCGTTGGAAGTTGTCAGCGCGCCGGTGAAGCGCCCGTTCTCGTACGTGGTGACGCCTCCCCCGCTGGTGCCCACCCAGAGCGCGCCGTTTCTCAACTCGCAGAGGGCGACGACAGAGTTGTGGCGAAGAGCGGGGGTATTCCGGGTGTCGAAGACGGTGAATTGAAGGCCGTCGAAGCGCACGAGGCCCTCGGCGGTTCCGATCCAGAGGTATCCGTCCTTCGTTTGGAGCAGGGCCTGGACGAAGTTGTCGGGGAGCCCGTCTCCGGCGCGCCAGACGGTGTGGCTGTACTGGGAGATGGAAGTGGCCGGATCAAGCGCGCAGGCAGGCCGGGCCGCGCTCAAACACACCGCGCCGATCACAGCCAGCAGTCTGAATCGGACCATGTTCATCCAGTGTCCGGCAGCCGCCGATACTTCTGTCCTTATGCTGTCACAGTCACCGCGCTCTTCAACAGGGCGGGATCGATGGTGACTCCGAGCCCGGGTCCCGTGGGAACCTTCAACATGCCGCCTTCGCTCTTGAGAGAAGAAGTGGAGGAGCTGACCGGCAGAGTATCGTCCTCTCCTTTGTACTCCTGGTGAGCGCCGGGGTCGTCCACGCAGCTTGCGAAGTGGGCGACGTAGAGGAAGCCGAGTCCTCCGCCAGACATATGAGGCGTGCAGGGCAAGCCCGCGGCGTTCGCCATGCGGGCGACCTTGACGGCGCGCATCAAGCCGCCGCTGTAGAGGAGATCGGGCTGGATCACCTGAGCCGTCCCCGTTTCGATGATGCGGCGGAAGCCACGCAGGCTCATTTCCTCTTCGCCGAGCGCGATCGGAATATTGAGCGCATCGGCGATCTGTTTGGTTTCGTCGTAGTAATCAAAGGGCACCGGCTCCTCGAAGAAGCCGAACTTTTGTTCTTCCATGAGGCGGCCGATACGGATGGACATGGGAACGTCGTAGGAGCCGTTGGCGTCGGCGTAGATGGCCATGTCAGGGCCGAAGGTCTTGCGCACGAGGGGGATGAGCGCGAGGTCGCGCCGGGTGCTGGCGTCGTCAAAGCGCATGCGGGCGCCGAGCCGGAACTTGATGGCCTTGGCGCCGGTTTCGGCGACGGTTTTCTGGAGGTGGGCGATTTCGGCTTCCGGAGAGTTGCCCCGGTTGCCGCTGGCGCGATAGACGGGGATCTCCTTGCGGAGGACAGTGCCGAACAACTCACCGAGCGGCTTGCCTGTAGCCTTGCCGATGAGGTCGAGGATGGCGATTTCGACGACAGCCATCGAGACCCAGAAGGGGAGCCCCTGCCACTTGTAATTGGAGCCGGCCAAGTAGGCGTCATGGAAGACGGTTTCGAGCCGGCGGGCGTCCTTGCCGGCGAAATTCGGCGCCACCTTTTTGATGAGGATCGGGTAGGCGGCGCTCATGACGCTGCTATGGGCGTCGGCGAAGCCTTCGAGTCCACCGCCGCGCACGCGGACGATATAGTGCCTTCCGGCGCGCAGCAGTTCGACTGATTCGATCTTGAGCGGTTCACGCAGCAGCCCGGCGCGCAGCACCGGCGCGGCCATGATCGAGGCGAGCTTTGCGCCAAGGCCGGTTTCGGCGGCTCGAGCGCCGCCCGCGGTCAGGGCTCCGGCGGCTCCGGCGGCGCCTGCGGTACGCATCAAGGATCTGCGGCTGATCTTCATCGCCCGACATTATGGCACGCATGTCCCTCTGCCAAATGTCATAGGCCGGTTCAAGCGCGCCCGGGCCACGTTGGGGTGTGTATAGTGAAGATTCAATTCCCACGGAGCGGTACGTCAATGGCTTCACAACTCAACAAATACAGTTCCCGGATCACGCAGCCGAAGTCGCAGGGGGCTTCGCAGGCCATGCTCTACGCGACGGGCATGTCGGAAGAGGACATGGGCAAGGCACAGGTCGGAATCGCGAGCATGTGGTACGAGGGGAACCCGTGCAACATGCATTTGCTGGACCTCGCCGCCAAGGTGAAGGAGGGGGTGCAGGCGGCGGGGATGGCCGGCCTGCGGTTCAACACGATCGGCGTGAGCGATGGGATCGCCATGGGGACGGACGGCATGAGCTACTCGCTCCAGTCGCGGGATCTGATCGCCGATTCGATCGAGACGGTGATGGCCGCCCAATGGTACGACGCGAACATTTCGCTGCCCGGCTGCGACAAGAACATGCCGGGATGCGTGATTGCCATGGCGCGGCTGAACCGTCCGTCGATCATGATCTACGGGGGGACGATCCGGGCGGGGTGCATGGACGGCAAGAAGCTCGATGTCGTATCGGCGTTTCAGAGCTATGGCGAGTATGTGGCGGGCAACATCGACGAGACGACGCGCGCGGCCATCGTCCGGCGGTCCTGCCCTGGGGCGGGCGCCTGCGGAGGGATGTATACAGCCAATACGATGGCTTCGGCGATCGAGACGCTGGGGCTTTCGCTGCCTTACAGCTCGTCCACGCCGGCTGAGGACCCGCTGAAGCTCGAGGAGTGCTTCCGCGCGGGCGCCGCGATCAGGAAGCTGCTGGAGATGGACCTGAAGCCGCTCGACATCCTGACGCGCGAGGCGTTCGAGAACGCGATGGTGGTGGTTTCGGTGCTCGGCGGCTCGACGAACGCAGTTCTCCACCTGATTGCCATCGCGCGCTCGGCGGGAGTGCCGCTCACCATCGACGATTTCCAGAAGGTGAGCGACCGCACTCCGCTGCTGGCCGATTTCAAGCCGAGCGGGAAGTTCGTGATGGAAGATCTGCACGAGGTTGGCGGTCTTCCGGCTGTGCAGAAGATGCTGCTTGAGGCCGGGCTGCTGAACGGGGACTGCATGACGGTGACGGGCAGGACGCTGAGGGAGAACCTGGCGGAGTTGCCGGGTTTGCGCGCCGGACAGGAGATCGTCCACCCGCTCAGCAACCCGATCAAGGCGACCGGGCACATCCAGATATTGCGGGGGAACCTTGCGCCGGAGGGCGGGGTCGCCAAGATCACCGGGAAGGAGGGCTTGAGCTTTTCTGGCCCGGCGCGGGTCTACGACTCGGAGGAGGATTTCCTGCGCGGTTTCGAAAACGGGGAGATCGGCAAGGGAGACGTGATCGTGATCCGGTATGAAGGCCCGAAGGGCGGACCGGGGATGCCGGAGATGCTGACTCCGACGTCGGCGATCATGGGGGCAGGCCTAGGCAAGGACGTGGCGCTGATCACCGACGGCCGGTTTTCGGGCGGCTCGCATGGGTTCATCGTGGGGCATGTGACTCCCGAGGCGCAGGAGGGCGGGCCGATCGCGCTGGTCCGGACGGGCGACAGGATCACGATCGACGCCACGCGGAATCTGCTGTCTGTCGATTTGAGCGAAGAGGAACTGAGCCGGCGGCGTGCGGCGTGGTCGATGCCGCCGTACAAAGCGGCGCGGGGCACGCTGGCGAAGTACATCCGGCTGGTGAGGAACGCGAGTCAGGGCTGCACGACGGACGAATGACACAATGAGTTCGAAGCTTGCTGCCTTGTGCCGGAGGCGCCGCGGATGGCTGGCGCGAGGCCCGGTCTGATATTAGGCCACGCATTGTGGAGCAATTGGTTCCCGATGAGCTCCGCACTCGAGGCCCGCTTGCATGGGCATTTGCTCGTGAACACAGATGAGCCAGACCGCCCTCCGTTCTTTAACGAGCAGCACTATTGACTTTATCCCCAACTTGCAGCAGTGACGCGTGCTCAGCCCGATTGCGATTCGCCCGACGCTGCCAAGTACAACTCGATTCGGTCGGTTGTCCAAGTAGCCACTCCGCAACCAAAGAAGTCCGTGTCTTCTGTCCAAATGGGGCAGCCCAACGCCAGCGCGGCGGCAAGAACGGGCCAGTCATCCTCATCGCGTTGTTTGAGGCGTGCCCGGGCGATCTCTTCAAACTGCGAGTAGGTCTCGGCTTCGACGGTCTGCACGATCCGGCTGACGAGGTCTAGCAACTCCAGCGCTGGACCCGCTGCGATCCCTCGTGGGCCAAGAATCGCAGGCAGATGTTCGCGTGCTTCGGCAAACGCCGCCTCAGGAGCCCAAAATTCAGCCTGCCCAGCATGCTGCCGGATGAGAGTAAGAACTCTGTTTCCCAGTACCGCACGAATCAGAATGTTCGCGTCGAGCACGAGCACGGTCAGTTCTTTCGTGCACGCCGTTCACGCCGGAGGCGCTTGAAATCGGTGACGAGATCCTCCTCGCCGGTTCCTGCCGCTGCGATCAACTCGCGCATCTTCTCGCCGGCCACGCGGAGGGCTTCGAGGTCAGCCTGACTGGGCTTTGGCTGAGTGGGGACGTAAACACCGATCGTCGTCCCGTGCCGCGTGATGGCGACCGGAGTCCTGGACTCCAAGTAGGTGGCCAGATTCTCCCGAAACTCGCGGATGCCAATTCTGGTGACTTCCATCTCTGCGGCCTCCTTTGTGTACACAATGATAACACAAGGCCGTTTTGCGAAGAATGTGCGCGGTGGCACAGGGTGGGCACAAATCTGATCACAGTGCCGAAATCGCTATTCTCGTTTCTCTTGGGGAGACGCCGCAGCTATTTGATGGGGAGAGGATTAGATTGAGCCACCCGCCGGGATCGAACCGGCGACCTGCTGATTACGAACCATCGCCCGACGTGGAATCAAACACTTAGCGGGATTGTACCGGATTGCTCCCGGTTGCGCACAACTGTCAACGATTCAAACACTTACAGCCCTTCTCGTGCGACCCGTTCGCAACGCCGCGCAGCAGAGGGAAGCACAGGGTGGGAACAAATCTGGTCACAGTGGAGTCGAAGTGCCGGCCACGATCGCTTCTTAAGATCGCCAAGGCCCGCCAGACTGCCACCTCATCTCCTCGCCGCCCGGCTTGAAAACAGGC
>JACADU010000469.1 GCA_013388415.1 Bryobacteraceae bacterium
GAATGATCGCCAGGACAACCTTCTCGAAATGGGCGCGGACAAACGGCTGGTTGCCGAGCGTGTAGCCGAGCAGCGTCATCGAGATCACCCAGGCGATTGCGCCGAAGACGTTGAAGGACATGAAGCGGAGGTAGCTCATCCGGGCAACGCCGGCAACGAAGGGAGCAAAGGTGCGCAGAATCGGGATGAACTGGGCGAAGATGATGGTCTTGCCGCCGTGCTTGTCGTAGAAGGCCTGGGTTTTGATCAGGTGGTCGCGGTGGAAGAATCTCGAGTCCGGGCGGTTGAAGACGGCCGTCCCGGCTTTGCGTCCGAGCAGATAGCCGGTGGAGTTGCCCACGATGGCGGAGGCGAGCAGGAGCAGGATGATGGTGACGATGTCGAGCTTGCCGGCTCCGGCGACGACGCCGACCGTGAAGAGGAACGAATCGCCGGGCAAGAAGAAACCGACGAGGAGACCGGTTTCCGAGAAGACGACGCCGCACAGCAGCAGATAGCCCCACCAGCCGGTGAAGACCGTCCCCAGCAGGTGGATGAGGCGGTCAGGGGTGGTGAGGATTCTCAGGAAATCGATCAGGAGTTCAAGCATGAAGTTGCGTCCGCCCGCTGACGGCCGCGGCTCAGTGAGGCTGATCGCCGCCCGGTGATTGCCGTGGGGCCGCTAGCCACGATAGGCCGCGATGAGCCGGTCGATGCTGTCCTCGTAGATCTTCACCTTCTTCTCTTTGACGAGTTTCTGGATGACGCCATCGATGAACAAGGCTCTGCGGTCGCGGGCGCGGCGGTTCTTGAGATCGTTCAACAGAATGTCGCGCTGCGCAGCGAGCTCGGTGAGGTCGGCCGGGACTTTCTCGTCAAGCCGCATGAAGAAGACGTTGGGGCCGGAGCGGATGGGGCCTACAATTTCGCCGGGCTTCTTCTTGAAGACCTCTTCGGCGGAGGAAGCCAGTCCGAAACCCTCGATGCTGCCGGTGCGCTCGACGAGACTCGATGTCTTGATGGCGGCGCCGGCCTCCTTTGCGAGGGCGGCGAAATCGGCGCCAGCCTTGGCTTTCGACTCGAGCGAAGCGATCAGATCGTTGACAAGCTGCATCCCTTTGACGCTTTGAAGTTGCTGCCGGACCTCGTTCTCCACGTCGGCGAACTCGGCCGGATGCTCCGGGAAGATTTCGGCGACCTGAGCGAACACGAGCTTGTTTGTCCCGATGGTGATGACAGGGGTCACGCCGTTCTTTGGCAGCGAGAATACCGCCTGGGAGAACGATTCCTGAACACCGACCTCGGGGATGGGATCGTTCCTGCCGGCCTTGTCGACCCTCACCGGGGAGATGCCGTTCGACTTCGCGAGTTGTTCGGCTTCGGCGGGCGACTTGACGAGAGCGGCGCGAATCTGGTCGGCGACGGTTTGCATCTTGTTGAAGACTTCGCCTTTCAGCAGTTCCTTCCGGAGCTCTTCCTTGACCTCGGCCAGCGGGCGGACGCGGGTGTCTTCCTTGGCCTCCACCTTGAGGATGTGGAATCCATACAGGGTCTTGACGAGGTTGCTGATCTCGCCCACTTTGAGCGAAAACGCCGACTGCTCGAACTCGGGCACGGTCTGCCCGCGGGTGACCCAATCGAGGTCGCCGCCCTTGGCGGCTGAGCCGGGATCCTCGGAGTTCTTGGTGGCCAATTGCGCGAAATCGGCGCCGCTTTTGACTTGTTTGAGGAGGTCCTCGGCCTTCTTCTGAATCGCCGCCACCTCGCTGGCAGGCTTGTCCTGAGTCTTGAGCAGGATGTGGCGGACGCGGACCCGCTCGGGGGTGCGGAAGCGGTCGAGGTTCGAGGCGTAGGCGCGCTCGATGTCGGAATCCTTGACGGTGAGCGTGGCGGCGATGCGGTCTTCGGTGATCGAATAGACGGTCAGCGCGCGTTTTTCGGGCACGCTGTAGATGCTGCGGGATTTGTTGAAGTGCTCGAGCACTTCAGCCTGAGTGGGCGCCGACTTGGCCCGGAACTGATCGCTGTTGATGCTGAAGTAGCTGACCTTGATCTTTTCCTTGGCCCGGCGGAACGCCTCTTCAATCTCCGCCGGCGTCACGATGACGCCTTCCAGCACCAAGGACTCGAGGCGGGAAGCGAGCATCTGTTTGCGCACGTCGCTTTCAAACTGCGGGATGGTCAGATTCAGCCGTTCGACGACGCTGGCGTAGGCCTCCTTGCCAATGAACTTGCCGTTTTCGTAAAGCATCGGGAGCAGTTGCCGGATGGTCTTGGCCAACTCCTCGTCGGTGACATGGAAGCCTCGTTCGGCGGCATAGAGCGCCAGGGCGCGTTCATTGACCATCTGGGTGATGAGCGGGCGCAAGTACACGCTCTCCAGTCCTTTGGGCACCTGCTGGCTTTTGAGCTCGCGGGCGAGCACCTGGCGGACATCGGAGGCGGTGATTTTGGTGTCGCCAATCTCGGCGATGACGGAGGGGTCCTGCTGAGCGCCGCCGAGGCTGCCATAGCTGGGAACGAGAGTAATGACCATCGCCAGGGCGACGAGCCCCAGGAGGATGCCGAGCAGCAGACGCACAGACTTCTCTCGGCTGCGAAACAGATCAAACATGGAATTCAGGGTCTCCCGATGGAAAACGTCCGGGCGCGCACACGCACGCAAACTAATAGTGTAGCAATCCGGTGGAGCGGCGAGCGGTCAGAGTCTTATCTCACACAAGATGAGCCTGGAGCGGCTATGCGTTTCTCACACAAGATGAGCCTGGAGCGAGGATGGGCGATGCTGGGGATTGAACATCAGAGTGCAGGGTGGACAGGGATTGAGCCTGGAGGAGATCCGGGCGTTTTTGAAGGGCAGCAGCGAGCTGAGTTTCCAGGGCCACGCCAGGCAGGAGGTGTACGGCTGGGTGGACGAGACGTTGCGGCGGCAGCGCTACGATCAACTGGGTCGGGCAGAGCGCGGCGTGATCCGCCAGTACATCGTCAAGATGACGGGGTTGAGCCGGGCGCAGGCGACGCGGCTGATCACGCAGTATCTGGGCGGCGAGGCGGTAAAGCCGAAGACCTATCGGCGGCGGCGGTTTCCGAGCGTGTACACGGGGAGCGACGCAGAGTTGCTGGCCGCAGTGGACGAGGCGCACGAGATCTTGAGCGGACCGGCGACGCAGAAGATTTTGTATCGGGAGTACTACGACTACAAGGACGGCCGCTACGAACGACTGGCGCGGATCTCGGTGGCGCAGTTGTACCGGCTGCGCAAGAGCCAGAAGTACCGGCGGCGGCGGGTGCATTACGAGAAGACGAAGCCGGCGGCAGTGGGGATCGGGGAGCGGCGGAAGCCGGAATCGCAAGGGCTGCCGGGCTACATCCGGATCGACTGCGTTCACCAGGGAGACCTGGATGGAGAGAAGGGGTTGTATCACATCAACGCGGTGGACGAGGTGACGCAGTGGGAGGTGGTAGGAGCGGCGCCCTACATCAGCGAGGCTTGGCTGCTGCCGGTGCTGAAGGCGATGCTGGAGCAGTTTCCATTTCGGATTCGCGGGTTCCACTCCGACAACGGCAGCGAGTTCATCAACTACAAGGTGGCCAAGTTGCTGGAGAAGTTGCGGGTGGAGCAGACCAAATCCCGGCCGCGGCGGTCCAACGACAACGGGCTGGCGGAAGCCAAGAACGGAGCGGTGATCCGCAAGCACATCGGATACAGGCACATTGCTTCGCCGCACGCCGAGTCGTTCATGCAGTTCTACCGGGAGCACTTCAACCCCTACCTGAACTTTCACCGGCCGTGCGGCTTTGCCGAGATGAAGCAGGACGCCAAGGGCAAAAAGAAACGGATCTATCCGTGGTACGCCACGCCTTGGGAGGCGCTACGGCGCCTGCCTACAGTCGTCTGCTCACTCAAGGAAGGCCACACAATCGAAGCCTTGGACAAGCAGGCGGGACTGCTGAGCGACACCGCGGCGGCGGCGCAGATGCAGCGAGCCAAGCAAGCCCTGTTGAGCAGCATCAACCAGAAGCGCACCGCATGAAATACGAGCTGTGGAAATGCCGGGCCGTGGAAGCCGTGGAAAACCGCCGAGCGGTTTCCCACCGCTCCCACCGCCCTTGGAAATCGCTACGCGATTCCCACATTCCCACAGCTTCGACGACGGCGAGATGGACGCTCAGCCACACCAAAACGAAAGGAGCCCAGCGGACCCTCAACTCTCATTCTTCAGGCTCATTCTTGGATGAGAATATGCTGGGGTATGCCAGGCCGCCCTACAAACAGCCGGCATGCAACACGCCGCGGACCGGCCCGAATTCGAGGGCCTCGCCGCGGCTTTCAGTTTTCGCCCATTCCAATGCCGTTCAGGCCTTGCGGGAC
>JACADU010000328.1 GCA_013388415.1 Bryobacteraceae bacterium
CACCTCGTCCAGGATGAGGAGATCTTTCTCGCCAATTACAGCGACGGCGTGACCGACCTGCCGCTGCCCGAGATGATCGAGCGCTTCAAGGCCAGCGGGAAGGTGGCGTGCTTCGTCTGCGTGCGCCCGCCGTTCAACTTCCATCTCGTGGAGTTCAATGCGCAGGGGCTGGTCGAGCGTCTGCGTGCCAACACGGAATCCGACACGTGGATCAACGGCGGGTATTTCATCTTCCGAAAGCAGATCTTCGACTACATGCGTGACGGCGAGGAACTCGTGCTGGAGCCGTTCGCCCGGCTGATCCAGGCTGGACAGCTCTACGCGTATAAGTATGAAGGGTTTTGGCGGGCGATGGACACACTCAGGGACCGGCAGGTGCTCGAGGAGATGGTGGAGCGCGGCAACATGCCCTGGCGCATTGCTCATCAGAAAGCCCGGTCATGATGGCGCTCAAATTGGGAGCGGCGGACACTCGGCTCTCGGTTCTTTGTCTCGGTGCACATGCGGATGACATCGAGATTGGCGCAGGCGGAACCCTGCTTTCCCTGATCGCCCGAGGGATGGAGCTTGACGTCGTTTGGTGTGTGATGAGTGCGTCGACCGATCGAAGGGTCGAGGCTGAGAGCGCAGCGCGCGCCTTTCTCCAGGGCGCGCGCAGCCAGAGCATCGAGGTCACGGCATTCCGGGATGGCTCGTTTCCCTCCCAATACGACGGGATCAAGGCGTGGTTTGAGAACCTGAAGACGAGAGTCAAACCCGATATCATCCTGACCCACCGCCGCGATGACAGGCATCAGGATCATCGGGAGATCTGCCAGCACACCTGGAGCACGTTTCGCAATCACATGATCTTGGAGTATGAGATCCCGAAGTGGGACGGCGACCTCGGCCAACCAAATGTCTACGTGCCGCTGCCCGGCGAGATCATGGAGCGGAAAATCGATCTGCTCATGAAGCACTTTGCGACGCAGCGATCCAAGGCTTGGTTTGACGAAGAGGTTTTCAGGGGGCTTGCCCGGCTCCGCGGCATGGAGTGCACCGCGCCCGAGCGCTACGCCGAGGCATTCGTCGGGCGGAAGCTCGCCTTGGCGGCTCCTTAGTGCTGGATGGATGGACAAGCACTCTCACGGCGAACTGGCATGCCGACAACGGCCAGCATTGCTGTAATCATTCCCTACTACCAGGAACGGTCGGGGGTGCTCTCTCGCAGTCTCGCGTCCGTGTTCGGGCAGGATGTGGATCCCTCCGTCCGCATCCACATCGTGGTTGTCGACGATGCGTCCCCGGTCGATCCAGCCGGGGACATTGTCATGGCGGGCTCACCGCCTCCCGGTCTGACCATTGAAGTCCTGCGTCGCGCCAACGGCGGGCCAGGGGCCGCGCGTAACACGGGCCTCGATGCTGCCGTCGGCCGGCACGACGTCATCGCCTTCATTGATTCGGACGATACTTGGCGAGCCGACCATCTCTCTCGTGCACTCCTCGGCCTTTCATCCGGCGCCGACCTCTACTTCTGCGACTTTTGCGCCCAGGATCACCCCAACGGCTACCTTCAGCGAACCCGCTTTTATGAAAAGTTGGCCAATCCAGACGTGGCGGGTGTCGATAGAATCTCGCCCGATACAGACATCTGGTGCTGCAACGGCAAGCGCCTGGCCGAATGGACAGCATTCGAGTATCTGGCTCAGACATCGACGATCGCCTATCGTACAGAGCGTCTCGGCCACTTGCGGTTCTCTGAGACGCTGCGCTTGGCGGGCGAGGACCATGTGTTCTTCCTTGATTTGGCGCTGGCCGCGACGCGCGCCTCCTTTTCGCTCGCCTGTGAGGTTGAGCGAGGCGTCGGCATCAATGTCTACGAGAGGGCCCATACCTGGGGCGACGCGCACGACCTCAACCGCCGGATCTACAATATCGGCGCCTTGAGGCTCCTGATCGCGCGGGCGCGCTGGAGCGCCGCTATCCGGCGCCCTATCAAAGGGAAGCTCGCGGAAGCACGGCGTGCTGTTGGCTTCCTTCTGGTTCGGCAGTTGTTGCGCAAGCACCGACTTCCGACCGAGGCCTTGCGTCTGGCGTGGCAGTGCGACAAGCGCACGGTCCTACTAGCTCCATTTTATGCTGCGACTTTTGTTGCAGCGCAACATTTGTACGAGGCGATCTCTGAAAATAGCCGGACACCGAAGTAGACGATCGGCATTCTCCCCGCGGACAGCAGCCGGGCCACCGGCTACTGTTTTCGCCGGTCGGCCAGTGCCGCCTTGCCGATCCCGCAAGGGCGGCCGGATTTCCGCAATCGCGGTTGTACTCAGCATATCCGGAGCCAAAAGATGAGCCGCGCGACGCCTCTCGTTGCAATTGTCACGCCGGTCTACAACGGCGCCCGCTATCTGCCTGAAACGTTGGAGTGCGTGCAGGCGCAAACCTACCCCACCATTGTTCATGTGGTTCTCGATAACGCCAGCACCGATGAGACACCGGAGATCATTCGATCGTTTACGAACCAACGCGTGCCGCTGATTGCTGTGCGCAATGATGCGACCTTACCGCTTGAGGAGAATTGGAACGCAGCCGTTGCTCGGGTGCCTGCTGAAGCAAAGTATATTCGCATTCTCTGCGCCGACGATACAATGACGCTTGAGGCTGTTTCAAGAATGGTCGCTGTCGCCGAGCGAAATCCCGGCGTGGGTTTGGTTGGTTGTGAGCATCATCGCTCGGGTGCCACGGAGCCGTCCGGCTGGCCGCGTGATCGCGAACGCTTTGCGAGCCAAGAGGCACTGGAGCACATACTGCTTGGCAAGGGCATGCTCCTTGCAACTCACGTCCTGATGCTTCGTGATGCCGCGTACCTTTCGCTGCCTCTGTTCCGGCCCGGCCTCCTGGCTTCGGACACGGAGGCGTGCCTGCGAATCCTCACGAAATACGATTGGTCGTTCGTCCATGAAGATCTAGCCATGACGCGTGACCACCCGCATTCCATCACCAGCATTCATGCTGCTCCCATTCAGGCCCAGTTCTTCGAGGGCCTCGTGCTCCTGAAGGAGTTTGGCCCGTTCGCCTTCAGCCCTGAACGCTTTGCTGAGGTCCTTGCACGCTTTCGCAGACACTACAGACGAAGGATTCTGCGCTGGCGCTTCAGCGGTCACTCCAAACTCTACGTGCACCACATGGCCTGTCTGAGAGAAATCGGTGAAGCACCGACCATTTTAGACAATGTAGACGCCCTCGTTGATCTGGTGGCTTGCAAAGCCGGGCTTCGCCCCGGCTGGACGGGGCATCCCTTCTTCTCCGAGAGCTGACCCATTTATTCACGCTGCGGCGTAGATTGGAATGATGGATCGCAACGCAGGCGTTGGTTTGGCGTGAGCATTCCGATGTCGAAGCAGAGCGTGCCCGTAGCCAGAGCCCAGCACCGTGCATTGTCATGCACGCCATGCCCATTCTGCCCGGCCTGTCACCGGTAGAGACCAAGGTACCCACAGCCACAATCAATGCCAGCCACCAGCTCAATCACCCGTGCGAAGCATTCTGTACGTCCATCAGGCAATCGTAACCGTTTCTATCTGTCTATGGGGCCGCAACATTTCGACTCTCACAGAAATCCTCATCGAACTTTCGCGCGCGCGCGAGCCGCCACTCCCCGCCTTCATGGAAGACGCCGTAGTTCAAAGGGTCGAACTCTTCATGGCGCACATGGAAAGAGCGACCGACCTGAGCGCAGAGCAGCCTCTGCGTGCCGCGCATGCGAAACAGGACATGAATGACATACCTCTCTGCGACTAGCTTGAGCGGCGACGTCGTGAGTTCCAGTGTGCCTTCACCGTCGACCGCCCCCATAACGAATTTGTCGGTGTCCGTCGCATAGACGTTACTGGCAACGCCATCAGAACGTACGAAGGCAACCATAACGTTCGGCGCCTCAAGACGCTCGCGCGCGTTGAACCGGAGGCGTATTTTCATCCGCTCGCCGAAGTCAAAGACACTCTTAGGTTTGCCCGCTTGATCGCTCAGTTCAATGTCGGTTAGCTCGACCGCCCAGTCGTCAGGATTGTCCTTTGACCACGGCACCACGCTCAGATGCGCGCCCCGCTCGTAGATCTCGATTCCGGGATCGGTCGGCCCGTCGTATTCGATGCGACCCGACTGGAGATAGATCACGCGGGTGCACATGGCCTTGATGCTGAACATGTTGTGCGACACGAAGAGGATCGTCGCTTCCTGCCGCTGCAGCTCGCGCGCGAAATTCATGCATTTGCGCTGGAAGGCCGCGTCACCAACGGCAAGCACTTCGTCCAGCAGCAGGATGTCGGGCCTCAAGTGCGCGGCCACTGAGAAGGCAAGCCGTACGTACATGCCGCTCGAGTAACGCTTGACCGGGGTGTCGATGAACTGCTCGATCTCGGCGAAATCCACGATGGCATCAAACTTGGCCGCGATCTCCCGCTGGGTCATGCCCAGGATCGCACCATAGAGGTAGATGTTCTCGCGCCCCGTGAGCTCGCCATGAAACCCCGTGCCAACCTCGAGCAACGCGCCGACCCGCCCCGCGACCAGCGCGCGCCCGGACGTCGGCTCGACGATCCGCGAAAGGATCTTGAGAAGCGTGCTCTTGCCCGCACCATTCGCCCCGATGATGCCGACGTTCTCGCCGCGCAGGATTTCGAATGACGCGTCCCTGAGCGCAAAGAACGCCTGGCGCTGCGAGTTCCCCCTCGGTGTGCGGCCGCGGCCCATGAGTGCCCGCGCCCCGCTCGCCAGCAGATCGCGCAACGAATCGTGAGCGGTCCCCGCCGACCCCAGTCGGTATCGCTTGGAGAGACCCTCCGCGCAAATGGCAATCTCTTTTGTCATATGAGGTCGGCGAAGAACCGCTCCATGCGCCTAAAGAAGATGAGACCGCCGGCCAGAAGCACGACGGTCATGCCGGCTCCAATGGCAAGCGCCGTGACATCAGGATCGCCCTTGCTCAGGAGTGCCCAACGAAAGCCCTCGATGACCCCGACCATCGGGTTCAGGCTGTAGAACCACCGCAGATGCTCCGGAATGAGGCTCAAGGGATAGATGACCGGCGATGCATACATCCAAACCTGAAGCAGAAAAGGCAGCGTGTGCTTGACGTCCCGGAAGCGGACGTTGAGCGGGCCAAGCCAAAGGCCTAAGGAGAGCGCCAGAAGGGCCGTGACCAGCACGAGCGGGGGAATGGCAATGAGCCGCCACGTCGGCGCCACGCCATAGAGCACCATCACGACCAGCAGCACGACGAAGGCAATAGCGAGGTCGACAAGCGGCGCGATCACCGACGCCAAGGGCATTACCAGACGCGGAAAATACACCTTGCGCACGAGCTCGGCATCTTGCACCAGACCCAGGCTGCTGCGCCGTACCGCCTCGGCGAAATAGGTCCACGGCAGAACGGCAGCGAAGGCGAACACCGCATACGGCGCGCCATCCGACGGGATGCGCGCGAAGTTGCCGAAGACCACGGTGAAGATGGCAACCGCGAAGATCGGCTGGAACACCGCCCAGGCCGCGCCAAGCGCCGCCTGCCGGTAGAGCACCTTAATATCGCGCACGATGAGAGTGGTCAGCAGCTCGCGGAACCGCCAAACAGCGCCGAGATCGAGATCGAACAGACCACGGCCGGAGCGGATCTCAGTAATTGGCAGCGAATTCCTGCCCCTCAGAGCCGCCGTGCCGCGACCAGGTCCGTCGGCGGGCGGAGCCTCTTCCAGAACACTCACTTCTCGACCTCCTGTCCGGCAGGGACGCCGGAATAGGAACTGGTCAGCCGGCCGTCGGCGCCTCCTGGCACGCGCTCCAGCCAAGCCTCACGCCACCAAGCATAGATGGCTCTTGGGCAGAAGGCGCGACGCTCGCTGTAGTAGGACCGACACCAACCGCCCTCCAGGATTACGGCCGGCGTCTTCATCGTCAGCATCAGGCCTGTCTTTTCATCCAGAAAGCGCTCGACGCGCGATCTAACGCGAAACACGCCACCGCAATAGGGCACCATCTCGGCGTCGAAATAGAGCCCCCGGTTTTTGTTGTCGCTATTGATCGTCGCCAGGATCTCCTCATAGCTCTTGACGCGTACATATTCACCGGGTTGGAGGTTGAGCGTCACGAGCGGCTGTTCCTCCCCTGCCTGCAGCTTGCCGCGTCGCCTCGGGTAGGGTAGCCCTCCCCTCAAGTGCTGGAACCAGTCGTAGAGTTTCGCGTAGGTGCCGCCGTCGGCTTCCCATTTCGGGCGGCCGATGAACTTGAATAGGAAATAGCACCCGGTTTGAAACATCTCTTTCAAGGTGACATTCCCGGACCGGTAGTCCTCGAGGTATTGATCCACATGGCGTAGACGCAGCCGGGTCGTGTAGAGGGGGAAATCGGTCGCCTGGCAGCGATAGCGGGCCTGGTCGGATGGCTGGCCTTCAGCCTTGGCTGCTTTCCAGACGTCCGCCTCGGTGCAGCCAGCGTTCGTCGCGGCTTCGTTCTTGGTTGCTGTCTCCGCCATCCCGCCACTCGTGCCATCGTTGGCGAGCGGCTTGAGCCAAGCTTCCTTCCAGAAAATGGCGCATTGCGCCTGGCAGCCGCCATGGGCGGCTCCATTACAGCGGAGGTTGCCCAGAAGGACACTGTTTGGCAGCCTGCGAGAGCTGATCGGGTTGATGGTATCGCAGGCCTTGTGCGCGCGCTTGTAGACCCGAATCCGCTTGCCGCAATAGGCAAACATCTCCGGCATGAACGGCATATTCTCCAGTCGGCCGTTCTTGTCCAGCGTTCGCAGGATCTCTTCCCTGCTTCGGACCTCGACCCAATCGCCGGCGCACAACGCCATGCCGATCTCCTTGAATGCTGACAGGTATTGGCGCCGCTTAGGGGCGCCGCTGAACTCGCCCTGGGGCTGCGCAAGGACCGGGGCGAGCACCCACCTGGCGTCGCTCAGGCTCAGTGAAGTCTCAGACCCCTAATCCACCAATAAGTCAGCCTTCCATAACAGATCTCACCGGGCGGGCCAGCAGGACGAACACAACAAATCATGCAAGGAACGTGCAATGATAAGCCTTAACGGAAGCTCAAGAGCGTTCCGGGATGCCCCCGCCCGGGGGCCCCGCCGGCATGAACGCTGAGAGGCCGCGGCGGGCCATGCCAACCGGCTGGTAGCACACGCCCCCTATGATGACACGACCTATGGCCGGGCAGCTCATCTGCCTCGGGAGCGCCCCGTCAACGCCGCGCCGAACCGGTGGCGCTGATCGGCTCGACCGACGCGCGATGCGGCGGCTTCGGCGGCTCCGCCGTCGTGGCGGCCGGCAACTCACGCGTCCCTGGTTTGCCTGGCACGCCGATTTCCAGACCACCGCCAAGATTGCTGGGCGACGCCGACACGGCGACCTTGATCGTGTCGCCGGGCTGGAGCAACGTCGATTCGGTTGCTTCGATCTCGATCACGCCGCCCCTTACCTGCCGAGCGATGGTGTAGATAACCTCGGGCCCGCCCCCCGTGGCGTCCGAGCCGCTGCCCGACAAAACGAGACGCGCGGTGGGGGATGACGCGACTTGGCTCCGCGTCTCAAGCAGCAACTGCTCGCTCACCGATGCCTCTTGAATGACTTGCTGAAGCCGCGCCTCTGTCTGCTGCAGCTCCACCGTCAGGTCATTGGCGCGCTTGTTGTCGAAGTCGATCTTCGATAGCACAACGCGGCTTACCTCCTGCCGGGCCCGCGTGCGCTCGCTCTCCATGCGTAGCTTCTCACCCTCAAGCTGGGCAAGATGGCGCTTCAGACCGAGCAGCCGCGGCTGTGTCGCAAGACCGCGATCCGACAGATGCTCGATGCCGCTGAGTTCGGACTTAACCAAATCGATCTGGCTCTGATGGGCGTCGAGGCGCTTGGCGATCGTCTCAACCTCCTGCTCGAGAAAACTCTGCAGCTGAAGGAGCGCCGTCACCTGCGTCTCATAGGCCTTGCGGCGCAGCTCGAAAACGCTCTGCTCCTTGGCCATCAGCGACGCCGTAAACTCGACCTTGTACGGTCGGCGCGACATGCGCAGCTCAGCCGGGAAGGCGATGCGGTCAGCGTGCGCCAGTTCGGCCTCGAGTCTCGCCTTGCGCACCGTCAACCGCTCACGCTCCTGGAGCAAGCGATCAAACGTGCCAGATATTGTCAGGTACTCGCGTTCGAGACGCTGGCCGCTCACGCCTTTGTACAGCCCGCCGCCGCGGCTGACGCCCTGCAGCACCGTCATGCCAGGCGTGAAGGGGTATTCGCCAGCCTTCTCGACGTGGCCGGTTACAAAAATAGGTCGGAACTCGGTGACCTCGACGGTTGCGTGCGGTACGGCGCCGAGGTTCAGGCGCTTCGCCAGCTTGTGTGAAATCAGCGTTGCCAGTTCGGCAGTCGTGTAACCGGCGGCCCTGATCTGGCCGAGAAGCGGCAGCGACAGCGTGCCAGCCGGATCAACCGTGTACACCTGGTTCAGGGCCGTCCACGTGAACAGCTCGTCGCGCGCCGGGCGCCATTCGAAGACCTGGATGCGCAGTTTGTCGTTGACACCGAGGCGGTACGCATCGCTGCTCATCGCCGGCTCGGCAGCGTCCGCTTTCGGGGCTTCGGACGCAAGGGCCGGCGCAGGCTGCAGGACCCAGCACATCCCGATCATCGCCGCCAGCGCTAGGCTGGCGCCACATGCGCGAAGGCCCTCTCGACGCAAGCCACCAGCTTGCTGGCCAGGGCCCGCATCAGCGTACGCATCAGACCGGCAGGCATCAGAAGTCTGCCACGCATCAGACCACCACGTCGATCGCGCGCGTCCAGCACGCGATGAAGGCCGAGAGTCTTGCTCAATGGGCTTTGACATTGCTGAGGACTTTCCCGCTTAGTCCAGCGCTGCATCGCGTCGTTGCTAACTGACGAATGCGAGTTTCGTGCCATCCCCCGCTTCATTCTGCCGGCCTGCGGGTACGCCAACCATCTGCCCAACCGGCGCTATCAAATGAGCAGCTTCGGAATGATCGAACCTCACCTCCGCCTGCCGCACCTCCGCCTACAAATCAAACCAAGGAGGCCGACTTCAGCGCGCACCATATCACGCGCCCCAATCATCCCCACCTCGCTATAAGGAGGCCGCGCCATAGCCCTATCGATGCAATGCAACAA
>JACADU010000311.1 GCA_013388415.1 Bryobacteraceae bacterium
CCCCAGGCGCGGGCGCCCCAGGCAGGGGCGGCATCGCCGGCGCGGCTGCGGCCGGCGCCGGACGCCTCTTGGCGCGCTTCTCCCGCTGCTTCGTCCGCTTCTCCAGCTTCTTCAGCTTCTCGTCGATGCGCACCGTGATCCACTTCAGAACCAGGTCCGTCACCTTCATGCGGCGCTCGATTTCAGCCACGCAGGCGTTGTCCTTCGTGCTGAACTGAATCAGCACGTAATAGCCTTCGCTCTTCTTCTGAATCCGGTAGGCAAGCTTGCGCACGCCCCACTTGTCCACTTTGTCGACGGTCCCCTGATGCGCGGCGACGATGCCCTTCACCTGTTCGATGTAAGCATCGATTTCCTCTTCCGGCGCGTCGGCCCGGACGATGAAGAGTTCCTCGTAGATCCTCATTCTTCCTCGCTTGTTGACCCCGGAGCGCGGCGGTTGTATGCCGCCATGGCCTTTTCGGCGCCCTGGGCGATAATGGTCTCCGCCGCCTGGCACGCTTTGTCCAGCACGGAGTCCAGTTCCTGTCTTTGCCCGCCCTTCATCGGAGCGAGCACAAACCTCGACGCATCCCGCACCTCGTGTCCGGGATGAATGCCCAGCCTCAGCCGGGTGAACCCGCCGGTTCCCGCGCAGCGGATGACGTCCTTCACGCCGTTGTGCCCGCCCGCCGAACCGCCGGTCCTGATCCGGATATGCCCCCACGGCAACGCCAGCTCATCGTAGATAAGCAGGAGCTTGTCCGGCTTCAAACCGTACTTCTCCAGCAGCCCGTTTACCGCCTGACCGCTCAGGTTCATAAACGTCTGCGGTTTGGCCAGCAGCGCCTGCCGGCCTTCAATACTGCCCTGCCCGACCAGCGCCCGGCACTCCAGCCGCGAAATCCGCACCGAGTGCCTCGCCGCCAGCCGGTCCAACGCCAGGAACCCGAGATTGTGCGGCGTCTCCTCGTATTCGGGACCGGGATTGCCCAGCCCAACGATGAGAAGCTCGGGATCCGGCATCGCTCGACTGCCCGCGCGCCGGAACTACTTCTTCTTCTCCGGCGCCGCGGCTTCCTCTTCCTTCTTGCCCTTCTTGATCACTTCCGGCTCGGGCGCCGCAGGCGCCGCGCCAGGCGCCGCTTCCGCGGTCTCCGCCGCTCCGCGCGTCGCGACCACGTGCGACAGCACCTGGTCCGGATTCGACACGAGCCTCACGCCCTCGCTCATCTGAACTTCCTTGGCGCGCAGGCTCTGCCCGATCAGCAGCTCCGTCACGTCCACCGTGAAGCTCTCCGGTATGTCGTCCGGCAGGCACTCGATCTCGATCTCGCGCGTCACCACCTCGAACAGACCGCCCTGCTGCTTCACGCCCTTGGGCTCGCCCTTCGAGATCACCGGGACCTTCACGGTCAGCTTCTTCGACAGGTCGATCCGCATCAGGTCGACGTGCAGCAGCGTGCCCTTGAGCGGATCGTGCTGCCAGTCCACCACCTTCACCGGCGTCGTTTCGCCGTTGGTCAAATGCAGATTGAAAATCGTGTTGATGCCCGAAGCCGAATGCAGAATCCTGTTCACTTCCTTCGGGCTGACGGTCACCGGGATGGGCTGCCCGCCGGTGCCGTACACAATCGCGGGAATCTTGCCCGCCACACGGAGACGGCGCGCCTCGTTTTTGCCGCGCGACTCGCGAACCTCCGCGGTGACGGTAATGTCCTTTCTCATCTCTTGGCTCCTCGATCAAAAACCGGTTAGACGAACAGCGAGCTGACGCTCGTCTCCTCGTGAATACTCTGAATCGCGCGCGCCAGCAGCCGCGCCACGCTAAGAATCCGAATCTTGCCGCACGCCTGAGCCTCCGGGCTCAGCGGAATCGAGTCGCTGAAGACGACTTCCTTCAGCCGCGATCCCGCGATCCGCTCCACCGCCTGTCCGCTCAGCACCGCATGCGTGGCGCACGCCGAGACGCTCGCCGCGCCGTTGGCCAGCAACGCCTCCGCGCCTTTCACCAGCGTCCCCGCCGTGTCGATCAAATCGTCCACGATCAGGCAATCCAAACCCTCCACGTCTCCGACGATGTGCATCACCTCGGCTACGTTCGGCTGCTCGCGCCGCTTGTCGATGATCGCCAGCGGCACTTCGAGACGCTTGGCGAACGCCCGCGCCCTCTCCACCCCGCCCGCGTCCGGACTCACCACGATCATGTTGTCCAGGTTCATCGTCCGGAAGTACTCGATCATCACCGGCGCCGCGAACAGATGGTCCACCGGCACGTCGAAAAATCCCTGGATCTGCGCCGCGTGCAGGTCCAACGAAAGGATCCTGTCGACGCCCACCCGCTCCAGCAGGCTCGCCACGACCTTCGCCGAAATCGGCACCCGCGAACGGTCCTTCCGGTCTTGCCTCGCGTAGCCGTAGTACGGCAGCACCGCCGTGATTCGCTCCGCCGACGCCCTCTTCAGGGCGTCGATGACAAGCAGCAGCTCCATCAGGTTCCGCTCCACCGGCGGGCAGGTGGGCTGAACGACAAAAACGTCCGCGCCGCGCACGTTGTCCTCGATCTGCACCCAGATCTCCCCGTCGGAAAAACTCTTCACCACCGCGCCCGCCACGCAAACGCCCAGCTCGCCGCAGATGTCCTGCGCGAGCTTCGGGTTGGCATTCCCGCAGAGGATCTTGATGCGGTCGGGGTCCATTGCTCTTACCGGCTTCGGGGCGGCCATTGTCTTTCGGCTATGTATTCGGTCAAACTGCCCAGCAAGCGCAATCGGTATTGCGCCCGCGTCAAAAACCTGGTCCGGAAGATTTGAAGAGGCTCCGTGCGAAACCGCGGAAGGGCTCCCTGAAGCTTGGCCCGGTCCGGAAACACCCCGTAGAGTGCTGCCCCGCTGCCGGAGAGTCGCGCAGCTTGAGCACCGTGCCGAATCAACTCGTCGCGCCACCGTTTCAGTTCCGGATGGAGCCTGAAAACCGGGCCCTCAAAGTCGTTCTCTGCCAGCGGCCCCGCAAGGCCGCTCCAGACAAATGCCTGGAAACTATCCAGTTTAGGCAACCCCGCCCCGGATGTCAATTCAGCACGGCCCAGCGCCCTGTATGCGGCCGGCGTCGAGACATGAATCGGCGGCGCCAGAATCAGAACCGGCCACGCTCCCGGCTCCGGCAGTGGATACAGCTCCTCGCCCCGTCCCAGTCCGAGCGCCGCGCCGCCATACAGAAAGAACGGCACGTCGCTGCCAAGCGCCGCCGCCAGCCGCGCCAGCGCCTCCATCGGAGCCTTCTTCCCGCAAAGCCCCGCCAGCGACAGCAACGTCGCCGCGGCGTCGGTCGAGCCCCCGCCCAGACCGCCGCCCATCGGAATCTTCTTCCGCAGCACCACGCGCAGCGTGCCGCGCGCCCCGGTCTCCTCGAAAAACCCCCTCGCCGCCCGCTCCACCAGGTTGTTTTCGATCTTTAATTCGTCTTCGACCGAAATGGACACGCCCCGCCCCGGCGCGTACTCGAATTCGAGATCGTCCGCCAGGCCGATGGTCTGAAACACCGTGCGAATCTCATGGAAGCCGTCCGGCCGCCTGTTGAGCACCTTCAAGCCAAGGTTGATCTTGGCGAATGCGCGGACTTTGGCCTTGCGAATCCCTCCCGGTTTTCGGCCGGGCATCACACGGTCTTCCTCCGGTCAGGTTTGAGCATCGTCGCAGAGCGCAAGCGCGAGGTCCACTGGAAAGCCTCAGTGTACAATGCCCGCCCGCCCCCGGATCGCCGTTAGTGTCCGTCATGAAATAACCATGCCAGGTTTTGGCCCTTGTGGGGCAGCCTCTCAGGCTGCGCGGGGCTCTCAGCCCCGCCGGGGCGGCCTGTGGGGCAGCCTCTCAGGCTGCGCGGGGCTCTCAGCCCCGCCGGGGCGGCCTGTGGGGCAGCCTCTCAGGCTGCGCGGGGCTCTCAGCCCCGCCGGGG
>JACADU010000001.1 GCA_013388415.1 Bryobacteraceae bacterium
GGGACGCGGGTGGAGCACGCGCGCGAATTCTACGAGCGGTATCCGAAGTGGTCGTTGTTAGGAAAGATGGTGGCGGACACGCGGGCGGCGGTGAAGGCGCTGGCCGCGCTGGAAGCGGTTGATCCCACGCGGATTTACCTGGCGGGCTTTTCGCTGGGCGGCAGGGTGGCGCTGTGGACGGCGGCCTTCGAGCCGATGGCCGCTGGCGTGGCGAGCGTGGGAGGCTTGTGGCCAATGAAAGGGCGGCAGGAGGGGACAGAAGGCCTGCAACACTTCTCGCACCTGCACGGTCTGCTGCCGCGGCTGGGGTTCTTTGCCGGACGTGAACAGGAATTGAGCGCCGGCGAAGAGGATCTGCCCGGGCGCATCGCGCCGAGGCCCGTGCTGCTGATTCACGGGACACGGGACCGGTATGCGGCAGTGAGTCTGGTGAGGCAAGTGAAGCAGGCGGAGATACAAACGCCAGACGAATTCCATCGTTTGACGCCGAAACTGACGGGATCAATGGTGGAATGGCTGGCAGCCAGAGCCGGCGCGATGAAGGGAATGTAAAGGTGCCTGTCACTTTTACTGCGGTGTTGTTCATTTAGGCGGGAGGGGCATGGGTGTCTGCCGCTGAACTCGTGTCTTGGTCGGCGAAGCAGCCAGCACAGGGGAGCGGGATCGTGCTGACGCGCGGTCCGGGCTCGGATTGGAGAGCCGTGGCTGGCGCGGTTGCGGCGGTTGAGGTTGTGCCGGTCCGGGACTACTTCAAGCGCGCCTCATTCAAATTCCGGCTGGAACGAGTTGTTCCCGGTCCCGCGTGGCTTTCCGCCGGATTCCTGGACCGCGGCTACGGCGTCCTGACTCCTGCTGTCGGCGCCGCCGGCAAGGGCGTTGCCCAGCGAGACGCCCACGGCGCGGCAATTCTCAATTCAGGGAAGCTGCGGCACGCGGTGTTTCATCTTCCCGACGGAGCCGACACGCAGATCAGCATCACGGGAGCGCGGTTTCTGCATTCGATCGAAATCACAGACACAAAGCCTGAGTTCGAGGCGCTGCCCGGCGCCGAGCCCGCGTTCACATTGCGGCGCCCGATGGACCTGGTGATCACGGCGGGGGCGGATGCTCCCACGGCTGATGGTTTGCCCGATGCGCTCGCGTCTCTCCGGAATCAACTGCCGCTGATGAAGGCGCTCGGCTTCAACGGCATCGAGAGCTATGTGAAGTGGAACTTCGTTGAGCGCTCGCCGGGCGTGTTCGACTGGAGCTACTACGACGCGATCGTGGCCGAACTCGAGAAACACGGGATGAAGTGGTTCCCGCTGCTGATCGTGGGTTCGGCGTATGCGCTGCCGGACTGGTTCTACTCATCGCCCGACAACATTCCGTTCGTCTGTCTCGAGCACAACAGGGCGAATGAAATCCCTTCGATCTTCGGCGGGACTCAGGAGAAGCACGTCCGCCGGTTTCTCAACGAATTCGGAAAACACTACGCAGGGCGGCCATCGCTCGTGGGCATTCGTCTTGGGCCGAGCGGCAACTATGGGGAGGCGCAGTATCCGGCGACAGGCGCCTGGGGTTATAAAGGACGGCCTCTGCATACTCATATCGGCTACTGGGCAGGCGACCCGCACGCCAACGCTGATTTCAGACATTGGCTGGCGCGGCGTTACGCCACCATCGAAGCGTTGAACAAGGCGTGGGATGCCGCATACAAGTCGTTCGACGAGGTCCGGACGTTCCTTCCGGTCTCGGCGAACACTCCGCGCATGCGGCACGATTTTTCGACGTGGTACATCGACGCGATGAGCGGCTGGTGCGAGCGCTGGGCCGAGTGGGCGCGCGAGGCGATGCCCGGCGTGAACATCTATCAATCCTCGGGCGGCTGGGGCGCGATCGAAATCGGCACGGACTATGCGGCGCAGGCGAAGGCGATGGGAAGGCTTGGGGGCGGCATCCGCATGACGAACGAGAACGACAGTTATCTGAACAATTTCGGCAACACGCGTCTGGCTGCCTCGGCGGCGCGCTTCTACGGCGCGAAGTGGGGCACGGAGCCGGCCGGGTTCAGCTCCATGCGCGGGGTAGTGGGGCGGCTGTACAACGCGCTGGTCAATCACGCCGATCATCTCTTCTATTACGAGGGCAATCTCACCGGCAACGATCAGGCAATCCCTGTTTGGCTGAAATACGCCCCACTGCTTGATGGGCGCGCCAAACCGCTCGCGCCCGTGGCGGTGTTCTATAACGACACGGCCAACAAGCTGCGCGACGACACGCTGCGGCATCTCCGCGCTTCGGCTTACCTCCAGCGTGTTCACGCGCTGCGGTCCATCGCCGACTTCGATCTCGTCAGCGAACAGATGATCGCCGACGGGGCGCTTTCGCGCTACAAGGCTCTCATCATGATCTGGGGCAACACGACTGAAAAACGGGTGGCCGACCGCATCGCGGCATGGGTCGACGAAGGCGGCGCTCTGTTCTACCCGGACCGTGAACTCTCGCGGGAGGGCCCCTTCCAGAGCCTGGATGGCGAAGCCACAGTCTTCAAACGCTGGCAGAGGGGGGAAACCGGAAAAGGCCGGGTCCTGTTGTTTTCGGGGCAGAGCGAGCCGTTCAGCGCGTATGTGGAGTTTGTCCGGCGGGAATTGCCCAAGCTCAGGATATTGCCGCCTGCCTTTCAGGCTGCGTTTTCCATCCGCAAGCCGGAAGACACGTTCTGGACGGTGCTGGAAGACGGGCGGCTGGCGTTGCTCAACTACGGCGACGCAACGGCGAACATCTCGCTGCCCGGCGGGAAGCCGTTGACCCTGGAACCATATTCGATCCGGATTACTGCGCGCCCGCGACCGCGATAGGATCTATTCGGACCGCTGTCCAGCCATGCCCGCACGAGGTATTCGATGACACTCAGAGTGATCTGCCTGATTTCCGCCGCCGCCATCCTTTTCCCTCAAACGGCTCCGCGATTTCGCAATCCCGACGCGCCATTGGAACAACGCGTCGAGGATCTTGTATCGCGCATGACGCTAGATGAAAAGATCGCGCAGATGTCGAATGACGCCCCGGCGATTCCGAGGCTCGGCGTCCCCGCGCACAACTGGTGGAACGAATGCCTGCATGGCGTCGCGCGCGCCGGAAGGGCGACTGTGTTCCCGCAGGCCATCGGGCTGGCGGCGACGTGGGACACCGAGTTCCTGCACAAAACGGCTTCGGCGGTTTCGGACGAGGCGCGCGCCAAGCACCATGAGTTTGCCCGGCGGGGCAAGTTCAACATCTATCAGGGGCTCACCTTCTGGACCCCGAACATCAATCTTTTCCGAGACCCGAGGTGGGGGCGGGGCATGGAGACCTACGGAGAAGATCCCTACCTCACCGGCAGGCTCGCCGTGGCGTTCATCAGGGGGTTGCAGGGCGACGATCCGAAGTACCTGAAAGTTGTCGCCACGGCGAAGCACTACGCGGTGCACAGCGGTCCGGAGAGCGAACGGCACACATTCGACGCCAGAGTGAGCGAGCGCGACCTGCTGGAGAGTTATTTGCCGCACTTTGAAATGGCGGTCAAGGAAGGCGGAGCACGGTCCGTCATGTGCGCTTACAACCGGGTCTATGGCGATGCCGCCTGCGCGAGCCCGCGGCTGCTCGGCGAAATCCTGCGCAAGCAATGGGGCTTTCCCGGCTACGTCGTCTCCGACTGCGGCGCGATCGACGACATCTACAAGCGGCACAAGATCGTACCGACGCTGGCGGAGGCGGCCGCGCTTGCTGTCAAGGCGGGAACGGACCTGAATTGCGGGGTCGAGTATGCGGGCTTGCGGCAGGCGGTCGAGAAGGGGTTGATCGCGGAGAGCGAAATCGACACCGCGGTCCGGCGCCTGTTTACAGCGAGGTTCCGGCTGGGGATGTTCGATCCGCCCGAGCGCGTGAAGTACGCGCGGATTCCATACAGCGTGAACGACAGCGCGGAGCACCGGCAACTGGCGCTCGAAGCGGCGCGCAAGTCGATCGTGCTTTTGAAGAACGATTCGGGCTTGCTGCCGCTGAAGAAGAGCATCAAGACGCTGGCTGTCATCGGCCCGAACTCGAACGACCCTGAGGTGATGCTGGCGAACTACAACGGAGATCCTTCGGCGCCGGTCACGCCGCTCGAAGGAATCCGCCGGAAACTGGGCGCGAGCACACGCGTCATCCATGCACGCGGCTCGGACCTCGCCGCCGGAATGCCCACCTTCGAAACCGTTCCCGCTTCGGCTCTCTTTCAGAGCAATGGGCCGGACAGGCAGCCGGGGTTGAAGGGGGAGTATTACAACACGGCCAACTTCAGCGGCACGCGCACCCGCGTTCGGGAACTGACGCATCCGAATTCGGGACAGATGGTGGGTGAGGTGCCGCAGAATCCCAGGCCGCTCTTCACGCGGGTGGATTCGACCGTTGCATTCCGCTGGTGGGATGGCGCGCCGCGGAGCGACATGAACGACGACGATTTCGGGGTCCGCTGGACGGGGTATCTGGCGCCGCCGGTCACCGGGGAGTACCGGCTGGGCGCGATCGGCTTCAACGCCTTCGAGCTGTATCTGGACGAGAAGCGCATCGCAGGCTTCAACAACATTCACGAGCGGGGCTACGAGTACGCGCAGGTGAAGCTCGAAGCGGGAAAGCTGTATGCTCTACGGCTCGACTTCCACCATTTCGTGAACGACGCCGATATCCGGCTGGTCTGGCAGAAACCGGGCGAGGATCTGGAGTCTGAAGCGATGGATGCCGTGCGGCAGGCGGAGGCGGTTGTGATGTTTCTCGGCCTGTCGCCGCGCCTGGAGGGCGAGGAGATGCGGGTGCCTGTGGAAGGGTTCTCTGGCGGCGACCGCGTCACGCTTTCGCTGCCCAGAGTGCAGGAGGAGCTGCTGGCCAAGGTTGTCGCGGCGGGCAAGCCGGCGGTGCTCGTGCTGATGAACGGCAGCGCGGTGGCGGTGCGGCAGGCGCGGGACAAAGTGCCGGCGATCATCGAGGCATGGTATCCGGGGCAGGCTGGCGGCGCCGCGATCGCGGATGTGTTGTTCGGCGACTATAACCCCGGCGGCAGGCTGCCGCTGACTTTTTACGAATCGGAAGCTCAGTTGCCTCCGTTCAACAACTACGACATGGCCGGGCGGACGTACCGTTTCTTCAAAGGCGAGCCGCTGTTCGCCTTTGGCTACGGCTTGAGCTATACCCGGTTCACATACTCGAACCTGAAGCTGCCCGCTTCAGCGAGGGCTGGAGAGAAGCTCGTGGTCTCTGCCGACGTGCGGAATGCCGGCTCGATGGCTGGGGACGAAGTGGTTCAGGTGTACCTCCGGCAGGTGGACGCGCCCGCGGCGGCTCCGTTGCGGACGCTGGCCGGCTTCCAGCGGATCGGGTTGCGTCCGGGCGAGAGACGGGCGGTGAGGTTCACCGTCGAGCTTCCGCGGACTCCTGCCGCCGGCGTGGTTGAGATTTCTGTTGGCGGGCAGCAGCCTTCCGCGCGTGTCGCGCCGACCACACAGGTGCTGACAGGCAGGGTGCAAGTGGGCGCGCCGTAGCGCGCGAGAAGGTGCTTCTCATGGATTGCCTCGCGATGCTGCGCATTCCAGCCGTGCCTGTGTCCAGTGATCCTGCGTCTTGCCGTGGCGCCGGGGACTGGCTGCTGCCGCCGCAGGAACTGGCATGGCTGCACGCGCCTCGAAAGAAGGCGGATGCGTTTCCCAAGAGCCTCGGAGTTGAGCTCCCTGCGCCTCCGCGGATCGCCTGCCGCCGGTTTGGGCGGGACGAGGCGTTCTCGACGCAAGCGCAGGCCTGTCTCTGAATTTGACCAAAAATCAAACTTAGTCTAATTTATAGTCATGGGCATCGAGGTCAGTGTGCACGAAGCGAAGACGCACCTTTCCCGTCTTCTGGACCGGGTTCTGGAAGGCGAGGAAGTCGTCATCATGCGGTCCGGCAAGCGGATCGTCCGGCTTTCCGCCGTTGAAGGCGCCCCCGGCCGGAGAAAACTCGGTACAGCCAAAGGCGCCATTGGAATCTCACCGGACTTTGACGCGCCGCTTCCGGAAAGCGTTCTCGCTGGGTTCGAGCGATGAGGTTCCTGCTCGATACGCATGTCTTCCTATGGGCGATCACGGACGACCGGCGTCTTACGCGCAGGCACAAAACCATCTGGCTTGACCAGAAGTCCGAACTGCACCTGAGCGCCGTAAGCTTGTGGGAGATGCTGATCAAGGCGGGGCTCGGCCGGCTCTCACTGCCGCAGCCCGCCGTGAATTATCTTGGCCGCCAGATGGAGACAAACCGGGTGCAGCTTCTGTCGATCAGGCTGTCTCATCTGGAGGTCTTGGAGACTCTTCCTCCCTTGCACAGGGATCCGTTTGACCAGATGCTTGTCGCACAGGCCCGGGCGGAAAAGATGCGGCTGTTGACAGCCGACCGCGAGCTGAGAC
>JACADU010000116.1 GCA_013388415.1 Bryobacteraceae bacterium
CCGCACAAGAACCTCGACAACTTCGACTTCGCCTTCAACCCGAAGATGAACCGCAGTCTTGTCTTCGACCTCGCCACCGGCGCTTTCATCGGCCGCCACGAAGACGCTCTCTTCCTCGGACCCGGCGGCACCGGCAAGAGCCATCTCGCACAGGCCATCGGTCAGGCAGCCATCCTGCAGGGCTACAAGGTGCTTTACCGCGAAACCCACGTGCTACTGGAAGAACTGGCCGACGCCACTCTGGACGGCTCGCGCAAGCGCTACATGGAGTCGGTCTCCACCGTCGCCCTGCTCATCGTCGACGACTTCGGAATGCGCAAACTGCCGCAGACCGCCGCCGAGGACCTGCTGGAAATCGTCATGCGCCGCTACGAACGCGCTTCCACGCTGCTGACCTCCAACCGCCCGGTCGACGACTGGGGCAAACTGCTCGGCGACACCGCCGCAGTCGGCTCCATGCTCGACCGCCTGCTCCACCACGGCCACGTGCTCAAATGCGGCCCGCGCAGCTGGCGTACCAAGACCGCCGCGGCCGACTGAGCCAATGCCGCCCATGACCCCAGCCAAGACGATGCTGCACCCTGCGAGGACGCTGCCCTCGCGCTCCCGGGATTTACCGCTTTCCAGCCAGAATGGCAGCGGAGCGGGGCGGCTCGCGCCGCCCTCGCCATTCCGGCACTCGAGCTGGCGCTCCGGTCGCTTCCCAGCGTTGCCGTACCCTCCAGCCGAGCGATGTCAGTATAGGCCCCGCCCTCCCGACGAGGCCAGAACTATTTGCCGGAGACCGCTCCGGCACGGTATAACAACCCTTGTCCCGCCTCAAGTCCGTTGGCCGGTTTTGAAGTGACCCTCATTGGCCGGTTTTGAGGTGACCCCCGAGGCGTTGTGCGGCCCGTGTGGGGGGCGCATGAGGCATTCACATCGTCAGGCTTTAGTGCAGGTGTTGGAGAAATACGGGTTGGACGAGAGGGAGGTTTTCATCTTCTCGGCGCGAGCTGGGTTCGAGAGCGATGGCGTCCCTATGACGCACGCGGCGATTGAGCGTTTCGGGTATGCGATCACTCGTCAGCGCGTTTTCTCGATCATCAAGGCGATCTTGCGGCGGATGAGCGATGGCGACACGGCGGCGCTAAAGAGCATCGCGCCAGCCATTCTGGAATGCCCGGGACGCCGGTTGAGTCCAGTGGACCGTGACCGGCGGGCGCAGCGGTCGGCCATCGGCAAGATGCGGCGTCATGCCAGGACGCTGACTGGCCCGCTGAACTACGGGGCCGTTTTGAAACTTTATGGGGTGGCGATTCCGGAGCGGCGGAGCAAGACTGCTTTCCTGCTCGATCCAGAGGCCTCCATGATTGCGCTGCATGAGGATTTCCGGATGCGAGCGGCGTGCGGGTGGCGGATCTGCGTCAAATGCAAACAGCCCAGGCGCGATACTGAATACTACGTGGGGAATAGGGGGGGTGGTGCCTTGGTGTAAAGACTGCAACCGGGCGATGGCGCGGGAACGCTATCGCTCACGAGTTGCCACGGCCAAGTGAGTGGCGTAACTCGATTGCGGGCAAAGGAATGGTCCAGCCTGCGACCCTTACGAAAGACTTAGACCGGACTGGTGCGCCCAACCGGGATCGGCGGCTGGTTACTCCGGACACGGTGCGCGACAAGCCCCGCCGTTCAGCGCGGGGCTTGCGGCTTTGAGGAAAACGTCGATGTGGTCGGCGCGATCAATTTTTAAGGGCGGGACACGCCCGGTTGGCCTGTGAAGTGAGCGATGCAGCATGGTCGCCAGCAGCAGGAACCCACCGAAGCGGCTCAGGGGCGGCTCAGCGCCGCCGCTGAGCGCCGTAGGAATCTCCGGCCTTTAGGCCGGGGAGGATGTCAACATGTCACGAACGGAATACCCGTGGACCGATTTTGGCACACCCCATAGAGGCCCTACGGGTTTTGGGGATCTAGCACGAAATAGCACGAATTTGAACGGGAGAGCACCATGGAATCCACGCAAGTTGATTGAAAACAGTGGTGGGCCTGACAGAACTCGAATCTGTGACCTCTACCGTGTCAAGGTAGCGCTCTAACCAACTGAGCTACAGGCCCGTTCGGTGGGACAACCTCAGGATACCACGGTCACTATTTCGTGCAGCGGGACCTGCCCCAGCTCGCTCCAGCCGCCGGAGACCTTTGCCAGCGGCTTCTTCGTCAGCGCGTTTACCAGCCGCCCGCCGCCTGCGAGCTTCAGCCGGACGGGCCCCGCCGCCGGGATGTAGTCCACGGTCGCGTACTCGCCCGCTACCTGCATCGCCGTGGCGTTCAGAAGATGAATCCGAACCTGCCCGCCCTTCTTCCGGATAACGACCTCCACAGTGGGCGGCGCGTCGACTTCCACCATCGGTTTGAACAACACCCCGGCCAGACCCTTCACGATGTCCCGCAAACCAGCCGCGTGCGTCGCAGCGTAAACCGCGCCCACCGGCCCCGGAATCACGATCAGGTTGCCTGACCTCAGCGCGGCCGGGAAGCCATCGCGCGTCGTATCGTGGTCCGCAAAACCTTCGGCCAGCACCTGCGCCGAACCCGCCCGCACCGGCTGCCAGAGCCCTTTCGCGTTCACCAACTGTTTGCCTTTCAGAAAGACAGGCCGCTCCCCGGCCGCGCCTGCCGTCCCGTAGCCGCCAATGGATGCGAACCGCGCCGCATTTGCCGCGCCGGCGGCGATCAACTTCCCTCCGCCCTTCAGATACTCCGCCAGCGTCGCGATTGTCTTCTCCCCCGGCTCGGCCCAATCCGGAAGCACGATGAGCGGATACGACGCTGCAACCTGCTCCAGTTTCCAGTCCGGCAGAACATCCACCGACCACTGGCAGGCCACCAGCGCATCCACCCACCCCCGCGCCGGATCGCTCGCCCTGCCCCAGCCGCCGAACAGCTTGTTTTGCGTCCTGTAGAGCGACTCCTTCGAGAACACCACGCCCACCTGAGGCGCCGTCTCCGATTGGTGCGAAGCCGCCTGCCGCTCCCGGCAAAACGAGGCCACTTCGGCCAGCGTCTCAATCAGGCTCTCCTCCAGGTGCCCCGCCCGGCTCGGTACAGAGTAAATCTGGAATCCGCCGCCCTGCGCCACGACGACCGCAGCCTCTTGCTTCAACTGGAGCGCGGTCTTGTAGACATGGCCGACCGTGTTGGTGCCAGCCTGCTGGAACGCCCAGGCCATCAGGTCCCACGGCCGCCCGGTTTGCGCCAGATACCGCGCCTCCAGCCGCGCCGTCGAGATGCTCGCATTCCCCAGGTAGTCTCCCGACAGAAAATCCACCGGCAGCGTGGGCTCCTCTGGCGCCAGCGTGGAGTAAAGCCAGTTGCTCGCCACCTGAAACCGCGGATGGCTCTTCTTCAACTCCACAAGGTAATGCCGGACGTACCTCCGGAACTGCTCGCGGTTGAACTCGAGCCACTCCAGCCAGTCCGTGTCAGAAGCCGCTTTCGGAGCGTCTCCATGGCCCGCCGCGCGCCAAGCCTTCAAAGCCATCTCCGAATAATCCGGCTGCACCGACCAGCACTCGCCGTCCACCCAGACGCCGTCCAGGTCGTACTTCGACGCGGCTTCTTTCAATTGCGGGATCATCACACGGTCCACGTACGGCCCAAACACGGAAGTGTTCCTTCCATCGGTCTTGCCGTCCTTATCACGCCGCGCCCACTCCGGATGCCGCTCCACCTGCTGGCTGTCCCAGACCCCCGAGAAGTGGATATACAGCGCGACTCCGCGCCGCGCGGTCGCTTCGCGCCACATCTTCAGCGAGTCGTTGACAATGCCTGGCGCCGAAGGACCCACTTCGGAAACCCAGCCCAACCAGCCGGGATGACCCTTGGCGTCGTACTGAACGTAGTCGGGCTTGACCCTGTCCAGCAGGTTCAGGATCCGCTCCACCGTCAGGTCCCTGCCCAGCTTCTTGTCGTTGGCGTTGGGGTGCAAATCGAAGTGCAGACCGAAGTACGATTGCGCCCTGTTCAGCCGCTGCGGCGCCGCCTGCCAGAATGCCCCTGCCGGGACAGTCCCGAGCAAACCAAGAAACTCCCTGCGGACGAGACCCCTCTCCGGGCGTAGAATGGTGGTTCTCATGTCGTTTTCAATCAGTGAACGGGAAATCGACGGCGTTGTCATTCTGAGCCTCAACGGCCGTTTTGTCATCGGAGAGGCGATTGAACTGTTTCGCAACAAGTTCGACGAACTGATGAAGGCCGGCCGCACCCGGATTGCGCTGGACCTCTCCCGCACGGATTATATCGACTCCAGCGGCATGGGGTACTTCGTCGTCGCCCACACCCAATGCGAGAAAGCCGGCGGCTCGCTGACGATGTTCAACCTCACGCAGCGCAGCATCGACCTGATGCTGCTCACCAAGCTCAGCACGGTCTTCAACATCTACGACAACGAGATCGACGCCGTCAACGCCACCTTTCCGGACCGTCAGGTGAAGAAGTTCGACATCCTCGACTTCGTTCAGCGGCAGGGCGAGGATGCCGCGGGCGGCGAATGAGACTGGTCGTTGTCGGCGGCGTCGCAGCCGGCCTTTCAGCCGCTTCCCGGGCTCGGCGGCTCGATGCCTCGCTCGAAATTCTGGTTCTCGAAAAGGGCAGCCGCATCGCCTATGGCGCCTGCGGGCTGCCGTACTACATCGAAGGCCAGGCCGAGTCGCTCGATCAACTTACTCTCCACACTCCGGAGTTCTTCCGCCGCGAGCGCCGCATCGAGGTCCGGACACAGACCGAGGTCGCCGCGGTCCGCCACGCACAGCGCGAGCTACAACTCGTCTCCGGCGAACGAATCCGCTACGACAAGCTCGTTTGGGCGGCGGGAGCCCGCCCCGTGCATCCGTCCCGGCCGGACGACAGGACCTTTGTCCTCCGCACGGACGCCGATGCCGCTCGTCTCCAGGCTTTCCTCAGTGAGCGGAAGCCGAAGACCGCCGCCGTCGTCGGCGGCGGCTACATCGGCCTCGAGATGGTAACGGCCCTTCGCGCCCGGGGACTCTCCGTCACCCTCTACGAGGCCAAGGGCCATTACCTCCACCGCGATGACGACTGGCTCACCAGCCGCATCACCGGGCTGCTGGAACGCTGCCGCGTCGCTGTGAAACTGCGGACTCCTGTCAGCTCGCCGGCGCAAATGGGCGAGGACGTCATCATCTGGGCCGCCGGCATGCAACCGAACACGGCCTTGATCGCCGATGCCGGAGCGGCCACGGGCCGGACGGGCGCTCTCCAGGTGACCGACCGTTGCGAGACGACACTCCCCGGAGTCTGGGCCGCGGGCGACTGCGCCGAAACCAACCACCTTGTCAGCAACCGGCCAGTCTGGCTTCCCCTTGGCGCCACCGCCAACAAGATGGGACGCGTAGCCGGAGCCAACGCCGCCGGCGCCCGTGAGCGCTTCCCCGGTATCGCCGGCACGTCCATTGTCCGCGTCGCCGGGCTCGGCGTCGCCTTTACGGGCCTGAATTCCGCGCAAGCCCGGCTCGACGGGTTCCGCCCGGCATCGGCGGTCATTGACGCGCAAGACCGCCCCCGCTACTTCCGCGGCCGCAAATTGCAGGTGGAACTCGTGGCGGATCTCGGAACCCGCCGGCTCCTCGGCGCAACGATCGCCGGCGACGAGGGTGTTCGCGGCGCAATCAACGTGGCCGCCACCGCGCTCGCTGCACGCATGACCCTCGACGATTTCCTTTCGCTCGACCTCGCCTACACGCCGCCGTACGCCGCCGCCACGGACCCGCTGCTGATCGCCGCGCGGCAACTTGCGCGCGAGCTTCGCTAGAATCAGAGTCATGGGCCCAACCGCCCCCGATTTCACCCTCTATGCGGCGGATGGCGCGGAGCGGTCTCGGGACGAAATCCTGAGCGCCGGCCCGGCGCTGTTCGCTGTCTACAAAGCAAGCTGCCCCACCTGCCAGCTCACGCTGCCCTTGCTGACCCGGCTGGAGGGCGGGCCTTTCCAGGTCTTCGCGGTCAGCCAGGATTCGCCGCAGATCGCCGCGCGCTTCGCAGAAGAGTTTGATGCGCCTCTGCCGGTGCTGTTCGACCGAGCCGAGGACAACTACCCGGCTTCAAACGCCTGGGGCGTCACTCACGTACCCACCATGTTCCTGCTGGAGCCGGGGGCGCGGGTGGTCTGGTCCTCTGTCGGCTTCTTTAAGCGCGATCTCGAGGAGTTGGCCAGGTTGGCCCAAAAGGAAATCTTCCGGCCGGGCGAGGTTTTTCCGGACGCGAAACCCGGTTGAGGGTCCAGGAACTGAACCCCCCGTGCGGGGCGTGTCATCTGAACTAGTCTGGGAAGACTGATAGGGGAATCATGCCAAAGATCCAGGAAATCCTGTCGGGCGCCGCGGCGATTGCCAAGGGGATGGGCGTCACCATCAAGGAGATGATGAATCCCGTCATCACAGACGACTACCCCGACGCGCCGCCGAAGTTCCAGGAGCGTTATCGCGGTCTGCACGTCCTTCAGCGCGACGAGGATGGCCTCGAGAAGTGCGTCGCCTGCTTCCTCTGTTCGGCGGCATGCCCGGCGCAGTGCATCTACATCGAGGCGGCAGACAATACCGCGCAGGAGCGAATCAGCGGCGGCGAGCGCTACGCCAAGGTCTACAACATCGATTACAGCCGCTGCATCTTCTGCGGCTATTGCGTCGAAGCCTGCCCGACGGACGCCATCACGCACGGTCACGGTTTCGAGCTCGCGAGCTTCAACACATCCACCCTGATTTACCGCAAGGAAAAACTCCTCGCGCCTCTCGCGCCCGGCCAGACGGGAAAAGTCAAGCTCGACCACCCCGTCATGGCGGAGACCGGACACTAAGGTATCGTCAGAAACCAACCATGTCATCCCGTGGGGCAGGCCCCGGGGGTGGGGCAGGCCCACGGCCTGCGGCGGCCTCTCAGGCCGCCCCGTCGAGGCTTCAAGCCCCGTCGAGCCTTCGAGCCCCGCCGCAGCCGAGAGGCTGCTCCACAAGGGCCAACCTTGGCCTGGTTATTTCATGACGGCCGTTAATTCCGCCTCATGGCCGCGCCAAGGGCGCGGACAAGCAGGTCGACGTTCTCAGGAGACGATCCGTATCCCATCGTGCCGATACGGAATACCTTGCCCGCCAGCGGGCCGAAGCCGCCTGCGATCTCGATGCCGTGCTCGTCCATCAGGGTCTTGCGCACCGCGGCGTCGCTCACGCCTTCAGGCACCAGCGGCGTGTTGAGAGTCCACAGCCGCTTGCCCTCGGCAACGTGCATCGAAATGCCGATCGATTTCAGTCCTTCGACAAACAGCTCGTGGTTGCTCTTGTGCCGGGCCCATCGCTGCTCGATGCCCTCCTCTTCGATGATCCGCAGCGACTCGTGCAGCGCGTAGAACATGGAAATGGGCGCGGTGTGGTGGTAGCGGTGCGCGCTCTCGTAATAGTCGAGCAGCAATTTGAGGTCGAGATACCACGTGACCGGCGTGGACTTGCGGCTGCGCAGCCATTCGACCCCGCGCGGACTCACGGTGATGGGCGCGAGGCCCGGCGGGCACCCCAACGCCTTCTGCGTCCCTGAATAGGCGATGTCGATGCCCGCTTCATCCACCTCGCAGGGCATGCCGCCCAGGCTGGTGACGCAATCCGCGATGACGAGCGCCCCCACTTCATGCGCCGCCTTGGCGATGGCATGGCCGCGCTGATAGGCCCCCGTCGACGTCTCGGCCTGAACGAACGCCACCACGGCCGGCTTGACCTCCGCAATCCATGCCGCGGCTTCGGCGTCGCTGTAAGTCTCGCCCCACGGCTTCTCGAAGCGGACGATGTCGGCTCCGTGCCGCCGGGCCATCTCAGTGAGACGGTCTGAAAAGTACCCGTTCGCAAAGATGCCGGTCTTCATTCCGGGCTCGATGAAGTTGGCCACGGCCGTTTCCATGCCCGCGCTGCCGGTGCCGGAAATGACCATCGTGAACTCGTTCTTCGTGCCGAAGCACATCTGCAAGCCGCGCCGGATCTCCTCATTCACCTGGAAGAAGTACGGGTCGAGGTGTCCGACGATCGGCTTCGACATCGCCTCGTAGACGCGCGGATGGACCGGCGAGGGTCCCGGGCCGAACAGAAGGCGCTTGGGCGGCGCGAGAACGGAGATAGCAGTAGCCATGAATACCAGTTTATGCTCGAACAAGGAATTGGCCATTCAACTCCCCGTCGATGCGCATCTGCCGGAGATCGCCGGCGCGCTCGCGGCAACCGCGAATCTGGTGATTGAGGCCCCGCCGGGCGCGGGCAAGACGACACGTGTCCCTCCCGCACTCCTCGCAGCGGGCTTCGGTGAAGTCCTGGTGCTCGAACCGCGGCGGCTTGCTGCGCGGCTCGCCGCGCGGCGCGTCGCAACCGAGATGGGAGAATCCGTCGGCGAGACCGTCGGCTTCCACGTCCGCTTCGAGCAGCAGGCCGGGCCGCGAACAAAGCTGCGCTTCCTCACCGAGGGCGTTCTCACTCGCAGGCTGCTGGCCGAGCGCGGGCTGCCCGGCGTGGGCTGTGTCATCCTCGACGAGTTCCATGAGCGCCACCTGGAGGGCGATCTCGCTTTGGCGTTGCTGCTGCACCTCCAGCGGACCTCGCGTCCGGACCTGAGGCTGGTCGTCATGTCGGCCACGATCGAAGGCGGCCGCGTCGCCGCACTCATGGGCGGCTGTCCGGTCATTCGGACCGAGGGGCGCCTCTATCCGCTGGAGACGGTCTACACCCCATCCTCCTCGGGCCAGTTGGAAGTCAGGGTGGCGGAGGCGGTCGAAGGCCTGTTGGCAAAGCGAGGTGGAGACATTCTCGTCTTCCTGCCAGGCGCGGCGGAGATCCGCCGCTGCCACGGGCGGCTGGAGCGGATTGCCGAAAGATTTGGAGCGCTGGTTCTCCCGCTGCATGGAGACCTGCCGGCGGCGGAGCAGGATCGCGCGGTGAATCCCGCGGCGAAGCGCAAAATCATCCTGTCGACAAACGTCGCCGAGAGCTCAATCACGATTGACGGAGTCACGGCGGTCGTCGACAGCGGTCTGGCGCGGGTAGCGAGCGACTCGCCTTGGACCGGTCTGCCGCGGCTCGAAGTTCGGCGCGTGAGCCGGGCCAGCGCGCAGCAGCGAGCCGGGCGGGCCGCGCGCACCGCGCCCGGCGCCGCCGTCAGGCTCTATCCGGAGGCGGACTTCCTCAGCCGTCCCGAACATGAAGAACCGGAGATCCTCCGCCGCGAGCTGTCGCAGTTCGTGCTGGACCTCAAGGCGGCCGGAATCGAGCAGCCTGAGTCTCTCGCCTGGCTTGACCCGCCGCCCGCACCCGCCGTGGCTGCGGCTGAGGGCTTGCTCGTGCAACTCGGCGCGATGGACCGGGCCGGGCGCCTGACGGAACTCGGCCGCCGTGTTGCCGGACTTCCGCTCCATCCACGCCTCGCCTCACTGATCGTGCGCGCCGGCGGACGCGGCGCCGGTGAACAAGCCTGCGCCGCCGCCGCCGCGCTGAGCGCCGGTGAGCGGCTGCCGGAACTCGCTCCACACGGCAGCCGGTCCGACCTGCTCGTTCTGTTGGAGGGCGCGCCGGAAGGGCGGATCAAGCGGCTTGAACACCAGATACGCAGACTCGCACGGCCACGCAAGGACACGGCCCACGGCGACCAGGCGCTGCTGCGCGCCATTCTGGAGGCATTCCCCGACCGCGTGGCGCGCCGGCGGCGCGGACGCGAGCTTCGGATGGCCGGCGGCATCAGTGTCGAGCAGGCGGGCAGCAGCACGGTCCAAGGCGACCTGCTGGTGGTCCTTGAAGTGGAAGACCGGCCTGAGCAGCGGCTGCCGCTGGCGAGGCTGGTTTCGGAGATCGAGCCCGAGTGGCTCTTCGACATCGAAGGCGCCGAACTGAGCGAGCGCGTGACAGTGGAGTGGAACCGGCAGGCGGAACGGGTAGACGCCCTCAGCGCCGTGCTCTATGAAGATCTCGTCATCGAGGAGAGCCGGACCGCCGCACCCGCCGAAGATGCGGCGCGGCTTCTCGCGCAAAAGGCTCTCGAGGCGGGAGTGGGGCGGTTCGCCGGCGCCGAGAAACTCGCCGCGCTCAAGAACCGCTGGAACTTCGCCGCCGCCTTCGCGGACCTTCCCGCGTTCGACGATTCTCTCGTTGCCGCGGCTTTGGAGCGCCTGTCGGCGGGTCTCAGAAGTTTCGCCGAACTGGAACGCGCCACGCGAGATGGCGGACTCGAACAGGCTCTGCTGGCTCTCCTCGACCGGCGGCAGCGCCAGGCGCTGGATGAAATCGCGCCCGAACGGATTCAACTGCCCGGCGGCAGGCGCGCCCCGGTGATCTACCGGTCAGGGCAGCCGCCCGCTGTCGCCTCGCGCTTGCAGGACTTCTTCGGAATGAAATCGACGCCGCGAGTGGCGCGCGGCCAAGTTGCTGTGACGGTGGAACTTCTCGCCCCATCACGCCGCCCCGTTCAGGTGACTCAGGACCTCGAAGGGTTCTGGACACGTCACTACCCGCAAATCCGGCGCGAGCTGATGCGGCGGTATCCGCGGCACGCCTGGCCCGAGAATCCTTACAATGTTTTCAATGAATAAGCTCCTTCTTGCGTCGGTTTTGGGTTCGCTTTGCCGCTTGGCGGGGCAGGATCTCACCGGCATCTGGGAAGCGGAACTGACCGTCGAGGATCGGTTGGTTCCGTTCAGGATGCAGTTTGAGAGGCAAGACGGGAACCTGCGCGTGGCAGTGCTTGACGGCGAGCAGCGGCTGTGGTCGAGTTCCGCCAAGTTCGAGGCGGGGCGGCTGGCGGTCAGATGGGATTTCTATGACGCCAATCTCGAGGCGGAATTTGCAGCCGGAAGATTAAGAGGCGTTTATCGAAGACAGGGGCGGGGCGGTAAGATCGAGCGTGGCTTCACCGCGCAACCCTGGCGCTCACATGCCGCCACCGGGGAGGCGGCTCCGAACATCGCCGGCGCATGGAGGATCGAGGTCGAATCGCAGAGCCGCTCAAGGGTCATGAAGGGCTTGTTTCGACAGTCGGGCAACGAAGTGTCAGGCACCGTGCAGCGGATCGATGGCGATTTCGGAACACTGGAGGGACGCTGGAGCGGCAATTTGTTGCGCCTGAGTCACTTCGACCTCATCCGGGCAACGTTGATCGAGATCAGAATGATTGCTCCCGGAAAGCTGGAAGGCGTTTTGGACGGGCGGCAGAAATTCACCGCAATTCCGCTGTCTGAGGCGCAGGCGGCGGGGTTGCAGGCGCCGCCCGACCCGAGCCGGTATACCGGGGTGAAGAATCCGGCAGAGGCGTTCCGCTTCGCTTTCAAAGACTTGGATGGAAAGACAGTGTCGCTGGAAGATCCTCGCTTCAGGGGCAAGGCAGTGATTGTTTCGCTCACAGGCACCTGGTGCCCGAACTGCCATGACGAGGCTCCATTCTTAAAGACTCTTCATCAAAGGTGGGGCGCAAAAGGGCTCGAAATCGTCAGTGTTTTCTTCGAATACACTGGTGAGCCCGAGAGGGATCACGAGCAGATCCGAATCTTCATGCGGCGGCACGGGATCGACTGGACGGTTCTGTACGCGGGGATCATTGAGGACGGCGCGGTGGAGCGAGCCTTTCCTCAACTGTCTGGATTCGGCGCGTTTCCAACGACGATCTTCCTGGCGAGAGACCACCGTGTGGCGAGCGTGCATGCAGGGTTTGCCGGTCCTGCGAACAGGGAGGAGCACGAGGCGCTGAAGAAGGAGTTGGAGGACCTGACCCTGCGGTTGGTCGAGAATCGGTGAGGGGCGGATTCGCGGAACAAAGTGCGGCGGGCGTTCGTCATGCCTAAGACGAGGACACACTCGCATGAGCACCTTGAAGCACTCAATACTCATCCTGCCGTTGATGGTCTTTACCGCGGGATGCGATTTCGATCCCGGCGACTGGGGGCCGATGGACCGGTACAAGGAGGAGTTCCGCTCGACACACAAGCTTGGCGCGAACGGGACCTTGTCGGTGGAAGGGTTCAACGGCAGCGTGGAGATTGTGGCCTGGGACGGAGACAGCGTCGAGGTGACCGGTTCGAAGTACGCCCGCGACGAGGAAATCGTGCGGGGGATGAAGATCGACGTTGTCGAGGGGCCTGGATCGCTTCGGATCAGGGCGATCCGCCCGGTGGAGCGCAATTGCAACTGCGGAGTGCGTTATGCGCTCAGAGTGCCGCGGAAGGTGAAGCTGGACGACATCATCAGTTCGAACGGCAGCCTGCGGGTTGAGGGAACGGAGGGACCGGCGCGGCTGAAGACCTCGAACGGGTCGATCAAAGTTTGGCGAGTGAAGGGCGATATCAACGCCAAGACTTCAAACGCGAGTATCGAGATGATGGACTCGGAGGGTGCGGCGGTGCTGGAAACGTCGAACGGCCGCATCAAGGCGGATGGCGTCCGGGGCGGATTTGATGCGGTGACCTCGAATGCGAGCATCGACGCGAGCATTGAGGAGGCAGAAGCGGGACGGGCGGTCCGGGCGTCGTCGTCGAACGGGTCGGTGAATCTACAGTTCGCCAAGTGGAGCGCCAATCTGGTCAAGGCGAGCACATCGAATTCGAGCATCAATCTGCGGCTTCCGCCGTCGGTCAATGCGGAGCTGAGGGCTTCGACATCGAACGGCAGTGTCTCGACCGATTATGAGGTGACGACGAGCCAGTTCAGCAAGACGCGGTTGAGCGGGCGGATGGGCTCGGGCGGTCCGCTGATCGACCTTTCGACGTCGAACGGAAACATCCGGCTGGTGAAGCAGTAGGGGCGATCAGTCGAGGCCGGCGCGAAGAGCCCGTAGCAGGGACTCCTCAGTGAACGGCTTGGCCAGAAAGGAGACGTGGCCGTGGCCGCCTCCCGGCGTCTGCCGCTCATTGCCCGACATGAGAACGATCGCCGTGCCAGGATGCCGTTCCCGAATGAGGTCAGCCAGTTTGCGGCCGTCCATCCCGGGCATGATGACGTCAGAGAGGACGAGGCTGGGGGGCCGCGGCAGGTGGGCGAGCAAAGAAAGGGCATGGTCGCCGCAGGAAGCAGTGATCACGCTGTAGCCGTGGTTTTCCAGTACGGACGAGATGTAGTCAGCCACCTCCGGCTGGTCTTCGACCAGGAGGATGCTCTTGTCTGACCGGGCGGCAGCGCGCGCCTCACCTTGGCCGTCCGCGGTTGGGCGACCGCCCTCGGTCAAGGGGAAGTAGAGCCTGAACTCGGAGCCTTGGCCAGGTTCGCTGTTGACGAGGATATACCCGTTGCTCTGCTGCACGATGCCGAAGACGGTGGAGAGCCCGAGACCCGTCCCCTGGCCGGGCTCCTTGGTGGTGAAGAACGGTTCGAAGATCTTCTCCTGGACATCGGAAGGCATCCCGCAGCCGGTATCGAGGACTGAGAGCACGCAGTAATGGCCTGGAGGCATTTCACGGGCCGCGGGATCGCCGGCTCGCACGGACTGGCGGCTGGTGGCGATCGTAATTGTTCCGGAGCCGCTAATGGCGTCCCTGGCGTTCACGGCGAGATTTTGGAGGACCTGGTGAATCTGGATGGGGTCCGCGAGGATTTCGCCGGGCGCGGCGTCGAGGTTGAGGACGAGTTTGATGTTGCCGCCAATCAGGTGGAGCAAGAGCCGTTCGGCGTCGAGAATGACCTGGTTGAGATTGAGGGGGACGGGTTCGAGGCGCTGTCTGCGGCTGAAGGCGAGCAGGTGGCGCGTCAGGGAGGCGGCTCGTTCGCCGGCCTGGAGGATATTGGAGGCGAGGTCGCGCGTCTTTTGGGGGGCGGCGGAGTCCGCCTCGATGACGGCGGCGTAGCCGTTGATGACGGTGAGGAGGTTGTTGAAATCGTGGGCGACCCCGCCGGCGAGGCGGCCGATACTCTCCAGGCGCTGCGCCAGGCGGAACTGCTCTTCGAGCCGCCGTCTTTCTGTGATGTCGCGCGTGACGGCAACCAGACGAGGGGAAGGGGAGCCGGCATCGGGCGGGATCACCCGGGCGAAGGTTTCGACCCATGCCCAGGAGCCATCGGCGCGGCGCATTCGATAGGCGATGCATTGAGGCTCGTGGGTGGCCTCGAGGAGGCGGTGATTCGCGCGCAACGTGTCCAGGTCTTCCGGGTGGAAAAACTCGTAGCAGCTCCTGCCGAGCAGTTGATCCGGCTCGTAGCCGAGCAGGGTGCGCGCGGAGGGTGAGGCGAAGAGAAACACGCCTTCGGGTGAGTGGACCGAGATCATGTCGGTGGAGTTGTCCGTGATGAGCCGGTAACGCGCCTCGCTGGCGCGCAGGGCCTCCTCGGCTCGCTTGCGGTCTGTGATGTTGTTGAACATCACCGCGACCGAGTCGGCGGTGAGTTGAAAGCAGACGACCTCGAAGGCGCCGGCGATGCGCTCATCCTTGTAGAAGACCTCATCGCGCCTGAAGGGTTTGCCGGACGACAGGACAGCGCGGTAGGCGGCAGGGATATCGGTGCCGGCAAGCGACGGGAAGGCTTCTTCGATGAGTTTGCCGACCAGAGGTTGATGAAGAATGCCGAGGATCCGGTCGGCTGCCTCGTTCGCGCCGGTGAAGACGAGACCGCGAGCCGGATCAAAGGCGTAGAAGTGAATTCCGATGGGCGTCCGGCTGACCATCATCGTGTAGCGCTGCTGGGCGAGGACGCGCTCGGTGGCGTCGCGGACGATACTGAGGACGACGTTGCCGCCCGGCAAGGGGGAAAAGGAGAACTCGAGCCAGACTTCGCGGCCGTTCCAGAGGTCGGCGTGGACTATCCGCGGCGAGCCCTTCTGGCCGGAGCCTAATGCGGACAGGACAGTGGCCGCAACGCGAATGCGCATCCTTTCGGCGAAAGCATCCGAGACGGCGCAGCCCTGGATGGCTTCCAGGGGCCGATCGACGATGCGGGCGTACGCGGGATTGGCCTGGAGGACATTTCCGGTCTTGCTCAGGAGGATCATGCCCTCCTGAGCGGCGACCCATAAGGTCTCGGCGTGATGACGGGCGTGCTCGGCCTGGCGGAGCGCATCGAGGCCCAATCCAAAGGCAATCAGGCAACCCAGAACGATGCCGGCCGTGCTGCCCGCCGAGATGGGAGGTGAGCTTGGGGGGTAGACAGGCAATCCATAGCCCGTCAGGCCGAACGCAGCCAGATGCAAGGCATAAGCCAGGATCACCGCCCTGCTCAGCAACGTCGCAACGCGCTCGGCCCTCTGGCGGCGGGAATAGGCAAAAGCAAACACGAAGGCTGCGGCTGAACTCATCAGGTAGGCGGCGGCTTCCGGACGCGCCGGATGCGTGGCGCTCGCGCCGGACCGGTCGATGAGGACGGTTGCCGCGGCGACGAAAAAGACGGCCGCGCCGATGAACCACAGAGACTTTTGACTCAGCCCTCGGAAGAGGCTGGCCGCTGCCATGGACAGCAACGCGGGCCGCAACGCCGAGAGCAGCAAGACAATTGAGAATTGGAGAATCTTATCCTGAGTGTCCGGGCTGCCCGTGTTGGGCGCGAGAAAAACTTCGGCGGCAATGCTCGATGTGGCGGCGGTCCAATAGAGCGCCCAGAAGCGAAGATAGGCTCCGTCTGCGCGGAGGCGTGACAGTCTCCAACTCAGTCCGGCGACAAGCAGGCCGACCGAGATGTGCAGGAAGACAAGCGGAGTATACTCGCCCATGGATTGCGGGTCCCGGATCGCGCCCCCGGCGGGTAGCCGAGGCCCAGCCCATTCCATGAGGATAGCCCGGAGCGGTTCGAATTGGTGGCAAGCTGAATTGGAAGCGAGATGGAGGCGCGGAGGACGTGGATCGATTCAACCATGCAATCGTTTTGGGGACGGGGATGATGGGGCCGGGGATTGCCGTTTCGCTCGCTCTGGGCGGGCTCGAGGCGGTCATCGTGTCTCGGACGTTCGATAGGGCTTGCGCCGCGCTGGATAAGGCGCAGCGGCATTTGGACGAGCTCGAGAAGCATGGCCTGATTGAGCCGGGAGCTTCCGATGCGGCGCTCGAGCGGCTGAGTGCGACGGCGGACATGGACGCCGCTTGCGCAGTGACGGACCTGATCGTGGAGTCGATTCCGGAAAACCTGGAGATGAAGCAGGCGCTCTTCGAGCACCTGGGCCGGATCGCGGAGCCGGAGACAGTGCTGGCGACGAATACGTCCGGCTTAAGCGTGACGGCGATTGCCAGCAGGTGCAAACGCCCGGAGAGAGTGATGACGATGCACTTCTGGAATCCACCTCACGTCATGCCGCTGGTCGAGCTCGTGAAGGGGGAGAAGACATCGCGGCCGTTGATGGAAGAAGTGCGGGCGATGTTGAACCGCTGCGGGAAGACCGCAGTGATCGTGGAGAAAGACCGGCGGGGGCAGTTGGGGAACCGGCTTCAGATGGCGTTGTGGCGCGAGGCGGTCCACATTGTCGAAGAAGGAATCGCGACGGCGGAAGAGGTCTACCTGGCGGCGAAGACTGGATTCGGCTTGAGGTTGCCGGTGCTGGGCATCTTCGAGCACGCCGACGCGGTCGGTCTCGACATGGTAGCCGACATCATGGATTACGTGGGCGAGGACCTGTACCGCGAGGCGAAGGCTCCGCCGCTGCTGAGGCGGACGATCGGCGAGGGAAGGCTGGGGGTGAAGAGCGGCGCCGGCTTTTACGACTGGTCGAAGAAGAGTTTCGACGAGGTCAGGGAGCGGCGGGACGGTTTCCTGTACGAGTTCCTCGCCGCGCGGCGCCGCCGCGATCCAGAGTGATCAGGCACGTTGGCGGGCGCGCCAGCCCTCGAGTTCCTTCAGCAGGTACTGCTTGATGGTCACATAGGCCTGGTTGTCGAACTGGTTGACGCGCTCGCGCGGGTCCTGGCGGAGGTCGTAGAGCTCGTTGGGCCCCTTGCCGCCGTGGCGGACGATGAGTTTGTAACGGTTGTCGCGAGCCATTTCGGTGTAGCGGAATTGCCCAAAGACGAGGTCGCGCCAGCGCTCCGCCTTGGTCAGCGGGCGGTTGGCGACAACCGGGAAATAACTGCGGCCGACGAGATTGCGGTCCTTGGGGGCATCGACGCCGGTGGCTTCGCAGATGGTCGGCAGGAAGTCGTAGAAGCTGACGAGTTCGGGCCTGACGACTTGAGTGGGGATCCGGCCGGGCCAGGACCAGATCATGGGCACTTGCATGACCTCTTCATACATGTTGATGGGATTGGAGGCGTGACCCTTGCTCCACAGGCCATGGCGCCCGTGGAGGTAGCCGTTGTCGCCGGTAAAGACGAAGATCGTGTTGTCGAACAGGCCCCTCTCGATCAACTTGCGCTGGAGAGCGGGGATCTGGTCGTCGAGCGCGGTCACGGCAGCGGCGGCGCGGCGGAGGTTGGGCACGGGGTCGTCCATGAAATGCGCTTCGCGAAGGGCGTTGGGCGCCTTGGGCTGGATGCCGAAAGTGGCGAAATTGCAGTCCGCGTACATGTCGTAGTACTTCTGCGGATGGCCGTCGTAGGGCGTGTGGGGATTGAGATAACCGATGGTGAGGAAAAACGGCTCGGATTTGGACTGCTGGTCGAGGAATTCGAGCGCCCTGCGGGTCATGAGTTCGGTGAGATAGCCCTTCTCCTTGACCACGGAGCCGTTGAGAGCCATTTCCGGATCGGTGTAGCGGCGGGATCCGCCGGACATCGTGTAGGTGTAGCTCAGGTGGTGTCCGGGGCTGACATCGTTGCCCATGTGCCATTTGCCGACATAGGCGCAGCGGTAGCCGGCGCCGGCGAGCAGGTCAGAGAGCATGATCTCGCTGGCGAAGGAGGGGGGAGGAGCTTTTTGACCCTGGGCCGGTTCGGCGATGGGGTTCTCGGTAAGGAAATCCTCGATGCCGTGCTGGCGCGGCGTGCGGCCGGTGAAAAGGGTGGCGCGGGAAGGCGAGCAGATGGGGGTGCAGACAAAGTTGTTGAGGAAGCGCGTGCCGGCTGCGGCGAGGCGGTCAATGTTCGGAGTCTTGACCTCCTGATTGCCGTAACAGCCGAGGAACCACGCAGGGAGATCGTCGGCGAGGACGAGGACGACATTGGGTCTGGGCCTCGCGGCAGACTTGCGCTGGGCAAGAAGCGGCGCGGAGGCGGCTGTCGCGAAGAACGATCTGCGAGTCTGCTGGTTCATGGGAACTCCAAGAAAACAGGGTAACGAATCGGGTCAAAGCACGTCTGCGAAGCCGCGCTTGAGGTGGCGGAAAAACAAGCCGCCGGCGACGAAAG
>JACADU010000119.1 GCA_013388415.1 Bryobacteraceae bacterium
GGCGTCAGCGCCCGCCCCTCGTATCCGATGCGGATTCTTCCGTCGAATTGCCCGCCGCTCCACTCCGCCGCGCTGCTTGCCGCGCGGTAAACGTCCATCGTCTGGACCACCACCGTTGTCTGTTCGGAGAGCCCGCAACCGAGCGCCGCGTCCAGCCGCGCATACTCTTCGTTCAGGGCCGCCAGGATCTCCTGCGCCGTCCCCTGTCCGATCTCGTTGCCGTTGAACCGGAGAACGAACCGCGAACCATACATGCGGTTGCGGCTGGTGTCTGCCGCCAGCTCCTTCTGCGCCTTCCGGTACAGCGCTTCCACCGACGGATTCGGCTTGACCGCGAGCGACTCCGCCCAGTAGTCCAGCGCCCGCCGCGTTTGATCGCTCTGGTAGGCGGCCAATCCCGCAAGCGATAGCACAAACGGATCCTTGGGCTTTGTCCTCAGCAGATCCGTTTCGATCAGTTCCAGCGCCCGCCGCGGCTGATTGGTTTCGATCAGATTGAGCGCTCCCTCCACCGATGGGTCCGCTCCGCCCGCGGCAGCGTTCGCCCCCGGCCGCTGCCGGACCTGCGCCGCAAGATCGTCTTTCAGCCTGCCGATTTCCGCGCGAATCATCTGCGGGAGAGCCCGCTCATCGCCGGCCCGCCTCGCTTGATCGAAGGACTCCAGGCCCGTCAGTTCCGCCGCGAGCAGATATCCGCTTTGGTGCCCCGCCGCCACCTTGTAGCAACTGCCAATATCGCCCGAAATCGACAGCCGCACCTCCACCTGCGTGCCACCTGCGAGCCGGGCCACGACCTCAGCGTCGGCCGAACACCCGGCTCGCAACCCCGCTCCACCCTCCCGCACCGTGGCTGAGGTCGCCGCCGCCAGCGCCAGAAGGGACAGCACGCCTGCCATCGCTCCTTCATCGGCCGGCCGCTCCCAAGTCTTTAGCCGCTACTTATACTCCGCCCGCGCCGCCAACTCCTCCGCCACCCGCCATTTCATCTTCAACCCTTTGGGCACCGTCGGCCGCCTCGCGTCCCAAAGCAGAATCCCTTGCCCCTCCTGCACTTCCCGCACCAGCATCTCGAGCCTTGGACGCTGCTTCCTCGAAAACGCCGGATCCATCCGTTTCGCCTCCGCAATCAGACCCCTCTCCCGCTCGACGTCCACCATCGTCGCCCGCAGCGGCAGGATGCCACCCGCCACTTCGATCCCCGTGAATTCCAAGCCGATCTCGTAGATTGCGAACGGCGCCGATTCTTCGCGAAACCGCGTCACTGCCCCGTGCACCACCGCGCCGGCTGGAGCCAGCACTCCCTCCGCCCCCTCCAGCGCTTTCACCAGCCGCCCGCGAACCGGGTCGCCCTGCCGGAAATGGCTCGGTGTGAGACCCGAATCGAGCTGTATCTCCAGCAGCGTCCCAGGCGCGATTCTGCGCGCCTCCTCCGCAGCCGCCTCAGCCCTCTTCTCCACCTGCGTTCCCCCGGATTCCTCCGCCACCAGTTTCGACTCCGTCTCAAACCGCCGGCACTCGCCGAATTTCGACCGGTTCAACCGTTCCAGCCCGTCCACGGTCGCCACCAGCAGTGTCGCCGCCGAAGGCAACAGCGCATCCATGCCGCGCACATTCACCCGCGCATAACTCACCTTCGTGTCCGCCCGCGACAACCCGATTCTTTCCGGAATATCGTACGCCTGTACCTCCAGCTCCAGGAGATCGAGCGTCTCCTGGTCGACGTGAAACGAACCCTGAAACCCCACGACGCCGCTCACGTTGCCCAGCCGCAGCCTGTAGGTGCTTTGCTCTTTCGGCACGTCGTACTCGTATTCGTAAGCCTTGCGCCCCGCGCGCTCGCTCTCGCCCCGGAATCCGATCTTCGCTGCTCTCCAGGCGAAGACGTGCCGCGCCATGAGCGCGAATTGCCCCGTGCTGAATACGCCGTCTCGCGTGTACTCCGCCGGCATCCGGAGCTCGAAACTCTGGCCGCCCTCGGCTGCATAGATCTCCTGCCCATTGGCAATGCCGACCGTCAGAGCCAGCGCATCCACAGCCTTCCATGGACCCTCACCCCCGCGTGTGAACCGCTCCACACGCTGAGTGCACACATGATCGGGCATCCGCTTCAGCTCGGCTTCCGTTTTCGCCAGGAATCTCTCGAGCACCCCGGGCGGTTCTTCGCCTCCGCTCGCCGCCCCGCAGGCAAGCAGAACCACTGTCCACTTCCCAGCCGCATGCATCATGCGGAGGATTATAGTCGTGATTCAGCCCGGGGAGAAGGGAAATCTGCGCTTCCGCCGGTCTGTCCTACTGTAACGCCAGCGTGGCGTTTCCCGCCGGACCCGCGTAGATCAACTCAACCGACTTAATGCTCTCCGCCTTCCCCCTGTAAGGGAAGAAGAGCAATCCGGCTTGAGGCAGCGCCCGGTCTCCTTCGGCCAGCGCAGCCCGCTTCAGCCGCTGCTGCCAGTTCCGCAGCAGTTCGATGGGCGGTTTCGGCGGCAGCGGAGGCGGCGATCCGGCCTGCTGGCCTCCGGTGCCGAAACCGCCCTTCGATTTCTGGCCCTCCTCCGCCTCCGGCGGAGCCCAGTTCGGGTCCTTGATATTCTTGGCCACCAGGCCCCACTGTCTGCTCGGCAGAGCCTCCTTCTTCCCGTTGATCCTCAACGAAAACTCGGAAGCCGTGATCGTCAGATGCGCGCCCGGCTCGCCGAAGATCCCGATCTCCACAGCCACGTGATCTTCCGAGTTGAGCGCCTCCCCCTCGTTCGGAATCCCGTGGCCCGTGAAATCCGCGGCGATGGTGAAGGCGCCCACTTTTGCCTGCGCCTGGTAATCCGACGGCGCCGCCCTTGCCGGGAGCCCCTGCGGTTCCTTCACCGCCGGCGGCGTCTGCGCCCACAGGAGCTGAGCCGCAGCCAGCATGATGCCGATTCGCACACTACGCGTGAACCCTGACATGTGACGCATGCCTTCTCACAACTTAGCAGATCCTCCACCGGCCGGACGCCGCCAACCCTACTTCATTTCGGCGCGCGCCTTGGCAATCACTTCCAGGAACTGCTGCGCCCGCTCGGTAAAGACCTCGTACTTGCCTTCCTTGATCGTCTTGGCGTCAACCAGCTCGCCGCCGACGGCGACCGCGCAAGCTCCAGCCTTGAGAAAGTCCCCCGCCGTCGTCAGACTCACCCCGCCCGTGGGGATGAGGTCGATTTGCGGGAACGGCCCCTTGAGAGCTTTGATGTACTTCGCCCCGCCGACATTGTCGCAGGGGAAGACTTTGACGATATCGGCGCCGGACTGCCAGGCGGTGAGCACTTCAGTGGGCGTTAGAGCGCCGGGACAAATGGGCTTGGAGTACCGCTGCGCCATCTCGATGGTCTTCAGGTTGAGGGCGGGTGTGACGAAGAACTGCGCGCCGGCCAGCATGCAGATGCGGCACGTCTCGGGGTCCAGAACGGTGCCCGCCCCAAGCACCATCTTGTCGCCGAACTTGTCCGCAAGCTGTTCAAGAACCTTGACCGCGCCCGGCACTGTCATGGTGACCTCGGCGGCGCGGATTCCTCCGGCGTAAATCGCCTCAATCGCCTTGAAGGCGCTCTCGGCCGATGGGGTGCGCACCACGGGCACGATGCCGATCTCTTTCATTGCGGAGAGAATGGTCCCTTTATTCATGCCCTGATCGTATCACGCGAAGCCGGGTGATCCGCCAGGCAGCCGATGCTGCGTTCGCGCCGCCGTTGGTAAAGTTGAAGAAATGATTGTTGAGACGCAACAGGCGAGATTTGAGTCCTTGGATCTCGATTGCGGCGAAACCCTTCGAGACGTCGAAGTGGCTTACGAGACCTATGGTCAGCTCAATGAGGACCGCTCGAACGCGGTCTTGATCGAGCACGCCTTTACCGGCGACGCGCACGTCGCCGGCGTCGACCACGAAGGCAAACCCGGCTGGTGGGCCAATATGGTGGGACCCGGAAAGGCCTTTGACACCGATCACTATTTCGTCATCTGCTCCAACGTCCTCGGCGGGTGCCGCGGCACCACCGGCCCGGCGTCCATCAATCCGGCCACCGGCAGGCCGTGGGGCTTGCGCTTCCCCGGCATCACCATTTCCGACATGGTGCGATTGCAGAAAATGCTCATCGACCGCCTTGGAATCGAACGGCTGCTCACCGTGACCGGCGGCTCCATGGGCGGCATGCAGGCGCTTGAGTGGGCCGTCGCCTATCCGGACAGCATCGAGTCTTGCATCCCCATCGCCACAACTGCCCGCCACAGCGCCCAGCAAATCGCCTTCAATGAAACCGGACGCCAGGCGATCATGGCCGATCCGGACTTCGCCGGAGGCGATTTCTATGGCGGTCCGCCTCCGGCTCGCGGCCTCGCCGTCGCGCGCATGGTCGGCCATATCACCTATATGTCGGATGAGTCGATGCGCGAAAAGTTCGGACGCCGGCTCAGGAACCGCGACCAGGTCAGCTTCGGCTTCGACATCGACTTTGAAGTCGAGAGCTATCTCCGCTACCGCGGCGCTCAGTTCGTCGGCCGGTTCGATGCCAATTCCTATCTCTACATCACCAAGGCGATGGACTACTTCGACCTCACGGCCGGCTTCCCTTCGCTCGCCGCCTCTCTCGAACGCGCCACCTGCCGCTTCCTGGTGCTCAGCTTCACTTCCGACTGGCTCTATCCCTCCTATCAATCCCAGGAGATTGTCAACGCCCTCCGCGCCAGGAACCACGACGTCACCTACTGCGAGCTCTCCCCCAACTACGGCCACGACGCTTTCCTCGTCGACGTCGGAGAGCAGACTGAGATCATCCGCGGCTTCCTGGCGCGCTGCCTCCGGGAGCGGCGGCAGGCGGGGGTCCGCGCGTGAAAGTGAAGGAGGTGCTCGGCCGCGCCGACTACGCTCTGATCGGCGAGATGATCCCCCATGGCTCGCGCGTGCTCGACCTGGGCTGTGGCGACGGCGCCTTGCTCCTCTGGCTGAAGGAGCAGAAATCCGTTCAGGCGCGCGGCGTCGAGAAAAACAGAGAACTGGTCCAGAAGGCCATCGCCCGCGGCGTAACCGTCTATCAAGGCGATCTCGAGGAAAGCCTCGCCGAGTACCCCCCAGGCGCGTTCGATTACGTGATCCTCAGCCAGACTCTCCAGGAATCGCGCCGGCCCCTCGCCGTCATCGAAGGAATGCTCCGCATCGGGCGTCATGCGGTGATCGCCTTCCCCAACTTCGGCCACTGGCGCGTGCGCATCGCTCATTTATTCAGTGGACGCGCTCCAAAAACTCCCCTGTTTCCGCATAACTGGTATGACTCGCCAAACATCCACTTCCTCACCATCATCGATTTCGAGGAACTCGCCCGCGCGCGTGACTGGGCCATTGAAAGGAAAGTCTTCCTCTCTGGGGACCGGCGCGTGGAATTACTCCCGAACCTCCTGGCCGAAGTCGCCATTTACCTCGTCAAGCGCAGACAATGAAAGGAGAATGCCGGACTGACCCATGGAGGAGGCAAATGTGGTTCCGGTGAGCCTCGAGGCTGTCCTCGGTTCCACGAAGGACGGTTATTGGCAATGCGACATCGCCGCGGGGCGGGTGTTTGCCAGTTCCCGGCTTCGCGAACTCCTCGGCTACCCGCCGGCGCCGCAAGGCCACGTCGAAGCCGTGCGGTTTCCCGACTTGGACCAGGTCCACCCGGACGACCGCGTCCGCGTCGCCCGCGACTTCGAACAGATGGTCGCCCGCCGCCAGTCCGACCTCACCCATGAATACCGCCTCAGGACCGGCGGCGGTGGCTGGCTCTGGGTGCAGGGCCGCACCCGCGTCCTCGAATGGGACCCCAATGACCGCCCAAGGCTGATGTGCGGATGGGTCAGCGACACCTCCCGGCGCAGGCTCCTGGAACAGGCGCTCGGCACGCTGCTCGAAAAACGCTCCTCGGCCAGCCTGTACGACCTGCTTCAAGAGGCCGCGCTTCAACTCACGAAAGTCCTCGGCGTGCGCTTCGCCCACATTGGCCGCATCAGCCCCGGCGGCGGCAAGCTCCGTACGCTGGTCGTGATCAGAGACGGCGCCATCGCGGACAACTATGAATACTCTCTGCGCGGTTCACCCTGCGAAGTGACCGTCCGGGAATCGATCTGCGCCTACCCGCGGGGCGTTCAGGCGTTATTCCCCGAAGATCGCGGCCTGGCCCGGCTGAACGTCGAGAGCTACCTCGGCATCGTCCTCCGGTCCCGCCGCAACGAAGCCATCGGCATCCTTGCCGCCATGCACGACCAGCCTTTGGAGAGAAGCGAGATCCCCGAAGCCCTCATCACGCTCCTCGCCGAGCGGCTGGCCCGCGAACTGGAATTGGAGGAAACCGAAAACGCCCTCGAGCGCCAGATGGTTCAGTCGCACAGCATGCTCGAGCACGCCGTCGACGGCTTGGGGCTCTTGAAGGAACACTGCGACAGCGCCGGGCGCCTCGTGGACCTCGAATGGATGGTTGTGAATCGGGCCTTGGCCGGCCACCTCGGAGACGACTGTGGAAACCTCATCGGCCAGAAGCTCCGCGGCCGGAACAACTGCTGCGAAGAGGCGTTGTTCGAGATGGTGATCGCCCTGGACAGCCAGAGCGTCGTCGACCGCCAACTCCCCCATCCCAACGGGCGCTGGTACCAATTGAGGGTCTACCGCCAGGCGCCCGGCATCGTCGGTGTGACCTCAAGCGATATCACCGAGCGCCGCGCTGCCGAGCAGGCCATCCAGGCGTCGGAACGCTGGCTGCGCGGCATGATGGCCAATCTCTCCCAGGCTGCCCTGGTCCTGGACACCAATGGCGTCGTGCGCTTTGCCAACCGCGCCGTCCTCGACCTCGTCGGCGGAACCGAGCAGGACGTGCTGGGCGTCAATTGGTTCGAGCGCTTCCTCCCTCTCGACGAGAGGCTTCGCGTTGGGGCTGTCCTCTCCGAGGTCGGCGGATTGGCCAACTGTCCTCCTCATGGCACCAATCGCGTTGTTCGTCTCAACGGGGAGGAACGCCTCGTGGAATGGGATCTGCATCAGTTGCCGGCCCCCTCCGGCCAGGTTGAGGCGATCGCCGCCATCGGCCGCGATATCACCGATGCGCGCAGGCTGGAGGAGCGCGCCCGGCTGGCGCAGCGAATGGATGCCGTCGGGCGGCTCGCCGGAGGCGTCGCTCACGATTTCAATAACCTTCTCACCGTCATCAACGGCTACGTCCGCATGGCCATCGCCAAGTCTGCCAGCGAGGCGGTTCGCGGCTATCTCGAGGAGATCGAGCGCGCCGGCGCCAAGGCGGCCGATCTCACCAGACAGTTGCTGGCGCTGAGCCGCAAGCAGGTCATGCAGGCAAGGGATTTCGAAGCCCACAAGATCGTTCGCGCCATGGAGCCCTTGCTGGCCCGCCTCCTCGGTCCTGGCATCTTCCTCGACCTCGAATTGGCGGCTTCCAATGACTGGGTTCACTTCGATCCCAACGCGATCGAGCAGGTTCTGCTCACGCTCGGGGCCAGGGCGCGTGAAGTGGCTCACGAAGGCGGCGCCGTGAAGCTGTCGACCGCCTGCGTCACCGGACCCCAGGCGGTCCAGGGCGGGGTGCTCCCCGAGGGCGGTTATCTCAGGCTGCGCTTCGAGGATGACGGAGAAGGCATGACCAGCGACTCCATCTCACGGCTCTTCGAACCATTCAGCGACGTCACCGGCGGGCTTCGCCCGGGCTTGGAACTGGCCACCGTCTATGGCGTTCTCTCCCAGGGCGGCGGCGGCGTAAACGTCGAAAGCGGCGACTGGGGCTCCCGCTTCGACCTCTACTTCCGCTCCGCGCCGCCAAAACCCTCCCCCCACCCCGTCGCCGCCCGCAGCCGCCTGGCCACGGGCGCCGCAACCGTGCTCCTGGTTGAAGACCAGGACCAGGTTAGGGCCTTCGCCGCCGACGCTCTCAAAGAAGCCGGAATTCAAGTGGTGGCCGTCGCCGACGCCGCCAC
>JACADU010000229.1 GCA_013388415.1 Bryobacteraceae bacterium
CCGCCGCGAGTCCTATCGCGCCTTGCGCGAAATCGCGCCCGCCGCCTCGGTCCCCGAACTCGCCGCCCTTCTGTCCGCCGCGCCAACCGCCGCAGATCGCCGCGAGATGGAGCGAACTCTTGCCGCCACCCTGCGCCGCAACCTCCAGGCGCCGCTCGCCCCTGTTGAGAAGGAGTTGAGCGCGGCGAAGACAGTGGAGGCGCGCGCTTCGCTGCTCACGGTTCTCGGCCAAAGCGCCCGCGACGACGCCCTGCCTCGCTTGCGCACCGCTTTGTCGGATTCCGATGCCGCCATCCGCCGCGCGGCGGTTCTCGCGCTGACCGAGTGGCCGGCTGCCGGTCCAGCGGCGGACCTGCTCGCGGCGGCGCAGTCCGGCGCGGAGCAGGCGATCCGGATTCTCGCCCTGCGAGGTTACATCCGGCTGGTTTCCGCGCCCTCGGAGCGCCCGCCCGCGGAGGTCGCCAGGGAGCTTGCCGAAGCCCTCAAGGCCTCTCCACAGACGGAGTAAAAGAAGGCGGTCCTTGCCGCGCTCACCGGGTTTGTCTGCCCGGAGTCGCTCGAACTCGCCAGGTCGCTGCTATCGGACCCGAGCGTTGCGCCGGAGGCGAAGTCCGCGGTGCAGAGGCTGGAACGCTCCCTCACTTTCCGGCGGTAATCATGAATCTGCCCATGCGCTTTCCTATCCTCGCGTTGATCGCTCTCCCCCTTGCCGGGCAAGGACTGGAACCGATCCCGCTAGTGCTGCCGAAACCGATGTTCGAAGGCACGCCCATCAACGTGACCATTCCCAACCTCGAAAAGCCGCTCGGCAGGCCGCGCCCGCCCTTCCTTGCCCCAGCCGGCACGGCGAACGTCGCGCTGGGTAAACCGGTAACATCCTCCGATGCCGACCCCGCCACCGGCGATATCGAGCAGATCACCGACGGAGACAAGCAGGGCAAGGACGGCAGTTTCGTCGAGCTGAAGCCCGGCGTGCAGCACGTCACCATCGACCTGCAAGGCAAGCATGCCATTTACGCGATCGTCGTCTGGCACTACCACAAGCAAGCGCGCGTTTATCACGACGTCGCCGTGCAGGCGGCCGACGATCCCGACTTCATCACCGGGGTCCGCACACTGTTCAACAACGATCACGACAATACCGCTGGTCTTGGCATCGGGCGCGACATGAGCTACGTGGAGACGGCAGAGGGCCGCCTGATTGACGCCAAGGGCATCGAGGCGCGCTATGTCCGGCTCTACTCCAACGGCAACAGCTCGACCAAAACGAACCATTATGTCGAGGTCGAGGTCTACGGCAAGCCGGTGAAATGAGCTTCAACGCGGCGGCCGCTTTCTCCATCCTGGCCACCGTCTTCGCGGCGGGTGTGGCGCGGCTGCCGGCTCTCGAGCGGCGTCCCATGCATGCCGATGAAGCGATTCTCGCCGACATGACCGGGACCTTGCGTAAGAGCCACTCGTGGCGGTATGACGCTTCCGACTTCCATGGGGTGATGTTGCCGGTTCTTGGGGCGGCTGTTCCGGGGCCACTGACGGAGACGGCTCTCCGCCTTGTCCCTGCCGTGGCGGGCGTCATTCTGGCCGCTTTCGCCACAGCTACCGCTGGCCTGCCCGCCGGCCTCTTGATCGCGCTCTCCCCGGCGATGGTCTACTGGAGCCGCTTCTACATCCCGGAGATGCTGCTGGCGCTGCTGACCGCGGTGTGGCTCTACGCCCTGCGAGGCCGTGATCAATGGGACTGGAGAATCACGGGTCTGCTTGCCGGAGGCATGCTCGCGGCCAAGGAAACAGCGATGCTTGCTTTCCTGGCGGCGGCCACGGCGTGGTTTCTGGTGAAACGCCCCCGCCCGCCGGCGCGCAGCCTTGCTCTTCTTGGCGCGGCCGTTCTCGCCTGCGGCGCGCTTGTCTTCACGTCGGGGTTGCGCGATTGGAGCCAAGTGGGGCGGATGCCGTCCGCACTGCTGAGCCGCGCCGGCGGCGCCGGCCATGCGCATCCCTTCTGGTTCTATTTTTCTGTTCTGCGCTGGGAACTGCTGGCGATTCCGCTGGCCGCGCTCGCCTGGAGGCGCGACCGCTTTCTTGCCGCGTACGCCCTGGTCCTGGGCGCCCTCTATTGCGTCATCCCGTACAAGACACCCTGGTGCTCGGTGCAGTTCTGGTGGCCCGTCCTGATTCTCGCGGGAGGAACGCCGAAGTTCGCCTGCCCGCTTGCGGCTGCCTTTGCCGCTGTCAGCTTCTTCACGAGTTTTCTCCACCCCGCATCGCCCGTGAATCCTTACGTGTACGCGCAGACTCTGCCCGAAGCCCTGGAAATCCCCCGCCGTCTCGCCTCACTCGCCGGCCGCGGCGAGACGATTCAGTTCTTCACCCGGCAAAACCTATGGCCCTTGCCGTGGTATCTGCGCGCGCATCCTCAGCAGGAATGGCGCAGAGACGTCGACTTCGCCGCCCAACCCGCGCCGGTCATCGTCCTGACGCCTGAGCTGGAGCCGAAACTCGCCGAGTGGCTGTACGAGCGGCGCCCTCCTGGACAGCGCGACCTCTACATGAGAGCTCTCGAAGAGCCCGTCTTCCTGCGCCCGGGCGTCGAGGTGAGGATCTATTGCCTGGCGAGCGCCATGCGGTAGATCACCGCTCATTGCTCGTGGGAATCTTCGAGGTAGGTGTAGCCGTGGAGCCCCTGCTCATAGAAACGCAGCAGGCGTCCGGAGGCCTCGTAGCCGATGTTGCCTTCCATCACCGCAGTCTCCACGTCCTGGCGGAACTGTTCGAGCAGGCTGGAAGCGCTGAACTGAACGTAGTCGAGCACCTCGCGCACGGTATCGCCGCGGATCACCGCTTCGAGCACCGGCTGGTTCTGGTCATTGATGCGAACGTGGACGGCATGAGTGTCGCCGAACAAATTGTGCAGGTCGCCGAGGATCTCCTGGTAGGCGCCGACCAGGAACGCGCCGAGATAATAGGGTTCGCCGGTGAAGTTGTGCAGCGGCAGGGTCCGCTTGACATCGCGGCGGTCGATGAACTGGTCCACCTTGCCGTCGCTGTCGCAGGAGATGTCGCCCAGAATGGCCGAGCGGCCCGGATGTTCGCCGAGGCGGTGAATGGGCATGATCGGGAACAACTGCTTCACCGCCCAACTGTCCGGCATCGACTGGAACAGCGAGAAGTTGCAGAAGTACGTATCGGAGAGCATCCCGTCGAGCCCTTCCAACTCCTCGGGGAAGACGTCGAGCTGCTTGGCCATCAGCAGAATGCGCCGGGAGATGATCCAGTAGAGGTTTTCGGCGAGCGACCGCTGGACCAGCGGCAGGTAGCCGAGGGAGAAGAGATTCAGGGCCGAGTCGAGCGCCTGCTGGGCGTCGTGGAAGCTCTCGAGCAGATTCTTCGTGCTCAGGTTCCGGTAGGTCTCCATCAGGTCGACGAGCGGCTGCTCGGCGTCTTCGGGCAAGGTGGACGGAATGTTCTCCTCTCCATAGCCGCTGACGCCCAGGATGTTGAACACCAGCACGCTATGGTAAGCGGCGATGGCGCGGCCGCTTTCCGTCACGATCGACGGATGGGGGACTTCGGCCTCGTCGCAGACGTTCTGCACGTGATAGACGATGTCGTTCGCGTACTCCTGAAGAGTGTAGTTCACGCTGGATTCGAAATCGGTTTGCGAGCCGTCATAATCGATCCCCAACCCGCCGCCGACGTCGAGGAATTCGAGCCCCGCGCCATGCTTCTTGAGATCGACATAGATGCGGGCGGCCTCGATCACCGCTCCCTTGATATGCCGGATATTGGTGATCTGGCTGCCGAGATGGAAGTGCAGGAGCTTCAGGCAATCCGCCATGCCCAACTCCTTCAGCAGATCCAGGGCGCGCAAGGCTTCTGTGACCGTCAGGCCGAACTTCGATCGGTAACCGCCAGAGGACTTCCACCGCCCCGCCCCGCGCGAAGCGAGCTTGACCCGCAAGCCAATGGATGGCCGCACTCCCACCTGCGCGGCGTGCTTCAGGATCAGGTCGAGTTCGGTAAACTTTTCCACCACCGGCGTGATGTCGCGCCCGATCTTGCGCGCCAGCATGCACATCTCGATGTATTCGTCGTCTTTGAAACCGTTGCAGATGATCGGCGTGCGGTTGTCGGCGATCGCGACCACGGCCAGCAACTCCGGTTTCGAGCCTGCCTCAAGGCCGAACCCGAATTGCCTGCCGATCCGGTTGATCTCCTCCACCACCTGGCGCTGCTGATTCACCTTGATCGGGTAAACGCAGCGGTAGCTGCCCTGGTAGTTGTGTTCGGCAATCGCGTTGCTGAAGACCTGATGGAGCTCATGCAACTGCTTGCCCAGGATCTCCGGAAAGCGGATCAGGATGGGAGGGTAGATCCCGCGCAGCACGAGAGTGTCGATCAGCCGTTTCAGATCGACGAATCTGTCCGGTTCAAGGCTCGGGTGAACCAACACGTGACCTTCGGGGCTGATGGAAAAGTATCCTCTGCCCCAGCGGCCGATATCGTAAAGTTCGCTCGCGTGCGAGACAGTCCAGCGGTCGCTGGGTTCCCACACTGGTGGAGCATCCGGCATCTTGATGTTCACTGCGGCTCAGCCCTCCTGAACTTTCAAGATTGAACAAAATGAGCGGGCAGAGCAAGAAGAATCTGATGACAAGCCGCCGCTTCTGGCTGGCGGCGGCGCTCGGGCTGGTTCCCACGGAGCTCCGGGGCCAGGTGGCCATCCTTGAATCCGTCGCCGGTTCCGGGCGCGGCGGAGTGTGGCGGCTGCGCTTCCGGACCGGTCCCGCGACCAGAATGAAGGCAGCGAAAGCGACTCTTCTGTTGCACCTCGCCGAAGGAGAAGCGCCGGGCGGCATCGAGATCCTCAAGCCGCTCAAGGGCCGCGCGGCGGCTGCCCCGCAGCGGGATGGCTGGGTCACCGTCACGCTCGATCCGCGCTGCGCCCAAAAGCTGCTGGAGACGGATGCATGGCTCGAGTTCCGCGCGCCTCCGGGTATCGTTTTCCATTTGCCGTCGCAAACCCGGTTTGCTCCCTACCTCGTCGCCGAAGGTGGAAGGTAATGCGGGCAAGAAGCGGTTGAGCGGCTAGAATCGCTACATGGGGCTTGAACTGGAAGGACGAACCGCGCTGGTCACTGGCGCAAGCAAAGGAGTCGGGCGCGGCATCGCGCTGGAATTGGCGAAAGCAGGCGCCAGCGTGGCTGTCAACTACAACAGCGATGAACAGGGCGCCCGGGAAACCGTCGCGGCGATCGAGAGCTTGGGCGGAGCAGCATTCGCCGTTCGGGGCAACGTCTCGCATTCCAGCGACGTCGACTCCCTCTTCGGAGAAACCCTCCGTCGCTTTGGCCGTCTGGACATCATCGTCAACAATGCCGGCGTACAGACCTGGAAGCCGCTTTTGGAGCTCTCCGAAGCCGAATGGGATCACGTTCTGGGGACGAATCTGAAGGGCGCCTTCCTTTGCACCCAGCGCGCGGCGTTGTCCATGAAAGACACAGGCGGTGGGTCGATCATCAACATCGGCTCAGGGTCCAACAAGTGGCCCTTCCCCAATCTCGTGGACTACACCGCCAGCAAAGGCGGCCTGGAAAACTTCACCAAGGTCGCCGCCGTCGAACTCGGCAAGTACAAGATTCGAGTGAATTGCGTCGCCCCGGGCGCCATCGAAATCGAGCGCACCAGGCAGGAAGCCGGGGACTACGCGGCGGCGTGGAGCCGGCTGACTCCGCTTGGCCGCATCGGCCTGCCCGCCGACGTTGGCACGGTAGTTGCATTCCTGGTGAGCGATAAGGCGGAGTTTGTCACCGGACAGACCATTTGGGTAGACGGCGGCCTGTTTACCAGGCCTGTTTGGCCGGACGAATACGACAAAAGTTGATTATATTGTTTTTGGGTGTCAATTCACTGGAGGGTTAAATGCGTTACTGGATCGCTCTCATTTTGCTGTTCGGGCTGATCAGCGGTTTCGCCGGGGCTCAAACGCTGACGGCGTCGCCTTCGCAGATCTCGCTGACCGTCGGCGCCGGCCAGACTGCACTCATCAGCCAGGACATCACCATCACGAATCCCGGGCCTGAAGTGTCGATTTCCGTGGCGCTCCAGCCAACCGTCACTTGGGCGACGGCGTCGGTGATCCCGCTCTCTGGCGTCCTGCCCGCCAATGCGAGCATCCCTGCTGTGCGGCTTCAGATCAATCCTCAGAGTTTTGTCGCGAGTAATTACTACACCAGCACGATCGTCGTGACACCCGCCGGCAGGACGCCGCTGATCATTCCCGTCACGATCCAGGTAGTGCAACAGTCGATCACCGTCGAGCCGTCCTCTCCTCCGACTTTCACACAGCGGGCGGGGACAACGGCCAGCTATCCGTTTCAGGTCAACTACGTCGGCCCCGGATCGGTCACTGCTTCGCTGACGGCTGGTGGAAGTTGGGTCACCATCCGGCCGCAGGTCCTCGACCAGTTCCCGTCGAGCGTGACGGCGGATGTGAATACCACGGGGCTTGTGCCGGGCACTGTGTACGAGGCGGCGATCACGTTTCGGGCGCCGTCCTCCACCGCCCCGGCGAAGTCCGTCGTGCTGCGTATTCTGGTTTCCTCCTCGCTGACGGTACAACCCAAGGAGATCACCTTCTCCGGGACGCCAGGTTCGGCGCCGGGCAATCCCCCACAGGTGCAAGTGACCGTTTCAAACTTTGGTGACGCGACCACATACACGATCACACCTGCCCCCGGCGCGGCATCATGGCTGCGCGTCAGCAAACAGTCGGGTACGATCCCCCAGAACGGCTCAGACACCTTTAACGTCAGTACGGATGCGAGCGCATTATCTGTGACCGGCGAAGTCGCTGGCACCATCGAAGTCGCCGCGCCCGGCCGCACTCCCGAAATCATCACTGTCAGGCTGCAACTGTCAGGCGCCAGCGACATCTCCGCAAGCCCGGCGACGCTGACATTCACGGGCCAGGCGGGCGCGCTGACCTCCGCGCCGAACCAGGCGACAGTCACCGTGACGAACAGCGGCCCGGCGACAGGATATACGATCTCCGCGAACCAGTCCTGGATCGTCTTGAGCAAGAATGCCGGAACTGTCAATCAGAATGGCTCCGACACCTTCACCGTGGCCGCAAGCCCGCAGTTCCAGACCGTTGGGACAAAGACGGGGACGATCACCATCGCAGCGCCCGGACGCGCCCCGCGCTCGGTGAACGTGACCTTTAACGTCACCTCGACGCCTCCGCCGCCGGAACTCAACGTGAATCCTGAATCCCTCGCCTTCTCGGTGCAGGCCGGCATGGCTCAATCCGTCCCGTCAAGCACAACGGTCGTCGTCGCCAATGTCGGCAGCGCTGTCGGTTATACGGTCTCTGCCGATCAGACCTGGGTTGTACTCGAGAAACTCTCCGGCACAATTCCGGAAAACGGTTCTGATTCGTTCCCCGTGCGCGTGACCGGCGTCGGACAGACGGCTGGAACCAGAACAGCCACAATTACAGTGGCAGCCTTCGGCAGGACCCCCCGCACGATCACCGTCACCATGACCGTCACGTCGTCCGATCCGACTCTCGACCTGACGGTGACGCCGGGCACGCTGACCTTTGCGGGTCAGGTGGGGACGACGACCTCCGCTCCGACCGCGGCGACAGTGACAGTCCAGAATGTCGGCGCTGCAACGACGTACTCGGTTGTCGTGGACCAGGCTTGGCTCAGCTTGACGAAGAATTCCGGCTCCCTCGCGCAGAATGGGACGGATACCTTCAATGTCTCTGCAAGCCCGCAATTCCTCACCGCCGGAACGCGAACGGGTAACATCACTGTGAGTTCTCCCGGCCGCCCGAGCCGGACCGTTGTCGTGACGTTCAACGTGACAACGGATCCGCCTCCGCCGGATTTGATCGTCTCTCCAACGACGCTCAGCTTTAGCGCCAACGCCGGTGAAACCACATCCACTCCGGCGACGGCCACGGTGACCCTGACGAACATCGGCGCAGCCGTGGGCTTCGCCCTGGCCGCGGACCAGCCTTGGATCGACCTGCCGTCGCTTGCCGGCAGCATCCCCGCCAACGGCACCGCGACCTTCACTGTGGCCGCCAAGCCGCAGGGGCTGACTCCGGGAACGCGCACCGGGACAGTCAGCATTGCCGCTCCAGGAAGGCCCGCTCGCAGCGTGCAGGTCAGTTTCACTGTGCGCGAGAGCCCGGCCTCGGCGGACATGACGGTCTCGCCTCAGTCGATGGCCTTTGTCGGCCAGGCCGGCGCGGCCGCGGGCATCCCGGCGAGCCTGCTTGTGACCGTCAACAACTCAGGAGCCGCCGTGCCCTACACTCTGGCGGTCGACCAGAGCTGGATTGTGTTGAGCAAGACCTCCGGCAATCTCGCCGAGGGAGGCTCGGACAGTTTCAGCGTCTCCGCCAACCCCCAGAGCCAGACGCCGGGCACAAAGACGGGAACCATCACCGTCCTGGCCACCGGCCGTCCAACGCGGACGATTCAAGTCAGCTTCACGGTGACAGCCGGCGAACCGCCGCCCGAACTGCTCACGACCCCCACCTCGCTCACCTTTGCCGGCAAAGCCGGTGAAGCCGGAGGCACTCCCTCGAAGCAATCGATCACCGTCACCAATGTTGGTCCGGCCGTGGGATACACCGTGACCGTCGACCAGCCGTCGTGGCTGAGCACGAACAAGCTCGCGGGAGCGATCAATCAAAACGCCACCGACACGGTTGAGGTCTCGGTGACCGGTCAAGGGCAAACCGCCGGTGTCAAGACGGGCACAATCCAATTTGCCGCCCCGGGCAGGACGACCAAAACCGTCAATGTCACATTCAACGTCGACACTGCCGTACAACCGTCAACCGACCTGACGGTTTCTCCCAGTTCGCTCGCTTTCACATCGGTCTTAGGGCAGTTGAACGCCGCGCCGTCTCCCTGGAGGTTGACGCTCGCCAACACCGGCCCCGCCGTCACCTACCTCGCCGTCCCGGATCAGCCTTGGATCGTGCTGGACAATCTCAGCGGAACGCTCCCGGCAGACGGCTCCGCCGTGCTGCTCGTCTCTGTGAATACGACGTTCATCACGACAGCCGGCACGCGCACGGGCAACATTCTGATCAGCGCCCCCGGCAGGCCCAACCGGACGGTGACGGTGACTCTGAATACCGTCACCCAGGAACCGGCGCCCGACCTTGTGGTTGTGCCGTCCACGATCTCATTCAACCAGCCCACTGGCCAGCCCGCCCCCACGCCGGCACAGGCGCTGGTGCAGGTTGGCAACATCGGCCCTGCCATGGGTTACGTCGTCAGTGTCGACCAGACGTGGGTCACCCTCAGCAAGAATTCGGGCAACGTCGCCGCCAATGGCACGGATACGTTCAGCATCGCTGTCAACTCCACCGGCTTGACCCCCGGCACAAGACTGGCGAATGTCCTCGTCTCCTCGCCAGGCAGGCCGAACCGCTCCGTCACCGTGTCGTTCACGCTGGGTGGAACGGGCGGCCAGGACAGCATGAGCGTCACTCCGACCTCGCTCACCACAACCGGCGCGACGGGAGGAGCCTCAACCACTCCGGCGAGCACGACGATCACAGTCTCCAACACCGGCGCCTCCGTGCAGTACTCGATCGTTCCTAACCAGAGCTGGATCATCACCAGCAAATCCAGCGGAACTTTGCCCTCCAACGGGACGGATACCTTCACCATCACCACACTGCCGCTGAATCTGGCGGTCGGCACCTATCAGGGCACGGTCAGTGTGCTCGCCGCTGGAAGGCCGCAGGTCACGATCAATGTGACCATGATCCTGACGGCGACAGGCCAGGTCACGCGGCTTGAATCATTCCCGCCGCAGATTGACTTCTTCGTTCAGCCCGGCGGCACAACCCTCGGCCAGAGCTTGCGCGTCGTGGCCAACGACGCTTCGACGACCAGCGTGAACGTGCTGTCCTCGAGCAGCGGCTGGCTCTCTACGACGCCCGGGGCCATCACGACTCCGGGTCAGGTTGCCGTCAACCTGACCAGCGCGCCGTTGAACTTGCCGTTGAGCGGGATCGTCTCGCTGGCGCCGTCATCGCCAGGCGTCCTGAGCGCCGATGTGCCGGTGAACCTGCGCAACGCCGGCCCAACGGTCTACAACATCCCCCGCGTCGCCGATGGCGGCGGCTTCATCACCACCATCACCATCGCCAATCTGGATGCCACCTCGGCGATCGTCAGCTTGCGGTTCCGCCGCGCGCTGGCCGACACAACCACCGTTTCCTGGACTCCGATGATGGAGGGCAATCAGTCGACTGAAAACGTCGTCATTCCGCCCGGCGGTTCTTTCACCTGGCGGACCCGCGGGCTGGGCAACCAGGTTGAGGCCGGTTGGGCGCAGGTGATCTGCGCTCAGAAGATCGGCGGATTCGCCATCTACCGGCAAAGCGTCGCGGGACGCGCGGACCAGTAAGCCGCCGTGCCGCTCGTCTCTACCTGGCAGCAGCGAATTCTGCTGCCGTTCGACAACACCAATAACCTCGTCACTTCGATGGCGATCACCAACTCCAGCGAGACCGAGAACGGCGACGTGCGCGCCATCTTCCGGGACGAGAACGGCCAGGTGATCCAGGGCTCCTACCGAAGAGTCCTGCCGCCGCTCGGCCACGTCGCCTTCGCCACCACCGACGAACTCTCGTTCCTCCGCAACCGCCGCGGGACGGCGGAGTTCGTCATGACCGGCGGAAGGATGTCCGCGGTAGGCTTGCGATTCGCCGCCAGCGCCTTCACATCCTTTGAAGTGCAAAGCCTGAACACCACGACAACGGGACGGCTGATCATTCCGCAGATCGCCAATGCAGGCGGATTCTTCACCACAATCACCGTGGTGAACAAGGATGTCGTCCCGGCTCTCGTCTCGCTGCGTTTCTTCCGCCGCACCACCTCGGAAGGCGCGACCGAACCGTGGAACCCGCCCATGGTGGGCATCTCGCCGATCACCAACGTCACGATTCCCGTGGGCTCGTCGTACACCTGGCAAACGACCGGCTCCGGCACAGCCGAGCAGGGCTGGGCGGAAGTGATCACCAACCAGCAGGTGGGCGGTTTCGCCGTCTTCTTGCAGCGCGTCCCAGGCCGCGTCGATCAGGAAGCCGCAGTGCCGGTGAACGCCGGCGCGCAGCAGCGATTCCTGCTTCCCTTCGACAACGTACAGCCGTTCACCACGACCATGGCGCTGGCCAACTTCGCTGAAGATACTCAGGCTCTGATCGTGGCAACGGTCCGGGACGAGCAGAACAACGTCATCGGCCAGCAGGTGGCGCTGCTCATCCCCGTTCGAGGGCATCTTGCCTTCCCCCTGCCGGACCGCTTCCCGCAATCGGTCGGACGGCGCGGGACGGTCGAGTTCCAGGTGCAGTTTGGCAGCGTCTCCGCGCTCGGCTTGCGCTTCGCGGGCGAACCGTTCACCAGCTTCAAGCCGCAAGTGGTTCAGTAACGCGCGGGGCCAGCCGGCCCCGCCGTTCACCCGGCCAGGCCGGGGATCCCGGCGAGTGTCGCCGCCGAGCGGACCGCCCGGAC
>JACADU010000474.1 GCA_013388415.1 Bryobacteraceae bacterium
GATTGTCGCCGTGCTGATCGCACTGTTTTTGACCGTTGCCAGGGGGCAGCCTTCGATGGTTCTCCCCACTCGCGCCAGCGACATCGGAACAATCGAGCCGGCGTCTTACGATCGCAGCGGGGTGTGGAGAGGGCAGGCGAGCGCGGCAGTTGAGGTAAACCTCCGGCCGGATACTGGACACAAAGACATTGAAATTGCGGCGGTAGCAATGAAGAACGACTCGCCGAGAAAGTAGGGCCAGAGCCACGCGACGAGTTCACAGCATGGACAAACGGCTGCTTCCCAGCAAACGCGCAACGGACCGAGCACTGCCTGCCGCTCGTTGGCGGGATGTTTTGGAGTGGTTGACCCTTGTCGCCGGACTAGTCCTGCTGGCGGTTTTCGGGGTTGCCATGATTCACCGGTCCGCGGGCTCCCGGCTCGCACTGGCATACTTCGAGCCGGGGCAAGGGAGCACCCCCTCCGCAAGCGCTGAGGGACCGCTCGATTTCAGTCTCTGGTCGGCAAAGCGGATCAGGAGCTATCGGGAAAGCCTGAACCTCCTCCAGGGCAATCCCATGGCTGTGCTGGCGATAGACAGGCTGCAAATCAAGGCGCCTGTCTTCGCCGGCACGGATGAACTTGTCCTGAACCGAGGAGTGGGCTGGATACCGGGCACCGCCAAACCCGGCGAATCCGGGAACTCCGGCATCGCCGGGCACCGCGATGGCTTCTTTCGTGCTCTGAAAGACGTGGCGGCAGGAGATGCCGTCGAGATCAGAGCCCGATCGACGCGGTTCGTCTATCGCGTCGACGGAATTGAAATTGTATTTCCGGAAAACGTCGGCGTGCTGCGCCCCCGCGGCGTCGACTCGCTGACCTTAGTCACCTGCTACCCGTTCTACTTCGCCGGCGACGCGCCACAGCGGTTCGTCGTCAAGGCGAAGTTGGTGAAGCAAGTGGCCACCAACGTTGTTCGAGAGGGCGGTTCATCCGGAAAATGAACCCCCCATTAATCAAGTAATGGAGTAGCTTCAATGCGCATCCTTCCGACACTCTTTGTTCTTGCCGCGATGGTCGTATCGGCACAACCCACAACTACCAAGTCCACATCCACGACAGGGGCAAGCACGACCACATCTCAACTCGAGGGCACTGTGCTTGCCGTTGATGGAAACCACATCGTGGTTCGGATGTCCACCGGCGAGATTCGCCACATCGTGGCTCCTGAAGGCAAGACGGCGTTGATTGACGGCAAGGAGGTGGCTGCGAAGGACCTGAAGGTAGGCACAAAGCTGAAAGCCACCATCACGACAACCACAACCTCCGTCGTGGATCGGACAGTTACCGTCGGCAGCGGAAAGGTCTGGTACGTGGCGGGCAACAACGTCATCTTGACATTGCCGAATGGCGAGAATCGCCAATACAAGGTCAAGGATGATTACAAGTTCAACGTGGAGGGCAGACCCGCCTCGGTGTTCGAGCTGAGGAAGGGGATGAGGGTCTCAGCCGAGAAGATCGTCGAAGAACCTCGAACCGTTGTGTCGTCGAGCGGCGTGGTGACTGGCGAGGCGCCGGCGCCCGTGAAGACGGAGGTTGCGGCAGCCCCGGCACCCAAACTCCGGCCTGCCCCAGTTCCCGAACCGGTGGCGAAGCCAGCCCCAGCCCCAGCGCCGGCCCCTGAACCTGATCCGGAGGCTCCCCCAACCAAGCTGCCCAAGACCGGGAGCCCGCTTCCCTTGATTGGCCTGACAGGCGCCTTATTGACCGCCGGCTCGTTGGTATCCATGCGGCTCAGCCGCGGACGCCAACGGCAATCTGAGTGATTGAGAGCGTGGAGCGTCCCTTTCGGAGAGTGTATTGGGGCTGCCCGGCCGCTGGCATGCTTGGAGTCCAGTGGCCCCCGCGAATGCGGCCGTCTGCCAGACCGCCGCATCCGCCGATGTGGAGTGGCGCAGATTTCCGTAAAGCGCCCGCAGGGAATTTGAGGTCTCGCAATAGTGAATAGGAACGTGAAGATGCAAGCATTTTCGTGGGCGTCGCCAAAGGGCAAAGTCAGGCCGAAATCCCTTGTCCTGCTGGCCGCCTTGGCTGTCTCCATCCAATCCGCGGATCGTCTCAGCGCCCAAACACGGGCCGAGCAGCAGCAGAAGCAGGTCGACGAGAAAGCGGCGAACGTCAAGGAATGGCAACCCGGCCAAGCGGAGCAAGTCTACCTCCGGACGCTGAAGAACCCCGTTGTGAAAGGGTTTCTCACGCCGGAAAACGGATGGACAGTTCAGTTTGGGGGACTGTACCCGGGTTCGGGGCTCGCGCTGGGCCCCAAGTACGTCAAGCGCGGCATGGCCCGCGAGCAGTTGGATGTTTTCTTCTCGGCCGCAGGCTCAATCTCGAAGTACTACGGCATCACGGCAGGCGCGGCTTTACCGCACCTGGCAAAGGACCGGATTCGACTTGAAGTGGTCGCCCATCGAATGGATGCGCCGGCAGTCGCCTACTTCGGTCCCGGCAACGACTCGTCGAAGGACTCCCAGACGCGCTTCCGCTACGAAAACTTCACGGTGGATTCGCGTCTCGGCCTCCGGCCGTTCCGCCGGGTGCTGACGGTGGGTTCCGTTCTCGGCTACTCGCTCAACAACACGGGTCCTGGAAGCGGCGGATATCCCTCGACAGAGACCGTCTTCACGCCCGCACAGACACCCGGACTCGACCGACAGACGCCGTACTTCATGTATGGGCCGTTCGTGCAGGTGGATACGCGTGACTTTGCGGGGGATCCGCACCGCGGCACGAACGTTTTGAGTTCATACACCTGGCACAACGCCCGCGACTACTCGGAGTATTCGTTTCGCCGGCTCCGCGTCGGCGCCGAGCAGTATATCCCCTTCTTCAACGACAAGCGCACCATCGTCCTGCGCGCGGCGGGACTGTTCAGTTACACCGATCCCGGCAAGGTGGTCCCGTTCTACCAGCAGCAGACAATTGGCGGCCCGGACGATGTTCGCGGTCTCGCACGTTTCCGCTACTACGGAGGCAGCTCGCTTGTCGGGAACGTGGAGTACCGATGGGAAGTCGCGACCGGACTCGGCATGGCCCTTTTTGCCGACGCCGGCCGCGTGAGCGATAAACCCGGTCAACTGGCGTTGGGAGACCTGCATGGCGCCGGCGGGATCGGCCTCCGGTTCAAATCGCGCAACGCCGTGGCCATGCGCATCGACGTCGGATTCAGCCCTCAAGGAGTTCAATTCTGGTGGACATTCAGCGACGCTTTCAAAAGATTCTTCCCGGAACCCTTCTAGCAGCATTCCTTCTGACTGCGGCGCCGGTTGTACTTCCGGCGGCCGAGGGGCCCAAATTCTACCCGGACGAGCCGGTGATGACCGTGCCGCGGCGGCATAACGCGACCGGCGTGAAGCCGCGCAAGGCGGACGCCCTCTTCGATTTCATCTACAATTCGTTCGAGCCGGAACCGAAGAAGATCCTTCCAGCGCAGAACGTCAATACGTTGGGTGAGGTGCCGGACAGCGAGTGGTACACCAATCGGCACTTCAAACGGCGCATGTCCCTCGACGAGCTTCACCACGGAGCAGGCGAAGCCACGCCGCCGAGGCCGCCGTACTCGATCGTGGGGGCGAAATTGGATGGAATCAGCCCGGGATTCCGGATGAAAGACTCGAAGGGAACCCTGTACTTCATCAAGCCGGATCCGCTCTCGGCTCCGGAACTCGCCACAGCCGCCGACGCCGTGGGAGCGCGCTTCTTCCACGCACTCGGTTACCACACACCGAAGAACTACATCGTTCATTTGGACCGCAAGGATTTGACAGTCGCCAGGGACGGCACCACCGACGGAGCCAACGGCAAGCAGCGCCCCATGACGATTCACGACGTTGAGAAGGTGCTCTGGAAGATCCCGCGCACGTCCGACGGCAAGTACAGGTTTGTGGCCAGCGAGGCAATCGACGGAACCCCGCTGGGGCCCTTCCGCTACGAGGGAACCCGCAGCGATGATCCCAATGACGTGATTCCGCATGAGAACCGGCGTGAGCTTCGCGGACTCCACGTGTTCTGCGCCTGGCTGAACCACACCGATGCGAAAGCCGGCAATTCACAGGATGCGCTGGTTGAAGAAAACGGCGTGAAGTACGTGCGGCACTATCTCATCGATTTTGGCGCGATCTTCGGCAGCGACTCCGACATGATCAAGAACGCCAGCTTTGGCCACGACTACATCATTCCCAACGGGAAGGAGACTCTGAAACGGATGTTCAAGTTCGGATTCAATCCCGAGCCTTGGGAGACCGCAGAGACGCCGAAGATTCGGGGCGTTGGACGGTTCGAGGCATCGGCGTTCGATCCGGAGAAGTGGGTTTCGAACTTCCCGAATCGCGCCTTCATCCACCGGCTGCCGGACGACGAGTATTGGGCCGCTCGACAGGTCATGAATTTCACGGACCGGGAGATCCGCGCGATCGTCGAAACGGGGCAGTACTCAGACTCTCGAGCCATCGACTACATCACCCACACGCTCATCGAGCGCCGGAATCGGATCGGCCGCGCATACTTTGCCAAGGTGCTGCCTCTGGAAGGATTTGCTATCCAGGAGAATCGCCTCCAGTTCCGTGATTTGGCCGTCGACGCGGGCTTCCTGCCAGCGCGTCAGTACGACATCGTGTGGTCCAGGTTTGAAAACTCGACAAACACCCACTCTCCGCTTTCAGCCACCGGCGCAGTTCTGCCGGCAGAGATCCAGGCTTCGCCGGCCGGGAGGTACTTCGCTGCCAGGATTACGGCAACCGGCACCCCACAAAAAGCAGTCACGGTCTACTTCCGGACTTCGTCCTCCGTGCCGGCTCTGGTGGGAATCGACAGGAGCTGGTAGATGACCATAAACGCACAGCAATCCGGCGCCCCGGCCAAGAGGGGCCCGATTGAACGGCTTCTCTCGCCGCTCGCAGAGGTGCGCGCCGGCGAAGGCGCCACAGTGCTCATGATGGCTGCGACCATGTGCGGCCTGCTTGCCGCGTACTACTTCCTGAAAAGCGCGCGCGAACCGCTGATTCTCACACAGGGTGGCGCCGCGGTCAAAACTTATTCATCGGCCGGCCAGGCGTTCTTGCTGGCGTTACTGATCCCGCTCTATAGCTCCATTGCCTCAAAAGTGAGGCGAATCCAGCTCGTGGGCGGGCTGGCGATCTTCTTTCTTTTGAATCTCGTCCTCTTCGTCGTATTGGGGATGAGCGGAGTAAGGGAGGGAGTCGCTTACTTCATCTGGGTAGGCATTTTCAACGTCTTCGTGATCTCCCAGTTCTGGGCTTTCGCGAACGACCTGTATTCGGAGGATCAGGGCAAACGGTTGTTCCCTATTGTGGGTCTGGGCGCATCGCTTGGCGCCTTCATCGGAGCAAAAGCGGCTGAGCCACTCGCGAAGCAGAAGGGGCCCTACGTCCTCATGATTTCGGGCGGATTGCTGCTTGCGGTCTCCGTCGGCTTGCTCTACGCCGTGTACCTTCGCGAGCGCCCTGAGACACGGCCTGGCGGGGCCAAAAAGCTCGCTGGGGGTGATGGCTTCGCTCTCGTCATGCGGGACCGCTACCTCGTCCTCATCGCAGCGCTCATTGTCATGCTGAACGTTGTCAACACATCCGGGGAGTTCATTCTGAGCGAGATGGTCACCTCGCACGCCCAGGCCACCTATACCGACACCAGCGCGGAAGAGAAGTTCATCGGCGGTTTCTACGCCAACTACTATTCCTGGTTCAACCTGCTCAGCCTGTTGCTCCAGACGTTCTTTGTTTCACGCGTGTTCAAGTACATTGGGGTCGCCGGAGCGCTGTTCCTGCTTCCCGGCATCGCTCTCGTGGGGTACCTGTTTTTCCTGGTCTCCCCGATTCTTGGCGTCGCCCGATGGCTGAAGATTGCCGAGAACAGCGTCGACTACTCGGTTCAGAACACCTCAAACCAAGCTCTGTTCCTTGTCACCTCTCCGGAAGTCAAGTACAAGGCCAAGGCCGCGATTGACACCTTCTTCATGCGACTGGGCGACGTGCTTCAGGCGGCCATCGTCTACTTCGGTCTCCAGTTGGGCATGGGGGTTAAGCAATTCGCAATGCTGAACCTCGCGCTGATCGCGGTGTGGTCTGTTGCCGTGTTCGCGCTGGCCAAGGAATACCGCCAGCGGGCCATCGCTCAGTGAAAGGTCCAACTTAGACTCGAACTCATGCCATAGTCGCTTCCCGAGAAACTGGCTGGAGGCCGATTGTCCCAGTTGCCGTAGAAGGAAATCTTGAACCACAGGTTCGCGACGACTTGAATCGAATAGGCAGTGTTGACAGATGCGCGCAATCTGCCGCTCTCCGAAAGTACGGGCAGTATGCTGGCGCCTGCGTCCAGGCTTGTCTTCTTGAACTGAAAGACCTGCAGATTGCCGACAATCAGTCCGGCCAGCGCGTTGGGGGGACTCGGCGTGCCCGAAGACGGCTCGTATTGCGTTTTCTGATAGGCCAACCCTGCCATCATCGACAGGCGTGTCCGGTTTGAGTCCGTCAAGTATCTCCCGATGCCCGCACCCAAAGTCGTCTGCAGGTTGATGCCCTGCTGAGTGCTTTTTAGAAAGTCGCCTTCGCCGCTGTAGAACCACCGTCTGTTGCCGATCAGCCGCTGTACCTGAACATAGGACTCCGTGCGAGTGGAAGTCTCGGCGCCTGTGCTTTTCGAGAGGCTCGAGTTGAAACCCGTCTTCGCGTTCCACCGTTCCTGCCGGAGCCGCAGTTCCCCGGCGAGGTTGTACTGCGTTGCGTTATTGCCCTTGGTGTAAAGGAGTCCACTGTCGAAGTTGCCCGAAAGCCTGTACCAAAGGGACTGCGAAGTCTGGTTGAGCGCCACCACGCGGCTTTGCTCGACCAGCTTTGGAGGTTGCTCCCTGGGCGGGAGCACTTCAATCCGGACTGGTGCTTTGCCTGGCGCGTCCGCGGTTTGCAGTGTCCCCTCGTAGAGTGATCCGTCCTCGGTATGAACGAGGAACAATTGCCGGCTCTCTATGCGCGCCACCTTCAGCCAGTCGATGGAAACCGTGCCGTCGGCATAGTCCAACTTTGCGTAGAGAACGCCTCGCTCCAAATGCTTGATCTCGCAGGTGAGCCGGTCTCCGTTCTTCATGATGAGAACGTCGGTTTGCGGCCGCCCCCAGGCGGAATAGACGGCTCCACAGATTAGGGTGAGGATTACCTGCCTGGTTCTCATTCTGCCTCCCGCTCATCGTTCCGGCCGGGTGGGCTGGCCCACTGAATCAGAATGCCTCCAGTACGCCGATGCTCAGCGTATTGCCGTACCGGCCGAAGGCGTAATCGATTCGGAAATTGACGGGGTACTTTTTCGTCAACCGGAATCGGATGCCCGCGCCGCCTGCCGGAAGCAGTTCCTTCCACTCGATGTCCGAGAACTTCTTGTCCACCCCCCCAACGCCGCCGAACACAACGAATCCGAATCTCTGGGCAAAGCCTTCTACCGGCAGCATCATCCGGTACTCTGCCTGCGTAGCGAACATCCTGCGGTCCTGGAACCGGCCTGCGGCGTATCCCCTCAGGTCGTTCATGACGCCGAACAGGCACAGATCGTAAATGGGAACGAAGTCGCCTGCTGCGGCGCAGCCCATCGCCCTGAAGGCCAGAACCTGGTGCTCGTCCAGTTTCATGTACTTGTTGAATCCGACTTTGTAGTATTGATAATTCCATTTGCTGCCCAGCCCCGTGGTGAAGAAATCCGACCAAACATCCATAAATAGGCCGCGGCTGGGATAGAACACGTTGTCTCTCGTATCCCACTCGAATCGAGGTCCGATCGAGACCGTTTGTTGGCCAGTGAAATGATCCTGGAGTTCGCTGATCACTTGCGCCACCTGGTCGGCCCTCTGTGCCAACATGACTGAGACACCTACCCCGCCCGCAATTACTGACTCTCAGGGGGCGGAGAAGATGAGACATCATGGTAGGCACTTTGAAGCTGAATGGAGATTCCCGCATGA